>DASVVU010000078.1:0-9986 GCA_036386395.1 Beijerinckiaceae bacterium | reverse complement strand
GGTCGCCCGGTACTGGTCGCCGAAGGCGTGGCGGCCGATGATGATCGGCTGCGTCCAGCCCGGCACGAGGCGGGGGACGTTGCGGCAGATGATCGGCTCGCGGAAGATCACGCCGCCGAGGATGTTGCGGATGGTGCCGTTCGGCGAGCGCCACATCTCCTTCAGGCCGAACTCCTTCACCCGACCCTCGTCCGGGGTGATGGTGGCGCATTTGACCCCGACCCCGTGCCGCTTGATCGCGTTCGCGGCGTCGACGGTCACTTGGTCGTTGGTGGCGTCCCGGTGCTCGACCCCGAGGTCGTAGTACTCGAGCTCGATGTCGAGGTAGGGGTGGATCAGCTTGTCCTTGATCAGCTTCCAGATGATCCGGGTCATCTCGTCGCCGTCGAGCTCGACGACGGGGTTCGCCACCTTGATCTTCGCCATGGTCCTGCCTGCGCGTGTGAGGGATGACGCTCGAAACTGAAGGAACGCCGTCGAGCGCGGCTATAGCGCGCCCGATGGGGCCGGGGAAGCGCAAAGCATGTGCGGACGCTTCAGTCGGACAGGCGAGTCTCGCAGGTCCGCAGAGGGTCCGGGCCGTATAGCCGCTCGAGCTCGCGCAGCACGGTCGCGTCCTCGACGCGGGGCTTGGGCTCCTCACTCTCATCCGGCGGCGATCCGGCGAGCCCTCGGCAGATCGCGTCCTCGCCGCGCCCGAGGCGCAGCGGGTAATCGGCGAGGCGCCGCAGTCCGCCCGCGGCGACCCGCGGGTCCGGCGAGACCGCTTCGGCGACGCGCGCGTCGAGCCAGCGGGTCTCGGCCCATTGCGCGAGCCCGGGCAGCGCGACGAGAGCGGCGGCTCCGGCCAGCACGGCCCCACGGGCCCGGGGGCCGGTCTCGTGTCGGCCCAATGCCTTGAGGCGATGGCGGAATGCGTGAGCGGCCAGGAACGGGATCAGGCCGAAGACGCCGATCCCGAACATCAGGCCGACCACCGTGAAGGGCGCCAGGACAACGCCGATGAGTCCCGCGCCCACTCCTGCAGCCACGAGAGCCCCATGGACGGCGTCCCGCAACGCGCCGTTTTCCATCGGCCGGGACGAAAGAATCAGGACTCCCATTCCGAGCCCGGCAAAGCTCCAGAGCGCGACCGGCGCCAGCGAGGCGATGCGGACCGAGAGGAGGTCGGCGACAAAGCAGACGATCGGCAGGAGAATGCCGCCGACGATCTGCCACCAGTGAAGCCTGGAGCCGGAGGCCCCGTTGATGGCGCTTGAGGAAGCGAGCATGACTGAAGCTTCGGTCGGTCCGCAATTCGCTGGCCGCGTTCGAAGTAGCCGAGGATGACGGCGATTCACAACAGCTTGGCCCCCGGCGCGCGCCCCATCGTCGTCCTGGTCGGGCCGCAGATGGCCGAGAACGTCGGCATGGCGGCCCGGGCCATGGCGAACTTCGGGTTGTCCGAGATGCGGCTCGTCGCGCCGCGGGGCGGATGGCCGAAGAAGGGAGCGCGGGCGGCGGCCTCGGGGGCCGTGCACGTCCTTGAAGGCGCGACGCTTTTCGCGACGGCGCGGGGGGCGGTCGCGGATCTGAACTTCGTCCTCGCGACGACCGCGCGGGAGCGGGGGCAGATGAAGCGGGTGCTGGGGCCCGGGGAGGCGATGCGCGAGGCGCACGGGCGGCTCGCGGCCGGGCAGAAGGTCGGCATCCTGTTCGGGCGCGAGCGCACGGGCCTCGAGAACGACGAGATCGCGCTTGCCGACGCGATCCTGACCTTCCCGGTCAATCCGGCCTTCAAGTCCCTCAACCTCGCCCAGGCCGTGCTGCTCGCGGGCTACGAGTGGTTCAAGGTCGCCGAAGGCACGGCCGTGCCGTTCGCGGACCAGCCCTCGCCGCCGGCAACCCGGGAGAGCGTCGCCTCGTTCTTCGACTGGGTCGAGGCCGAGCTCGACGCCGTGAACTTCTATCCGCCCGACAAGCGCCCGATCATGGCCCGCAACATGCGCGACATCTTCCTGCGCCGCGGGCTCACCGAGCAGGACGTGCGCACGCTGCGCGGTGCATTGCGGGCGCTCGCCGAGGGACGGCGGTTGAGAAAGCCGTGAAAGTGTGGTGCTTAAACATGAAGCAATGACGCCGCTCCGGCGGCCTGGAAGAGAATCGCCCAAGGACCCTCGATGCGCTCCCTTGCCGCCCGTCTCGCGATCCTGGGCCTCCCGCTCCTGGGCTTCTTTTTGGCGCCTGCGCTTGCCGCGACGCCTCCGCCGCAGCCGAAGAGCGGCCCGGGCGGGACCGACTACGCCGCGGCTGAGGTGGTGAAGCGCGCCGTCGGGCGCGCGAGCGCCGCGACCTTCGTCTTCCACGCCGCGGGCGCGCCGGCGCAGCCGCGCCCAGTCGTCGTCTTCATTCACGCCTGGGGGCAGCCGAACCCGCAGGCCTACGGCGCCTGGATCGACCACCTCGCCCGCAAGGGCAACCTCGTGCTGTTCCCGAAGTACCAGGAGGTGAACCGCACCCGGCCGGCCGACGCCTCGAATAATGCCGCGTCCCTCGTCAAGGACGCGCTCACGGCCCTCGCCAACGACGAGCAGGCGAAGCCGGATGCGCAGAAGCTCGCGGTGGTCGGCCACCTCGCCGGGGCTGCCGTCGCCGTCAACCTCGCCGCGACCGCAAAGGAGAAGGGCCTGCCGGCGCCGGCCCTCGTCTTCGCCCTGATGCCCGGCGGCATCGCCTCCGACCCGAAGAGCCGCGGCGTGCTCCTCGCCGACCTCAAGGAGATCGATCCCGCGACCCTGATCGTCACCATGATCGGCGACCGGGAGGCCGCCGCGAGCGACCGCGCCTCGAAGCGGATCCTCAAGGAAGCCGAGAACGTGCCGGCGAACAAGAAGCTGTTCGTGCGCGCGCTCTCCGACGACCACGGCTTCCCGGTGCTCTCCGCGACCCTGTCGTCTCCCGGCGCAGCGAGCCCGGCCTACGACGCCGCCGCCATCAAGATCCCGCCGGACCCGCCGCGGGACCCGAAGGCGCCGCGGGAGCGCAGCCAGTGGCGCTGGTCCGCCGACATGTCGCTCACCGGCGAGCAGACGGTGCTCGCGAACCAGCTCATCGCCGGCGCGACCGACGCCCTCGACTACATGGGCTACTGGAAGGCCCTCGACATGGCGCTCGAGGCCGCCTTCTCGGGGAAGGACGCGGCATCCCTGCGCGACAGCCCCGCCCTCGTCGACATGGGCCGCTGGAGCGACGGCTGGCCGGTGAAGCGCCTCTACGCCGAGACCCCGCGCACCGACGCCGCTCCCCCGCCCGCCCCGCGCAAGACCTCGGCGCCGACGCTCATGCCCGTGCCGAGCAAGAAGCGGCGCTGACCGCCTCGCCCCTGGAGGGAGAGGCCGACTCGGGCCGGAGGCCCGAGCGGGTGAGGGGGCTGTCGACGCGCGCAACCGATCCGCTGGCCCGCGCATTGCCTCGTCGCAAGGACGTGAAGCGTCCGGCGCGGCGGACGCGGCTAAGACATCTCTCATGCGAATCTCGCGACGCGCTCTCCTCGGCGGCTTCCTCGCCGCCCCGGTCCTCGCCGGGCGCGCCTCCGCTGCGGACGTGGATGTCGCCGTCGTCGGAGCCGGCGCCGCGGGATTGGCCACCGCGAAGGAGCTGCGGCGGGCCGGCAAGAGCTTCGTCGTGCTGGAGGCGCGCTCCCGCATCGGCGGGCGCGCCTACACCGACGCGACCCTCGGGGCGTCCTTCGACGCCGGCGCGCAGTACATCCACTGGGCCGAGCGCAACCCGTGGAAGCAGATCGCCGACGAGCTGCGCGTGCCCCTCGAGGAGGACAGGCCGGACGGCGTGCCCATCGTCTTCCGCGACGGCGCGCGGATGCCGGACGACGAGCGGGCGCGGCGGCGCGCCGCCTTCTCGCGCATCTGGCAGGCCCTCGAGGGCGGCGTCTCGGCCGACCGCTCCTTCGCCGACGCCGTCAAGGGCGCCTCGCCCGAGATCGCGGCCGCCGCCGGCGGCATCACCCAGTTCGCCCTCGGCGAGGACCCGCAAAGGGTGTCCGTCGCCGACTACGACCAGCTCTGGGCCGGCGACGACTATCTCGTCCCGAGCGGCTACGGGGCGCTTGTGGCGCGGCACGGAGCCGACGTGCCGGTGCGGCTCTCGACCCCGGTCGAGGCGATCCGCTGGGACGGGCGCGGCGTCGCCCTCGACACGTCCCAAGGCACGCTCCGGGCCGGCGCCGCCATCGTCACCGTGCCGGTCGGCGTGCTGAAGGCCGGCGGCCTGCGCTTCGTCCCCGACCTGCCGGCTGCCACGCGGGACGCCTTGGACGGCCTCGGCATGGGCGCCTACACCAAGATCGCCCTGAAGGTCGACCGCGCCCGCGCCGCGCCCCTGGAGGGCACCGACTGGATCGAGGTCGTGGACGGCGGCGCGGTGAGCTTCGAGTTCTGGCCCTTCGGCCGCGACCTCTGCCTCGTCATGCTCGGCGGCGACCACGCAAGGCAGCTCTGCGAGGCGGGCGAGCGCGCGGCGATCGACTTCGCGGTGGAGCGCCTGTCCGGCATGGCCGGCAGCCACATCCGCGCTGCCGTCACGAATGGGCGGCTTGCCGCCTGGTGGACCGATCCCTTCGCCCGCGGCAGCTACTCGGTCGCCCGCCCCGGGCGGGTTGCGGCCCGCGTAGCGCTCCGCGAGCCCGTCGGCGGCAGGATCTTCCTCGCCGGCGAGGCCACCGCCGGCGGCGGCGCCATGACGGTCGGTGGCGCGACCCTCGAGGGCCGCCGCGCCGCCCGCGCCGCCATCGAGGCCCATCCCCGCACCACGGGATCGGTGCCGCGGCGCAAGCCTTGAGGCTTCCTTAACGAAACCGGCGGCTTTTTAGAGAGATCAGCGTCCACGGCCCCCGCGTGCCATGCGTGTCGACCTCCTCGCCGGAACCGTCTATGCCCCGTGCATGGGGAGCGAGGCGCCGAAAATCCTGGTGTTCGATTCAGGGGTCGGCGGGCTTACGGTCTTCTCCGAGCTTGCGAAGGCGCGCCCCGATGCCCGCTTCGTCTACGCGGCGGACGACGCCGGTTTCCCTTACGGGCGCCTCACCGAGGACGAGCTCGTGGCCCGCGTCGTCGCCGTCATGGACCGGCTGATCGAGCGCCACGCCCCCGACCTCGTCGTCATCGCCTGCCACACCGCCTCGACCCTGGTGCTGCCGCCCCTGCGGCAGCGCTTCCCGATCCCCTTCGTCGGGACCGTGCCGGCGGTGAAGCCCGCGGCGGCGCTGTCGCGCTCGCGGCGCATCGCCGTGCTCGCGACCCCCGGCACCGTCGCCCGCGACTACACCCGCGATCTCGTCGAAACTTATGCCGCCGGCTGCGCCGTGACCCTCGTCGGCTCGCGCCGCCTCGCGGCGCTGGCCGAGGCGGAGCTGATGGGCGCGCCGGGCTCCGACGAGGACGTCCTCGCCGAGATCGCACCGTGCTTCGCGGACGGGGAGGGCGGGCGGACCGACGTCGTCGTCCTCGCCTGCACGCACTACCCGCTCCTCCTGCCGCGTTTCGAGCGCCTCGCTCCCTGGCCCGTGACCTGGGTCGACCCGGCGCCGGCCATCGCCCGGCGGGTGGTCCAGCTCCTCGGCGCGCCCGCGGACCTGCGGGCGGACGGAGAGGACCGGGAGGACGAGGCTCTCGCGGTCTTTACCGGCGGGGCGGGCGTGACCGAGCCTCTGCGCCGCGCGCTCGGCGCCCGCGGCCTCGCCCGGGTCGCGATCGAGAGCATGCCGCTCGCGCAGGCCTGACGGCCCAAGCCGGCCGGGGAACAAAGCGCCGCCCCACGCCTTGGGACAGGGCCGGCCCGCGACGGCAGGGCCGTCCGGAGCTGCCATGGCCGACGAATCTCCCAAGCCCCGGCAGGAGGGGGGCAGTGCCCTCAGCCCGGCCTCGAAGCTGCCCGGCCTCTCCGGCGAGGACCGCCGCGCCGTCGAGGAGAAGAGCCTCCCGAACGCGCCGCTCATCCACGAGACCATCCGGGCCGACGGCGAGAGCGAGCTCGCGCGCACCGCCCACGCGCTCCTCCTCTCCGGGCTCGCGGCCGGGCTGTCGATGGGCTTCTCCCTCGTGGCGCAGGGACTCCTCCAGAGCCGCCTGCCGGACGCGCCCTGGCGGGACCTCGTCACGGGCCTCGGCTACACGGTCGGCTTCCTGATCGCGGTGCTCGGGCGCCAGCAGCTCTTCACCGAGAACACGCTGACCCCGATCCTGCCGCTCCTCTACAACCGCGACGGCAGGACCTTGTGGCGGGTGCTGCGCCTGTGGACGCTGGTGCTCGCCGCGAACGTCGCCGGCACCTGGGCCTTCGCGGCCGCGATCGCCCACACCGACGCCTTCGGCCCCGAGGCCAAGGCGGCCTTCTCCGAGATCAGCCGGCACGCGATCGAGAGCCCCTTCGGCACGACCTTCGTGCAGGCCGTCTTCTCCGGCTGGCTCATCGCCCTGATGGTGTGGCTCCTGCCCGCGTCCCAGGGCGCCGGCACCGTCCTCGTCATCGTGGTCATCACCTACGTGGTCGCGCTGCCGCCGCTCGCCCACGTCGTCGCGGGCTCGGTCGAGGCGTTCTATCTCGTCGAGACCGGGGAGGCGGGGTGGCGCGACTACCTCGTGCGCTTCTTCGCCCCGACCCTCCTCGGCAACGTCGTCGGCGGCGTCGCCCTCGTCGCGGTGCTGAACTACGGCCAGGTCGCCCCCGAGCTCGAGGATTGAGCCTTCGGGAGGCGGAACGAACGCCCGGCGCGAGGCTTTGATTGTGCATCGAACCCCTGGGAGGCGAGCCGTGACCTATTTACCGAAGGCCCTGTTCGGTGCCCTCGCGCTTGCGGGCCTCGCGCTTGCGGCCCCTGCCGCCGCGCAGCCCGCCACGGACCAGTCCTGCGCCGGGACGATGACCGAGCAGCTCCGCCGCTTCAGCGAGCAGTGCCTTGCCGACCTCGTGTCCTTCGTCGCAGGCCAGCCGAAGGCCAAGGCGCGGATCCTCAGCGAGGAGGACAAGTACTTCATCCAGCTCGTCCGCATCCCGGAAGGCATCGAGGCGGAGGCCGCGAGCAAGGTCAACTTCCCCCTGATGAAGCCGGGCACCGAGGAAGCCTTGAAGAACCTCGGCTGGCAGCCCCCGGACAACGAGGCGGGCGGCTACAAGAAGCGCTTCCCCGCCGACGCCGCCGCGAGCCGCGGCGCCGCCGACGATCTCGCCAAGGCGCTTGCCGCCTACGGCCTGACGCGGGGCGCCGCGATCTCGCTCACGGTCGGCACGCAGGATTGAGGTCGGCCGCCCAGGCAGATCCTCCCTTACGGCAGCGGAGGAGCGCCCAGTTGAAGCGCCCTGGCGGCGCTGCTACCTAGCTCGCGGGCCGGCGTAGCACAGCGGTAGTGCAGCGGTTTTGTAAACCGAAGGTCGGGAGTTCGATCCTCTCCGCCGGCACCAGTCAGAGTCCTTGATCCCGGAGAAATCGAGCCGCGATGGGCGCGACCACGGCAACGGCGACCGCCTCCGCCGGCTGGGATTGGCTTAGCCGCTTTCCGCAGGACGGAGGCGTCGCGCTGATCTCCGGCGACCGGCCTTTCGCCCACGAGGAGGGCGCCTACGACGACCAGTACGGAGTCGAGGCCGCCGACGAGAGCGGTCTCGGCATCGCGAACCTTCTCAGGAAATTCGGCTCCGACTTCGGCGGCCCGGCGCTCGAGCTCGGATGCGGCACCGGCAAGGCCACCACGGGCCTGTGCAAGAGCGCCGCGTTCCCCGGGTTCCTGATCACGGATTCGTCGCGGACCTTCGTCGACCTCACCCGCGACAAGCTCCGCCGCAACGGCATCGGCCTCGATCCGGTCCGGTTCGCGGTGCTCTCCCACCTCGACCTCGACAAGCTGCCGCCCTCCTCGTTCTCCGCCGTCGTCCTGCGCTCGACGCTGCACCACTTCGACGACGTGCCGCAGTGGATCAAGGCCGCGGCGCGGACCTTGAGGCCCGGCGGAACCCTGGTGTTCGAGGAGCCCTGCTCGTCGGGCTACCTGCTCATGGGCCTGATCGCGAAGGTTGCGGCCACCGCCTGGTTCAACGGCCTGCGGCGCGGCGAGCGCGGGCAAGCGGCCGAGCTTGCCGAGGTCATGCAACGGTACCACCGGGACGACGTGGACAAGTCGGAGTGGGAGGACAAGCACGTCTTCCGTCCGGACGAGATGATGGTCTGGGCCCGCGACGCGGGACTGGCCATGCATTTCCTGCCGAACGTCACCTTCGAGGCCTACGCCCACACCGCCGATCCGAAGCCCGACAACATGGACTTCACGAAATTCGTCCAGGATTACATGCGCTACTGCATGGGATACGGCGCCGCGAGCGCCGAGAGGATCGTGAAGGCGGTTCAGCCGCTTTGCGCCTACGTGGCGGAGGCGTGCCGCGGAAAGCGGGAGCCGTATCTGGTCGGCACGTTTCTCCTGCAGAAGCCCCCGGCGATGCGCTGCCCTGACGGGGCCGGGGTGTCTCCGCCCGCTTCGGCCGGGCTATGATCGTTGACGAGCCGATCGCGAGAGAGGCCGTCCGCTCATAAGGCGCCGTCAACGATTCTCGGCACTCCCATTTCGCCCTCGCAACAAAGTGCGCCATCGCACGGAAACAAAAGCGTGGTTTGAGGATTCTACCCACGAAAGAATCGATCCGGGCGCGAAGCCCGGGCCAAGAACCACGGGACGGTACATCGTCATGATCGAACGTTATTCCCGGCCGGGGGCCGCGCTGGCGTCCGCGTCGCTCGCGCTTGCGACGCTCTTCCTCTTCGCCGCCGGCGACGCCGGGCTTGCGGC
This sequence comes from Beijerinckiaceae bacterium, assembly GCA_036386395.1. Lineage (GTDB taxonomy): Bacteria > Pseudomonadota > Alphaproteobacteria > Rhizobiales > Beijerinckiaceae > JAJKJG01. The sequence continues at coordinate 1,155 of DASVVU010000078.1, read as the reverse complement.
GCCGGTAAAGCGCGCGGCGGCGCGTCAGGCGGCGCCCGTCGAGCAGGCCTCGCCGGCCGGCGAGGCTGCGCCGGACAAGCCGGCGCCGGAGCCGAAGGCCGCCTTCACGGTCCTCCAGGGCAAGCCCGGGGAGCCGGCCGCGACCGGGTCCACGGCCAAGGACGGCGAGGAGAGCTGCTTCACCGCCCGCCGGAAGCTGTGGGTCGACGGCGAAGGCTGGATCGTCCGCCGCGTCACGACCTGCCGGTAGGTCTTCTTCACCGCGCTCTACGCCCGGCAGCCCCTCTCCCCGCTCGGCCTTCGGCCGAGTCGCCCTCCCCCTCAAGGGGGGAGGGAACAGGCCCAACGAGAAGCCCCGGCTTTCGCCGGGGCTTCTCGTTTCGCGCGGGGTGCGCGGGGCCGGCTTAGCGCCGCTCCTCGCCCTCGTAGGTGTAGATGTCCCGGTCCTTCGTCTCGGGCACGAACAGGAGGCCGATCACGAAGGTCATGAGGGCGACCACGATCGGATACCAGAGGCCGGAGAAGATGTTGCCGGTCGCCGCCACGATGGCGAAGGCGGTCGGCGGCAGGAAGCCGCCGAACCAGCCGTTGCCGATGTGGTAGGGCAGCGACATGCCGGTGTAGCGGATGCGGGTCGGGAACAGCTCGACCAGCATCGCGGCGATCGGCCCGTACACCATCGTCACGTAGATGACGAGGATGACGAGCAGGCCGGCGACCGCGAGCGCGCGGCCGTCGGTGAGCAGCTGGCCGATGGTCGGCGTCTTGAGGATCGACGGATCGCCCGGCTTCGGATAGCCCGCCGCCTGCGCCGCCGCCACGACCGGGCCGCCGGTCCCGTCGATGGCGGGGACGTCGGTGCCGTTGACGGTGGCCTTGAGCGGCGAGCCCGCGGGTCCGGGCAGGAGGTCGTAGTGGATCGAGGCGCTCGCGAGCGTGCGTCGTATGACGTCGCACGGCCGCGTGAAGGTGCGCACGCCGACGGGGTCGAACAGCGAGCCGCAGGTGGCGGGGTCCGCCGTGAGCTGCACCTTCACCGACTCCGTCGCCGCGATGAGCTTCGGGCTGGTGATCTTGGCGATCTGCCCGAACAGCGGGAAGTAGGTGATCGCCGCGATCAGGCAGCCGGCGAGCAGGATCGGCTTGCGGCCGATC
>DASVVU010000077.1:0-23175 GCA_036386395.1 Beijerinckiaceae bacterium | reverse complement strand
TTGATTATTGACAGTCCGTAGTGTGATTATTAGCTTTCCACAGCGCAGAGGCAAGACCCCGCGATCTCGGGCGACCGCCACCCGACCTCGTCGCCTTGGTGCCGGACCGGCGGGCAGGACGCCAGACATGTCCACTTCCCTTGCCGCCTCGACGCCGCGTTTCACGCTCAGCTTGCCGAAGCTCGACGGCATCAGCCCCGGCGCGGTGCTCTTCGCCGGCCTCGCGCTCCTCCTCGGGGCGGCGGCGATCGGGCAGGCGGTGAGCCCGCGGCAGGCGGCGCTCTATCTCCTCGGCGCGGCCCTCGGCCTCGTGCTCTACCACGCCGCCTTCGGCTTCACCTCGGCCTGGCGGGTGTTCATCGCCGACCGGCGCGGCGCGGGCCTGCGGGCCCAGATGGTGATGCTCGCCGTCGCGACGGCGCTGTTCTTCCCCGTCCTCGCGGCAGGCTCGCTGTTCGGGCAGCCGGTGCAGGGGATCGTGGCGCCGATCGGCGTCTCGGTCGTCTTCGGGGCCTTCATCTTCGGCATCGGCATGCAGCTCGGCGGCGGCTGCGCCTCGGGCACCCTCTACACCGTCGGCGGCGGCTCGACCCGCATGCTCCTGACGCTCGCCTTCTTCATCGTCGGCTCGACCATCGGGGCCGCCCATTTCCACTGGTGGACGGACCTGCCGACACTGCCGAAGACCTCCCTCGTGCGCCTGTGGGGCCCCTGGACCGCGCTCGCCCTGAACCTCGCCCTCTTCGCCGCGATCGCGGCGCTCACGGTGGTGCTGGAGAAGCGCCGGCATGGGTCTCTCGCGGCCGAGAAGCCCTCGCCGCGGCAGGGCCTTGCCCGCTTCGCCCGCGGGCCCTGGCCCCTCGTTGCCGGCGCGGTCGCGCTCGCCATCGGCAACTTCCTGACGCTGGCGCTCGCCGGCAAGCCCTGGGGCATCACCTCGGCCTTCGCCCTCTGGGGCTCGAAGATCGCCGACGGCCTCGGCATCGAGGCCTGGAGCTGGCCCTACTGGTCGACCCCCGAGCGCCTCGCCGAGCTCGAGGGAAGCGTCTTCGCCGACATCACTTCCGTGATGGACTTCGGCATCATCGCGGGCGCGCTGCTGGCGGCAGGCCTCGCCGGGCGCTTCGCGCCGACGTGGCGGATTCCGTGGCGCTCGGCCGTGGCGGCGATCGTCGGCGGCCTGCTGCTGGGCTACGGCGCCCGCCTCGCCTACGGCTGCAACATCGGGGCGTACTTCTCCGGCATCGCCTCGGGCAGCGCCCACGGCTGGGTCTGGCTCGTCTTCGCCTTCGCCGGCAACGTGATCGGCACCTCCATCCGCCCCCTCTTCGGCCTCGAGGTCGAGCGCACCCCGAAGCTCACGGGGTGCTGACAACCTTCTCCGCGTCCCCTCTCCCGCTTGCGGGAGAGGGTTAGGGTGAGGGGGGAGTCACAGGCGGGCCCTCCCCCGGTCGGCGCTGCCGCGCCGACTCGACCTCCCGCTCCGCGGGAGAGGTGTTCGCCTTCACCCCCTTTGAACCTTTCGCCCCTACCCTCGCATCCGACTGAAAAGCGCGAGGGCGGGTCATGGCGCGGGACGCGGCACATCCGGGGGGCATAGCCGAGGGGCGCGTCCCTTGGGTCGACACGGCGAAGGGCCTCTGCATCGTCCTCGTCGTGATGATGCACGCGACCCTCGGCGTCGGCGAGGCCATGGGGGGCGAGGGCTTCATGCATTGGGTCGTCGCCTTCGCGCGGCCATTCCGGATGCCCGACTTCTTCCTGGTCTCAGGGCTCTTCCTGTCCCGCGTCATCGACCGCGACTGGCGCGCCTATTCCGACCGGCGCGTCGTTCACTTCCTCTACTTTTACCTGCTCTGGCTCCTGATCCAGTCGGCCCTGAAGTTCGGCCAGGTCTCGGGCGGAACTTCTTGGGGCTTCGCGCACCACCTCGCCCTGTCGCTCGTCGAGCCCTTCGGGACCCTGTGGTTCGTCTATCTCCTCGCCGTCCTCTCGGTCGTGACGAAGCTGCTGCGGGGCGTGCCGCCGGTCCTTCTGCTGAGCGTTGCGGCGGCCTTGCAGGTCGCGCCCGTCCATACCGGCTGGACTCTCGTGGACGAGTTCTGCGCCCGCTGGGTCTATTTCCTGGCCGGCTATCTCTTCGCCCCCGCGATCTTCCGCCTTGCGGAAGCCGCCGTGGCGCGGCGCGGCCTTGCGCTCGCCGGGCTCGCCGCCTGGGCGCTCGTCAACGGCTCCCTCGCTCTCTCCCCCTCGCCCGTCGCCGGCTACCCGACGCTTGCGAGCCTGCCGCTCGTGAGCCTCGCGCTCGGCGCCGCCGGCGCCGTCGCGGTGGTGACGATCGCGGCGCTCCTGACGCAGACGCCCGCCGCCGCGCCGTTCCGCTATTGCGGCCGCCACTCCATCGCGATCTACCTCGCCTTCTTTTTGCCGATGGCCGCGACCCGGGCCGCGCTCCTGAAGAGCGGCGTCATCGCCGACGTCGGCGTGGTCTCGGCCATCGTGACGGCTGTGGCGGTCGTCGCGCCGCTCGTCCTGGAGCGGATTGTGCGCGGCACGCCCCTGTCCTTCCTCTTCAAACGCCCCGCCGCTTTCCACATCGCCCCGGCCCGGGCGCCGCGGCTCCAGCCGGCGGAATGACAAGCAGTTACGTAATCGTGATCCCCTTGAAGAACTCGTCGATGCGGGTGAGGGTGGCGTTCACGAGGCGGGGGCGGTCGGCGAGGCTGCCGGCGAGCGTCGTTTGCTCGGCCGCGAGCTTGCATTCGTCCTTCATCGCCTCGAGCACCTCCCGGACCTGACCGTCGCCGTCCCGGTCGAGCGCGATTGCGAGTCGCGCCACCACGTTCGCGAGGATGATCTTGAGGGCAGCGATCTCGGCTTGGGTGTCGGGATCCATGGCGCATTCCGGGATAGGGCGGGCGCGAGCCTTAGCGGAATCGTCCTGCCATCGCCATATGAGGCGGACCCGTCCGCGGTGGCGCCGGCGGCCCCGTTCGGCTATTTCCAGACCATGACCTCCGCTGCCATGACCGCCGCGCCGAAGGGCGCGCCCGCGCCTTCCGCCCGCCCGCTCCGCCCCGGCGACCAGGTCTTTCTCGTCGACGGCTCGTCCTTCGTGTTCCGGGCCTACTTCCAGAGCATGAACCAGGACCGGAAGTACAACGTGCGCCCCTCGGACGGGCTGCCGACGGGCGCGGTGCGCCTGTTCTGCACCAAGCTCTACCAGTTCATCCGCGAGGGCGCGGTCGGCATCCGGCCGACGCATCTCGCCATCATCTTCGACAAGACCGAGGACACGTTCCGCAAGGAGATCTACGCCGACTACAAGGCGAACCGCACCGACCCGCCGCCGGAGCTCGTGCCGCAGTTCCCGCTCATGCGCGAGGCCGTGAAGGCCTTCGGGCTGATCCCGGTCGAGGAGGCGGGCTACGAGGCCGACGACCTCATCGCGGCCTACGCCTGCAAGGCGTCGGAGGCCGGCGCCCAGACCCTGATCGTCTCGGCCGACAAGGACCTGATGCAGCTCGTCCACGACGGCGTCACCTTCTACGACTTCGAGTCGGGCATCCCGGGCAAGCCCGGCTACCGCCCCGAGCGCCGCCTCGGCCGCGACGGCGTGATCGAGAAGTTCGGCGTGCCGCCCGAGCAGGTGACGGACGTGCAGGCCCTCGTCGGCGACCCGACCGACAACGTCCCGGGGGTGCCGGGCGTCGGGCCGAAGGCGGCCGCGGCCTTGATCGGCGAGATGGGGTCACTCGAGGCGATCCTCGCCTACAAGGACAAGCCCGAGGAGCTCGACGCGCTTCTCCAGGAGCGGCTTGCGGACATGCAGCGCGAGATCGAGGATCTCGCCGGCCAGCCGCTCAAGATCAACTCCGGCGGCCAGATCGCCGAGGTGCTGAGCCAGAAGTTCGGCATCGCCGACCTGCCCCTCGACAAGAAGGGCAAGCCGACCGCCGACGCCGAGACCCTCGAGCGCCTCGGCTGCGACCACCCCTTCTGCCGCACCCTGGTCAAGGCCCGCAACCTCTCGCGGGTGATCGGCGCCACGACCCGCAAGGTCCTGGAGAACGCCGCGCAGGCCGAGACATCCAAAAAGCTCGTCACCCTCGACTGCAACGCGCCCCTCGCCGTGCCGCCCGAGGACCTCGCCCTCGACCGCCTCGACCCGAAGCGCCTCGTGTCCTTCCTCAAGGCGCTGGAGCTGAACCAGCTCGTGAAGAGAATCGCCGAGGCCTACGAGGTCGACGTCGCCGAGATCGAGCCCGACCCGCGGCTCGTGCCGGGCGGCCCGGAGATCCGGTGGGACCGGACGCAGTTCCAGGAGGCGTCTCCCACTGTCGTCCCCGGCGCGGCGGCTTTGCCGGCGCGGGAAGGGGACCCAGAGGCCGCCGCCGCGGTGGGGTCTCTTCCCGCCGCCTCGCCGGGCGAGGCGGCGCCGGGGACGACAGTGTCGGGGATGACACCGTCCTCGCTCGCGGCGAAGCGGGCGACGGAGGTTTCAAAGATCCCGTTCGACACCGGCGCCTACCGCTGCATCCGCAGCCTCGACGAGCTGAAGGCCTGGGTCCGGCAAGCCGAGGAGAAGGGCCTCGTCGCCTTCGACACCGAAACGAACTCCCTCGATGCGAACCAGGCCGAGCTCGTCGGCTTCTCCCTCGCCCTTCAGCCCGGCGAGGCCGCCTACGTGCCCCTCGCTCACCGGGGCGGCGGCGACGACCTCTTCAGCGAGGGCCTTGTCCCCGAGCAGATCGACGCCGCGGCGGCGCTCGCCGTCATGAAGCCGATGCTGGAGAACCGCGCCGTCCTGAAGGTCGGCCACAACGTCAAGTTCGATTGGGTGGTGCTCAAGCGCCACGGCATCGACGTGCGCCCGTTCGACGACACCATGCTGATGTCCTACGTCCTCGATGCCGGCCGCTACGGGCTTGCCGGCCACGGCATGGACGAGCTCTCCGAGCGCCACCTCGGCCACCGGACGATCCACTACAAGGAGGTCGCCGGCACCGGCAAGCAGGCCGTCACCTTCGACCGCGTCCCCGTCGACAAGGCGACCTGCTACGCCGCCGAGGACGCCGACGTGACCTTGCGCCTGTGGCTCGCCCTCAAGCCGCGCCTTGCCGCCGAGCGGCGCACCAAGGTCTACGAGACCCTGGAGCGGCCCCTCGTCGACGTGATCGCCCGCATGGAGATGCGCGGCATCGCCGTCGACCGGCAGATTCTTTCCCGCCTTTCCGGCGACTTCGCCCAGACGCTCGCGAGACTCGAGGCCGAGATCCACGAGGTCGCAGGCGAAAAATTCTCGCCGGGCTCGCCGAAGCAGATCGGCGACATCCTGTTCGGCAGGATGGGCCTGCCCGGCGCCCGCAAGACCGCGACCGGCCAATGGGCGACCGGCGCCAACGTCCTCGAGGACCTCGCGGCCGAAGGCCACGTGCTGCCCAGGATGCTCCTCGAGTGGCGCCAGCTCGCGAAGCTCAAGAGCACCTACACGGACGCGCTCCAGGAATACATGCACGAGGGCCGGGTCCACACCTGCTTCTCGCTCGCCGCGACGACCACGGGGCGCCTGTCCTCGTCCGAGCCGAACCTGCAGAACATCCCGATCCGGACCGAGGCCGGCCGCAAGATCCGCGCGGCCTTCGTGGCCGCGCCCGGGAACAGGATCATCTCGGCCGACTACAGCCAGATCGAGCTGCGCGTCCTCGCCCACATGGCGGACATCCCGCAGCTGAAAGCCGCGTTCGCGGAGGGCATCGACATCCACGCCGCGACGGCCTCCGCCATGTTCGGCGTGCCGCTGAAGGACATGACGCCGGATCTGCGGCGCAACGCCAAGACCATCAACTTCGGCATCATCTACGGCATCTCGGCCTTCGGCCTCGCCTCGCGCCTCGGCATCGACCGGGCCGAGGCCGGCGCCTTCATCCGCCAGTACTTCGAGCGTTTCCCGGGCATCCGCGACTACATCGAGGAGACGAAGCGGACGGCGCGCGAGAAGGGCTTCGTCACGACCCTGTTCGGGCGCGTGTGCCACTACCCGGACATCGCGGTCTCGAATCCCTCCCAACGCGCCGCCGTCGAGCGGCAGGCCATCAACGCCCCGATCCAGGGCTCGGCCGCCGACATCATCCGCCGCGCCATGACCCGCATGGAGGGGGCGCTCGCCGAGAAGAAGCTCAACGCCCGCATGCTGCTGCAAGTGCACGACGAGCTCGTCTTCGAGGCCCCCGACGACGAGGTCGAGGCGACGCTGCCCGTGATCCGCAAGGTCATGGAGGAGGCCCCGCACCCGGCCGTGCGCCTCTCCGTGCCGCTCGGCGTCGACGCGCGGGCGGCGGGGAACTGGGACGAGGCGCACTGAGCGGCGCGGGCGCCTTCGCCTGCTCAGCCGGTGGCCTTGGCTCTTTTCTTACCCGCCGACTTCGTGCCGGACTTTCCGCCTGACTTCGTGGCTGCCTTGGCCTTCCTGACGCTGGCGAGGGCCGCCACCGTCGCGGGATGCGGGTCGGCCGCTGCCAGGGCCGTCGCGGCTCCCGAGTCGAACGGGATGATGAAGGCGCGCCCGCCGGCCGGATCGGCCGGATCGGCAAGACGCCCGGAGACCGCGTTCGGCGCCTTGCCGGCGATGACCTGCACGATATCGGCGATCACCCGGGGCGACAGGCGATAGTACTGGTGGCCGAAATGGGTCTCCCCCAGGTCGCCCTGGGTGCTGCCGACGTCCGAGCAATCGATCCGGGTCACCGTCTTGGGGAAGCTTGCGAGATTGCGCGGCCCGCGGTGCCCCATGCGGGGGCCGTTCAGGAGTTGACTGATGCCCAGGGCGACATCGCCGCCCGAAGTGTAGGCGGTCGTGCGGCCCGCGAGCTTGAGCAGCGGGCCGAGCCGGTTCGGGTCCGAGAGGGCGTCGTCGTCCTCGTCGGCCGCCATGAGCAGCGCGCCTTCGAAGGCGCGGGTCTGGAGGAGATCGGGATGGGATGCGCGGATCGCCTGGACCGCGGCCCGGAACGCGAAGGCGCCCATCGAATGGCAGACGACGTGGATCTTCGGCCGCTGCGCCGCCGGCATGGCCTTGATCGCGGCCAGGAACTGCGCGAGCGCGTCCGCGATCGCCTGCCCCGACCTCTCGGCGTCCTTCCGGTCCTCCTTGTAGTCGGCGAGATTGACCTGACCGTTCGCCGGCCAGGAGAAGCAGAAGATGTCGGCCGCCTTGTAGGCGGACGCGATCTGCGCCGCCCGGCGCATGGCGTCGATGAAGGTCGAAGCGAAGCCCGGCAGCAGGATCAGCCCGAAACCGGGCGCCGCGGCCGCCGCGACGTTCGCCCCGCCCGCCGCGGCCTTTGCGGCGCCCCGCTCCTCCGCGAAGGCGATGATCCCCGTGGCCGGCGTCTCGGTCGGATGGGTGCCGGGGACGACGGCCGCCGCCAATCGCGGCATGGGAGGGTCGATCACCAGGGTCTCGGCGAGCGGCGCCCAGCCCGTGTCCGGCAGGCTCGACAGCCGGACGACGTCGATCGACCCGGTCACGTAGCGCTTGGGGTCGTTGCCCTCGAAGTCGTTGCCGAAGAGCTGGGCTCCGTTAAGGCGATTGCGGTTGGTCGCGAAGCGGACGTTGATCCTCAGTGCCGGCATGGCGAAGTCCTCCGCCTGAAGGTCCATTGTGACCGAATGCTTCAAAACTGCAAAGCTGTTCGAATTCGGGGCACGGGACGTGATCTTGGTTCTGCGTCTTGCGTTCGCCCCTTGCCGGCAGGCGGTGCGCGGCGGAAGATCGTACACTCGGAAGTTCCCCGGAGGCGCCTCGGTGATACGAGCCATGGACAAGCCGCGCTGGCGCGACCTTCTGGACGGTCACGAGCCGCTGCTCCTGCCCTGCGCCCACGACGCTCTCTCGGCGCGGCTGATCGCGCGGGCGGGGTTCCGGGCCTACTCGATCGGCGGCTTCCCCCTGGTCGGCGCCCGCCACGCCCTGCCCGACGTCGGCCTCGTGGGCTTGGGCGAGATGGCGGCCGGCATGCGCGACGTCATGGCGGCGAGCCCGCTTCCGGTCCTCGTCGACGGCGACGACGGTTATGGCGATGCCAAGAACGTCGCCCGCACGGTCCGCACCTACGAGGGCCTCGGCGCCGCGGCGATCTTCATCGAGGACCAGGTCGCGCCGAAGCGCTGCGGCCACATGGCCGGCAAGGACGTGGTCCCGGCCGCCGTCATGGAGGAGAAGCTGCGCGCCGCGGCGGCCGCCCGGGAGCGCGGCATCTTCCTCATCGCCCGCACCGACGCCCGCGCCGTCCACGGCCTCGACGAGGCCCTGCGCCGGGGTGAGCGGTACCTGAAGGCCGGCGCCGACGGAGTCTTCATCGAGGCGCCGGAGACTCTTGAAGAGATGCAGACCGTCGGGCGCGCCTTCCAAGGCGTGCCGCAGCTCGCCAACATGCTCGAAGGCGGGCGCACGCCGCTCCTCTCCCCGCAGGAGTTGAAGAGCATGGGCTTCGCCATGATCGCCTACCCGACGACGTTGATCTTCCGCGTCGCGTGCACGATCGAGAAGGCCCTTGCCGACCTGGCCGCGGGGCGCCTCGTGCTCGACGGCGAGGGCGTGGATTTTTCGGCCTTCAAGGCGATCGTCGGCTTCGACGAATGGGCGAAGTGGGAGATTGTCGGCGCCGGGGCCAAGAACACGGTGGCCTGAGCCTTGAAGCCCTGTAGGTCGTGGACCACTCTCCTGCGCCCTCATCCTGAGGTGCCCGCGAAGCGGGCCTCGAAGGACGCACGCCGCCGACGCGGCTCAATCGCGGTGCGTGCTTCGAGGCTCGCGCTACGCGCGAGCACCTCAGCATGAGGAGGATTGTGCCCTGAACCGGACAATGATCTCGGGGAGCCCCGAAGGGCTTTATCCCTTCGGCGCGCCGGTGCACAAAGAACATAAAGAACCAGTCGGGAGGACGCGGAAATGAAACGATGGACGAGGCTGGCGCTTGCGGCGCTGGCAAGCGCGGGCCTCGCCACGGCGGCGCTGGCGCAAGGCGCGCCCGAGAAGCCGAGGCTCGTGCTCGGCGTCGGCGGCAAGCCCGCGCTCTACTACCTGCCGCTCACCATCGCCGAGCGGAAGGGCTTCTTCAAGGAGGAGGGGCTCGACGTCGAGATCACCGATTTCGCCGGCGGCGCGCGGGCGCTGCAGTCGCTCATCGGCGGCTCGGCCGACGTCGTGACGGGCGCCTACGAGCACGTCGTGCGCATGCAGGCGAAGGGGCAGGACATCGTCGGGGTCGCCGAGCTCGGGCGCTTCCCGTCGATCACCGTCGCGGTGCGGAAGGAGCTCGCCGGCCAGATCAAGTCGGCGGCGGACTTCAAGGGGAAGAAGATCGGCGTCACGGCGCCGGGCTCCTCGACCTACCTCATCCCTCTCTACGCCATGGCGAAGGCGGGCCTGAAGGCCTCGGACGCGGCCTTCATCGGGGTCGGCGCGACGGCGAGCGCCGTCGCGGCGGTCCAGCGCGGCGAGATCGACGTCATCTCGAACACCGAGCCGGTGATCTCGAAGCTCGAGCAGGAGGGCGCGATCGTGCCCCTGATCGACACCCGCACCGAGGCCGGCACCCGCGCCCTCTTCGGCGGCTCGAACCCGGCCGCGACCCTCTACATGCGCCGCGAGTTCGTGGAGAAGAACCCGGAGACGACGCAGCGCCTCGTCAACGCCTTCCTCAAGGCGCTGAAATGGCTGCGCGAGGCGAGTCCGGGGGAGGTCGCCGATACGGTCCCGCCCGAGTACCACCTCGGCGACCGGCCGCTCTACGTCGCGGCGGTGAAGAAGTCCCTGGAGAGCTACTCCCGCGACGGCATCGTCTCGCCGGAGGGCATGCGGAGCGTCCTCGCCATGCTCAAGGCCCTCGACCCCGAGATGCAGAACGCCACCGTCGATCTCGCGAAGACCTTCGACGACCGCTTCGTGAAGAGGTCTCCGGTGAAGTGATCGAGGCCCGGCGCTCGGCCGGGCTACCGTCTTAGTGGTAGTACACGAACGCTGCGATCCCGGCGGCGGGGAGGACCAGCAGGTCGCGGCTGCTGCCCCGCGCGAAGAAGCCGCCCGGCTGCTGGGCGCCGTGATAGATGGCGTTCCGCAAGCCCCGGCCGAGGTCGGCGCAGTCGAGGCCGTACCATCCGCCTTCCGCGAACGTGCCCTTCGGCATCGGGGTGGCGGCCCAGGGCGTGTAGGTCCTCCTCTCGCCGCCGGCCGCTTCGTGGGCGTCGCGGAAGAACGCGAGCCCTTGCCGCCCGATGTCGTCGCGAGTCGCGGGATCGAGCCAGAACGCGGCGATTCCGCAGCCGCCCCCGCCGCCGAAAGAGGCGGATAGGCCGCCGATCGCGAGGGTGCCGGCCAGCCGGACCTTCTCGGGAAACATCCTCTCGTACCAGAGCCGCTCGTAGGCGTTCCACAACGCGCACGGCATGAGCGCGCAGACGGGAAGCCCCGGCTGGATTGGCTGGGCCGTTGTCCCGACACAGCGAAGGAAGACCAGCACGAAGGCGGCGCCTGCCAAAAACCAGGCAGGCCAGATCAAGAAGAGCACCAGGTCACCCATCGTCGACCGGATCCGAGAGGGAGCCGATCATCATCACGATGAGACCTTGTTTTTCCTTGCCCGCGTGGGCCGCCGTTAACCCTTCGCTAACCACGTTGGGGCCCAATCGATTCCGCAAGGAATCATTAAGACCCGTGCCCAGCGCCGCCCGCACCAACCGCTCGATCCGCTTCCGGGGCCGCTCGTTCATGGCGCTCGTGCTCGCGCCCGAGCCGCCGGTCGCCGCCTGGCTCGAGGGGCTCGACGCCCTCATGGCGCGCTCGCCGGGGTTCTTTTCGGGCCGCGCCATCGTGGTCGACGTGTCCGGGCTGCCGCAGCTCAAGGCCGACCTCACGCACCTCATCGCCGAGCTCAACGGGCGCGGCGTCCGCATCATGGGAATCGAGGGCGCCGACCCTGCGCTTCTTGGCCTCGGCCTGCCGCCGCCGATGACCGGCGGGCGCAACGTCGGCGAGATCGAGGCGCCGGAGATGGCGGCGGGCGCAAAGCCCGCCCGCAAGCCCGCCTCCGACAAAACGCCGGCAAAGCCCGCAGCCGCCTCGCTCCTCCTCGATACGCCGGTGCGCTCCGGCCAGTCGATCGTCTTCCCCGAGGGGGACGTGACCGTCGTGGGCTCGGTCTCGTCCGGCGCCGAGATCGTCGCCGGCGGCTCGATCCACGTCTACGGGACCTTACGCGGCCGCGCCATCGCCGGCTCCATGGGGGACGCGCGCGCCCGCATTTATTGCCGCAAGCTCGAGGCCGAGCTCTTGGCGATCGACGGCCTGTACCAGACCGCCGAGGACATGGACGCGGCCTTCCGCGGCCGCGCCGTGCAGGTACGGCTCGACGGCGACGCGATCAGGATGGAACCCTTAGGCTGAGAAACGGGGGCGAGGGGGTACGCAAATGGCGAAGGTGATGGTGGTGACGTCGGGCAAGGGCGGGGTCGGCAAGACCACGTCCACGGCCGCATTGGGTGCGGCGCTCGCGCAAGGGGGGCAGAACGTCGTCGTGGTCGACTTCGACGTGGGCCTGAGGAACCTCGACCTCGTGATGGGGGCCGAGCGGCGCGTCGTCTACGACCTCATCAACGTGGTCCAGGGCGACGCCAAGCTCGCCCAGGCGCTGATCCGCGACAAGCGCCTCGACACCCTCTCGATCCTGCCGGCCTCGCAGACCCGCGACAAGGACGCGCTCACGGAAGAGGGCGTCGCACGGGTCATGGGCGACCTCAAGGAGAAGTTCGACTGGGTGATCTGCGACAGCCCGGCCGGCATCGAGCGCGGCGCGACGCTCGCCATGCGCCACGCCGAGGTCGCGGTCGTCGTCACGAACCCCGAGGTCTCCTCGGTACGGGATAGCGACCGCATCATCGGCCTCCTCGACTCGAAGACCGAGCTCGCCGAGAAGGGCGAGCGGGTGCAGAAGCACCTCCTCCTCACCCGCTACGACGCGGGGCGCGCCCAGCGCGGCGAGATGCTGACCGTCGAGGACGTGCTCGAGATCCTCTCGATCCCGCTCTTGGGTATCATCCCGGAGAGCGAGGAAGTGCTGAAGGCCTCGAACATGGGCTCGCCGGTGACGCTCGCGAACGCCGCGAGCGCCCCGGCCCGGGCCTACGCCGACGCCGCCCGCCGCCTCATGGGCGAGACCCTGGCGATGGTCGTCCCGAGCCAGCGCCGGGGCCTCCTCGGCAAGATCTTCCGGAGGGCCGCATGAAGAACGTTCTCTCCTTCTTCCGCCGCCGCGGCTCCGCGCCCGTCGCCCGCGAGCGCCTGCAGCTTCTGCTCGCGCACGAGCGCGCGACGCTGGGCGGGCGCTCGGACCTCGTCTCGATCCTGCGCGAGGAGATCCTCGCCGTGATCGCGAAGCACGTCACCGTCGAGCGCGACAAGATCCAGGTCCGGATGGACCGCGGCGGCTCGGTCTCGACGCTCGAGGTCGACATCGAGATCCGCGCTCCGAACGGCGCCGAGCTCGCGCTCAGCGCCTGACACGGCGGGCGCCGGAGCCTTCCGGCCGGCGCAAGCCGGCCTATATGTGGAGAGGGTTGGCAGCGGGCGGCCCCTGGTCTAGGGTCCGCCCGCTCCGCATTGCGGCCCCCAAGGCTGGTCAAAAGCACCCGTAGCTCAGCTGGATAGAGCGTTGCCCTCCGAAGGCAAAGGTCACAGGTTCGAATCCTGTCGGGTGCGCCAATCTTTCAATTTGAAGTCAAGCTCGATGCCGCCGCCGGCTCGCGCATCTTCGAAACTCCGGCGACCAGGAACGCGGCCATCCCGCCCACGACGGCGAGCAGGAACGCCCAGCGGCCGACCAGGCCCTCGGCCGCCTGGCGGAGCGTGACGACGTCCGGGTCCTTCGTCGACTGCACGAAGGAGACGTCCTGGCCGCCCCAGCTCGCGAAGGTAAAGTATTGGAGCGTGCGCCGGTCGCGGCGATCCGTCCGGCGGACGGCCGTCACGGTGCAGTTCGACACGACGTAAGTGTAGCGCGTGCATTTCGCGCCGTCCGCGGCCCACTCGAACGTTGGGCGCCATTGCCCGCGCTGGGCGGTGTCCCGCACGAGCTCGGGCGCCGCGGAGTACGCCAGAAAGCCAAGGCCGCAGAGCAGCACGAGAAGCCCGACGATCTTTTTCATGGACAGCTCCTAACCCATGCAGGACGCGATCATGGAGGGAGCTAGGCTAAAACACCGTTAGCACCGGCTCGGACCTGCGAGCGAATTCGACCGATCGACTACCAGGGCCGGCGCATTCGATAAACTGTTGCGGCAATGTTGCAGGGTTGGCCCCCGGTGACATGCTCCCGCCCGATGACGTCGAAGTATGCGGCCGAGAGACCGGCGATGCGCGCAGCCGATTCGTCGACCGGAGTTCCCTGCGTTTCGACAAGCTGGAAGGTTGCGGGCCAGGCCGCAGCATCCGCGCCCAGCTTGTCCACCAGCAACAGGCTGTTCGGAAAGCGTTCCGAGAAGCTCACCGTCGCGCCTTCGAGGGCGCGCGTGAATACGATGGGGTCGCCGCGCGCAACCTCCCGAAGCCGCGAGGCGAAGACGCGCCATTCGCAGTCCCTGCCGAGCCCCGTGTCGCTATAGGGATTGCGCCAGTATTGGACCGTCCCCTGGATCGCCCATGCCGCGCTCAAGAGCAGGAACGCGCCGATGCCCGCCCGCGTCGCGCGCGTGCGGAGGCGGCATGCCGTCATCCCTATGATGGCGGCGATCAGCACGTGCAGAAGCCAGAAATGCTGGAAGAAGTATCTCGTCCAAAGCGAGATCATGTCTTTCCGCACCAGAAAATAGCATATCTGGAACAGGCACAGGGCCCCGAGCATGAAGCCCGACAGCACGACGTGCATGCGTAGCTCGCCGGAACCGCGCGCGACCGACGGCCGGACGGCGACGAGCAATGCGCCTGCGGCTGCCGTCACGAAGATTGCGAGCACGAGGATCCTTGCCGCGCCGGCTCCCGATGGCGGAACCTCGCTACCTACAAGGATGAAGTAGATGCCGTCCGAGACGACTTCGGCGGCGCGTGCGGCGCTGACGTCGTGCTGATCCCAAAGGCCGACGTCGACCTTCTTTTCGAAGCCTTGGACGGCACGCAAAAGGCGCAGCCCGGCCATGGCGGACACGACCGAGCAGGCGAGCAGGGCAGCGGCTTCCAGGCGCCTTCTTGCAAGCGCCCACTGCCCCACGACGGCCCCGCACCAGGCCGGCAATATCCAGAACGAGTTGAGGCAAGCGCCTACCGCCAAGAATCCATAGGCAACGTGTTGCAGGATGTCGGGAAAGAGCGGCGTTCGCTCGGAGCGTTGCACCAGACGGCAGGAATAGAAATAGATCAGAAGGAGGAAGAGCAGGCCGAGGGTGTACTCGCGTATCTGCAGCACGTGCATCGCGAAGTAGCCGCTGAATGCAACGGTCCCGACCAGATACAGGGCGGCGACGGGAGGCCAGCGTCGCGCCAGGCAGGCGGTCCCGCCTAGAAGCGCAGCAGCGAACAGGATGTTCACGGTCCGCAGCAAGACGGGGTCGGTGGAGCGGGCCACCATCATGACGCGGTTTTGGAGCAAGTAGTAGAGCGGCTGGTAGTTCGTATCCCTCACGGCCATCATCACGTCCTTCAACGACGCCGTCGTGCCGGACCGATCGCCCTGGAACAATTGCCCGCCGTTCATGGTGAGGAGCCGGAGGCCTTCATCCGAAGAAATTCCTTTCAAGTCGCTCAAGAGAAACAGCTGCACGGTGCCGAGCGCCACGAGGCCGAAAAGGATGCCCTTGTGCATCCGTGCGATGGGCGTGAACGCAGCGACGTAACGGCGAAGGCGGGCTGTACGCGTCATCTCGGAGTTCGGCCCTGAACACATTCGGCGATTTGGCGTGATCACGAACGCCAAAGGCGCTCCTCCCGGCGCCCCTCGCCGCCGTTGTCGGTCTACCGCATTCAAAGCCGATGGCGAACTAGGCGGGCTTGATCGCTCTTCCCGGTCCTAATCCCGGAACGCCAGCGGCCGCGCTACCGCTTCGAGCGGCTTCCTCTCGGCGGCGACGCCCCACATCCAGGCGACGACGGCCGCGGCGAGCATGAGGGCGGAGCCGAACAGGTAGCCGGCGAAGATGCTGGTGCGGGAGCCGGATTCGACGAGGGCGCCGAACAGGGCCGGACCCGCGACGCCGCCGATGCCGGTGCCGACGGCGTAGAAGGCCGCGATGGCGAGCGCGCGGATCTCGAGCGGGAAGGTCTCGCTCACGGTGAGGTAGGCGGAGCTCGCGGCCGCGGAGGCGAAGAAGAACACCACCATCCAGGAGACCGTCAGGCCCTGTGCGGTCAGAAGATTCTGCTGGAAGAGGTAGCCGCTGATCGCGAGCAGCAGGGCCGAGACGGCGTAGGTGAAGGCGATCATCGGCCGCCGCCCGAGCGTGTCGAACAGGCGCCCGAGCACGAGCGGCCCCAGAAAATTGCCGGCCGCGAAGGGCAGGATGTACCAGCCGATGTGGTCGGCCGCGATGCCGTAGAAGTCGGTCAGCACGAGGGCGTAGGTGAAGAAGATGGCGTTGTAGAAGAACGCCTGCGCCGCCATGAGCGAGAGGCCGACGACGGCGCGCCGCCGGTGCAGGTGGAAGAGCGTGTGGAACACCTCCGACAGGGGCGTGTGGCTGCGGGCCTGGAGGCGGCAGCGCGGCAGCGCCTCGGCCGCGACGGCGTGGCCTTCGCGCCGGAAGCGGTCCTCGATGCCCTTGACGATGTCTTCCGCCTCGGCGGCGCGCCCGTGCGTCATGAGCCAGCGCGGGCTCTCAGGGATCCACAGGCGCATGAGGAGGATGACGAGGCCGAGGAGCGCGCCGATGAAGAAGGCGACGCGCCAGCCGGTGTCGGGCCCGAAATGCGCCGGATCGAGGAGGACCACGGACCCGGCGGCGCCGAGCGCCGCGCCGATCCAGAAGCTGCCGTTGATGACGAGGTCGGTCCAGCCGCGCACCCGCGCCGGGATCAACTCCTGGATCGTCGAGTTGATCGCCGTGTACTCGCCGCCGATGCCGGCGCCGGTGAGGAAGCGGAAGAGACAGTAGCTCCACACGTTCCAGGAGAAGGCCGTCGCCGCCGTCGCGACGAGGTAGACCGCGAGCGTGATGAAGAAGAGCTTCTTGCGGCCGAGCCGGTCGGTGAGCCAGCCGAAGAACAGGGCGCCGCCGACCGCGCCGAGGAGATAGGCCGACGAGGCGAGGCCGATGTCGGTGTTGGTGAAGCGCAGCGTCGGGCTTTCCTTGAGGGCGCCGGCGAGCGAGCCCGCGAGCGTCACCTCGAGCCCGTCGAGGATCCAGGTGATGCCGAGCGCCACGATGACGAGGTTGTGGAAGCGGCCCCAGGGCAGCCGGTCGAGACGGGCCGGGATGTCGGTCTCGACGATGCCGGGGGCGACGGCCTTCGCGGTCGGCCCGGCGGCGCCGGCAATGGGGGCGATGGCGTTCACCTTCGGACAACGGCGGCGGCTTGGAGTCGGTTCATCCGCCCTCGCGGAACGCCGGATAGAGCGACATGCCGCCGTCAACGAAGAGGCTCGCTCCGGTGACGTAGTCGCTCTCGTCCGAGGCGAGCCACACCGCCGCCTTGGCGACGTCGTCGGGCTCGCCGACGCGGCCGTAGGGGATGAGCCGCAGGAGCGCGGCTTCCGCCTCCGGCGTCTCCCAGGCGGCGCGGTTGATCGGCGTGCGGATGGCGCCCGGGGCGATGCCGTTAATGCGGATGCGGCTTGCCGCGTACTCCTGGGCCAGCGTCTTCATCATCAGTATGACGCCGCCCTTCGAGGCGGCGTAGTTCACGTGCCCGGCCCAGGGAATGACCTCGTGCACGGACGAGATGCAGACGATCTTTCCCAACGCGCGGCTCGGGTTCGGCGCACGGCGCCGCAGGAACTCGCGGATCGCGGCGCGGCAGCACAGGAACTGGCCGGTGAGGTTGACGCCGATCACCGTGTTCCAATCAGCGAGCGACAGCTCGTGCGCCGGCGCGTCCCGCTGCAGCCCGGCGTTGGCGACGAGGATATGCAGCGTGCCGAACCTCTTCACGGTTTCGGCCACCATGGCCTCGACCTCCTCCTCCCGCGACACGTCCGCCCGCACCGCGAAAGCCTCGCCGCCCTCGGCCTTGATCGCTTCGACGATCTTCTCGGCCGCCTCGCGCTCGCCGCGATAGTTGACCGCGACCTTGGCACCAGCCGCCGCGAGCCCCTTGGCGATGCCGGCCCCGATGCCGGAGCTGCCGCCGGTCACGAGGGCGGCCTGGCCGCGAAGGTCGAGAATGGGAGGGGCCATCCTCCTACCCCCTCATCCTGAGGTGCTCGCCGAAGGCGAGCCTCGAAGGACGCACCCTGCCGGTACCGCGCCCAACCGCCGTGCGTGCTTCGAGGCTCGGCCTTCGGCCCCGCACCTCAGCATGAGGAGGGTTGTGATGGCCCGCCACTTCGCAGCTCAACCCACCTGCCGGTCGAGCACGAGCGTCGCGAGCGGCGGCAGCGTCAGGCAGAGGGAGAAGGGACGCCCGTGCGCCTCGGCCTCGGCGGCGTGGACGCCGCCCATGTTGCCCACGTTGGAGCCGCCGTAAGAGCCGGCGTCGGTGTTGACGGCCTCGCGGTAGAAGCCGCCCTTGGGGACGCCGATGCGGTAGCCGACGCGGGGCACGGGGGTGAAGTTCGAGACCACCACCGTCACCTTCCCGGGCTCGTCGCCGAAGCGCGCCCAGGCGATGACGGAGTTCTCGGCGTCGTCGGAGACGAGCCACTGGAAGCCGCCGCCCTCGCAGTCGCGCTCGTGCAAGGCCGGCAGGTCGCGGTAGGCCCGGTTGAGGTCGCGGACGAGGTCCTTCAGGCCGCGGTGGAACGGGTCGTCGAGGAGGTGCCAGTCGAGGCTCACGTCGTGGTTCCACTCCCGCTCCTGGCCGAACTCGCCGCCCATGAACAGGAGCTTCTTGCCCGGGTGGCCCCACATGAAGCCGAGATAGGCTCTGAGGTTCGCGAAGCGCTGCCAGCGATCGCCCGGCATCTTGCCGAGGAGCGAGCCTTTCCCGTGCACGACCTCGTCGTGGGAGATCGGCAGGATGAAGTTCTCGGTGAAGGCGTAGAGCAGGCCGAAGGTGAGGTCGTGGTGGTGGTAGCGGCGGTGGACCGGCTCCTTCGAGATGAAGCGGAGCGTGTCGTGCATCCAGCCCATGTTCCACTTGAAGCCGAAGCCGAGGCCGCCGGTGTAGGTCGGGTGCGAGACGCCCGGCCAGGCGGTCGACTCCTCGGCGACGGTGATCACCCCCGGCGCCGCCTGGTAGGCGACCTCGTTCATGCGGCGGAGAAAATCGATGGCGTCGAGGTTCTCGTTGCCGCCGTAGCGGTTCGGCACCCACTCGCCGTGCTTTCGCGAGTAGTCGAGGTAGAGCATCGAGGCGACGGCGTCGACGCGAAGCCCGTCGAGGCGGTAGCGCTCGAGCCAGAAGCGGGCGTTGGCGACGAGGAACGCCGCGACCTCCTGGCGGCCGTAGTTGTAGATGTAGGTGCCCCAGTCCTGGTGATAGCCCTGGCGCGGGTCGGCGTGCTCGTAGATGTGCGTGCCGTCGAACAGCCCAAGCCCGTGCGGGTCGTTCGGGAAGTGGCCCGGGACCCAGTCGAGGATGAGGCCGATCCCGGCCTCGTGCGACGCCTCGACGAAGGCGCAGAAATCCTCCGGCGAGCCGAAGCGGCTCGTCGGCGCGAAGAGCGACACCGGCTGGTAGCCCCACGAGCCGTCGAAGGGGAACTCGGTGATGGGCAGGAGCTCGATGTGCGAGAAGCCCATGTCCCGCACGTAGGGAATGAGTTTTTCCGCAAGCTCGCGGTAGGTGAGATAGCGGTTGCCCTCGGCGCGCATCCAGGAGCCGAGGTGGCATTCGTAGACCGAGATCGGCTTCTTGCGCGGGTCCCCGGCGGCGCGGGTCTCTAACCACTTGTCGCTCGCCCAGGAGAAGTCGGGCGCGCCGTGGAGAACGCTCGCGGTGTTCGGCGGGCGCTCCGCGAAGAAGGCGACGGGGTCGGCCTTGTGGTGCAGGGCGCCGTCCGCGCCCTTGATCTCGTACTTGTAGCGCCTGCCGGGATCGAGCCCGGGGACGAACAGCTCCCAGACGCCGCCCGAATGGCGAAGGCGCATGGGCAGGCGGCGCCCGTCCCAGTCGTTGAAGTCGCCGACGACGCTGACGCGCCGGGCGTTCGGGGCCCAGACCGCGAAGTTGAAGCCCGCGACGCCGTCGAGGGTCGCGGTGTGGGCGCCGAGCTTGCGGTAGGTCGCGTCGCCGCCGACGTCGCGCAACCGCGCCACGTCCTCGTCGGTGAGGCAGGTGCCGAAGCGGTAGGGGTCGTCGCGCACGACGCTGCGCTCGCCGATCTCCAGGCGCAGGCGGTAGGTCGGGCGGTAGCGGCCCTCGATGCGGGCGACGAAGAAGCCGGCCTCGTGGCGGCGCTCCATCGGCACGGTGGCGCCGTCCGTCTCGACCGCGGCGGCGCGCGCCTCGGGGAGCATGGCCCGCACCTCCCAGACGCCGGGCGCGACCTCGTGCGGCCCCAGCACCGCGAAGGGGTCGCCGTGCTCCGCCGAAACGATCGCGGCGACGGCCCTCGGGTCGACCGTCGGCAGGGGCTTCGCCTCGCTCTTGGCAGTGGCCGGCGCCTTCGCCGGAGCAGGCACGGCCTTGCCGGCGGCCGTCCCGCCGCGCCGCGGGGCCTTCCATCCGTCCGCGCCGTCAGCCGCCATCGCGTGCTCCTTCGCCGAGGATCGAGAGAACGCCCCGGATCGGGGTTTCGATCCAGTCGGGCCGGTTGTTCGCCTCGTAGTCGATCTCGTAGAGGGCCTTCCCGAGGAGGTGGAGGCGCAGGAGGCGGGCCCGCGTCGGCTCGTCCTCGACCCAGGCCGGGCTCGCCTGCGCGGCCTCCTCGTAGGCCGCAAGGAACGTCGCCTCGACAGTGCGCCGCCACGCCGCCGTGGCGGCCGTCACCCGCGGCGCCGCCTCGCCGAAGCGCGCCCGCATGTCCCGGGCGACGGTCTCGGCCGCGTAGGCGAAGGAGCGCAGCATGCCGGCGACGTCGCGCAAGGGCGAGGCCTTGGCGCGGCGCTCGTCGGCGGGCCTCGACGGCTCGCCCTCGAAGTCGACGATCATCACGTCGTTCTCGACGATCAGCACCTGGCCGAGGTGGTAGTCGCCGTGAATGCGCGTCTTCGAGGCGCCCGTAGGCTCGACGCTGAGCGCATCGATGAGGGCGAGGCATTCGTCGCTCCGCGGCACGAGTGCGGAGATCGCGGCGCGGGCGCCTTCCGGTGCGCTCGCAGAAAGACGCTCCATCGCCCGGAAGGCGCGCTCGCTCCAGGCGCGGGCGTCGTCGGCGACCGCGTGCACGTCGTCGGTCGTCAGCGGCTCGACTCTGAAGGCCGGGTCGTCCGTCGGCATCGCGAAGGCCCGGTGCAGCTCGGCGGTGCGCCGCCCCAGCACCTCGGCGTAGGGGAGGTAGGTCGCGAAGGCGTCTTCCGCCGCCGGCGCTTCGCTCTCGGGCAAGAGCATGAGGGTGTCGAGCTCGCGCTTGAGCGAGTCGAGGGTGAAGCCCCAGGCGTCGCCCTGGTTGCGGACGAACTGCTGCAGCACGGCGAGCGCCGTCGGCGCGCCGTCCTTCGCGACGTGCTCGACGAAGCCGAGGAGCGCCGGCGTATTCTGGAAGCCCGCGTCGTTGAGGAAGCGCGCCACCTCCAGCTCCGGGTGAATGCCGGGCTGGAGCCGCCGCAACAGCTTCAGGATCATGCGCGAGCCGAAGGCGATCGAGGTGTTGCTCTGCTCGGCCCCAAGTCGGCGCACGTCGGCAGGGTCGAGCTCCATCTCGGGGTCGAGCCGCTCCGTCGCGGAGAAGCGGATGACGCCCTCGCCCGAGGGCACCTCGGCGCCGCGCCTCATGGCGTCGACGACGGCGATGCCGAAGTCCGGCGAGGACGCCGCCCCGAACATCAGGCCGGTGTGCCGACCGCGGCGCACGCGCGCGACGGCGTAGGGCATCAGCGCCTCGTCCTCGCGGGCCTCCTCGACGGCGAGCGGCACGAAGTACTCCTGGGTCTCGCCGCCGCGGAAATCGACCGCGACGCGGGGCAGCAGGAACGAGTCCCGGCCCGCCCGGTTCTTGAGCGTCGCCACGTCGAGGACGCGGATGCCGGCGATCGACTTCTCCTTGTCGCCGAACCACCGCCTCGTCGCGATGAACTGCGGCGCGATGGTCTTCTCGAAGGCCGTGCGCTCGCGCCCCGTGAGGAGCGAATCGAGGGGGCCGGTGAGGACGAGGGTGAACAGCTCCGGGGCCACTTGCTGGGCCGTCCGGGCCTGCTGGCCCTCGGGCTTCGTGAGCTGGAACCAGTAGAAGCCGTAGGCCGGAAGCGTCAGCAGATAGGTCAGCTCGCCGATGGCCGGGAAGTGGGTGCCGCCCGTCATCTCGAGCGGGATGCGGCCCTTGAAGTCGGCGAGGTCGAGCTCGACCGCCTGCGGCGCCCGCGAGACGTTCGCGACACACAGGATCGCCTCGCCCTCGTGCTCGCGCACGTAGGCCAGGACCTTGCGGTTTGCGGGATAGAGGAAGCGCAGCGAGCCGCGCCCGAGCGCCCTATGGGTGCGGCGGATCTGGATCATCCGGCGCATCCAGTTGAGGAGGCTCGCCGGGGTCTTCTGCTGCGCCTCGACGTTGACGGCGTCGAAGCCGTAGATCGGGTCCTGGATCGCCGGCAGGAACAGCTTCGCAGGGTCCGCCCGGGAGAAGCCGCCGTTGCGGTCCGGCGACCACTGCATGGGCGTCCTCACGCCGTCGCGGTCGCCAAGATAGATGTTGTCACCCATGCCGATCTCGTCGCCGTAGTAGAGCACCGGCGTGCCGGGCATCGACATGAGGAGCGAGTTCAGGAGCTCGATCTTGCGCCGGTCGTTCTCGAGGAGCGGCGCGAGCCGGCGGCGGATGCCGAGGTTGATGCGGGCGCGCCGCTCGGCGGCGTAGAAGGACCAGAGATAGTCGCGCTCCTTGTCGGTCACCATCTCCAGCGTCAGCTCGTCGTGGTTCCTCAGGAAGATCGCCCACTGGCAGCCGTCCGGGATCTCCGGGGTCTGGCGCATGATGTCGGTGATCGGGTGCCGATCTTCCTGCGCGATCGCCATGTACATGCGCGGCATGAGCGGGAAGTGGAACGCCATGTGGCATTCGTCGCCGTCGCCGAAGTAGGGCGCGGTTTCTTCCGGCCACTGGTTCGCCTCGGCCAGCAGCATGCGGTCCGTGTAGGAAGCGTCGAGCGCCGCGCGGATCTTCTTGATGACCGCATGGGTCTCCGGAAGGTTCTCGCAGTTCGTGCCCTCGCGCTCGATGAGGTAGGGGATGGCGTCGAGGCGCAGGCCGTCGACCCCCATGTCGAGCCAGTAGCGCATGGTGTCGAGCACGGCCTCGAGCACCCGCGGATTGTCGAAGTTGAGGTCCGGCTGGTGCGCGTAGAAGCGATGCCAGAAATAGGCTTGCGCGACCGGGT
Source organism: Beijerinckiaceae bacterium (assembly GCA_036386395.1). Lineage (GTDB taxonomy): Bacteria > Pseudomonadota > Alphaproteobacteria > Rhizobiales > Beijerinckiaceae > JAJKJG01. Next base: position 558 of record DASVVU010000077.1, on the reverse strand, counting down.
CCCACGACCAGTTCGAGGGCTCGGTGTCGAGGAAGATGATGCGGGTGTCCTGGTACTTCTTGTCGGTGTCGGACCAGACGTAGAACTCCCGCGCGGCGGAGCCCGGCTTCGCGGCCCGCGCCTTCTGGAACCACGGGTGCTGGTCCGAGGTGTGGTTGATGACGAGCTCGGTGATGACGCGAAGCCCGCGCTCGTGCGCCGCGCGCACGAACCGGCGGAAGTCGCGCATCGTGCCGTAGCCGGGATTGATGCCGCGGTAGTCCGCGATGTCGTAGCCGTCGTCCTTGAGCGGCGAGGGATAGAACGGCATGACCCAGATCGCGGTCACGCCGAGGTCCTTGACGTAGTCGAGCTTCGCGGTGACGCCCTCGAAGTCGCCGATGCCGTCGTCGTTCGCATCGAAGAACGACTTGACGTGGAGCTGGTAGACGATCGCGTCGCGATACCACTGCGTGTCGCTGCGGTCGATCATGCGCGGCTCACGCTGTCATTCCGGGGCGCACAGAGCGCGAGCCCGGAACCCATGGGCGCGTTCCCTCCCCCTTGCGGGGAGGGGAG
>DASVVU010000076.1:0-1900 GCA_036386395.1 Beijerinckiaceae bacterium | reverse complement strand
GTCGACAGCGCCATCTTCCTCTATCTCGCCTTCGGCAGCCTCGATTTCCTGCTCGGGCAGATCGTCGGCAAGGCGTGGATGGTGCTCCTCGCCCTCCCCTTCGCGGCCTGGCTGCGGCGCCGGGACGAGCGGCTCGGGCTGATGCCCGCCTGAGCGCGTTGCCTTCCCGCGCCTCAGAGGCTATAAGCCCGCCCGCGCCTGCTCGACACCCTTGGAGGCACGGGCGCACGACCGCACGGGCCGCCGTAAGGCGGCCCGCGGCTTTTGAAGCACCATCAAAGGACCACAGCCATGAGTGACGTCAAAGAGCTCAAGGCCGTGGCGCGCGACCGGGCCGGCAAGGGGGCCGCCCGGGCCGTTCGGCGCCAGGGCCAGGTACCAGCCGTGATCTACGGCGGCGGCGAAGCGGCCCAGCCGATCGCGGTCGACTTCAACCAGGCAAGGCAGCTGATCTTCGCCGGCCACTTCCTGACGACGGTGTTCGACATCGACGTCGACGGCCGCCGGACCCGCGCCATCCCGCGCGACTACCAGCTCGACCCGGTGAAGGACTTCCCCGTCCACATCGACTTCCTGCGCCTCGCCGAGGGCCAGGCGATTCGCGTCACCGTGCCCGTGCACGTCGTGGGCGCGGAGACCTCGCCGGGCGTGAAGCGCGGCGGCACGGTGCAGATCGTCGGCCACTCGGTCGAGCTCATGGTGCCGAGCGACCGCATCCCCGACTACGTCGAGGCCTCCGTGGCGGATCTCGACATCGGCTCGTCGGTCCACCTGTCCGACATCGCCCTTCCGGAAGGGGCCAAGCGCATCGGCAACGAGGACGTCACCCTCGTGACCGTGGTCGCGCCCTCGGGCATGAAGGAGGAGGCCGAGGCCGCCGCGGCTCCGGCCGAGGCTCCTGCCGCCGCCGCGGCGGCGCCGGCCAAGGGCGCCCCCGCCAAGGGCTAAGCGCAGGAAAGCGCGCGGCGTCTTCAAGCTGCCCGCTCCGGCCGCAAGCCGGAGCGTTTCTCTTTGAGGCGGCCATGCGTCTGTTCGTCGGCCTCGGCAATCCCGGATCGCGCTACGCCCGGAACCGGCACAACGTCGGCTTCATGGTGGTGGACGAGATCGCGCGCGCGCACGGCGCCGCACCGTGGCGGCGGCGCTTCCAGGGCGAGGCCGCCGAGGCGGTAGTGGGCGGCGAGCGGCTCCTGCTCCTCAAGCCGCAGACCTACATGAACGAATCCGGGCGTTCGGTCGCCGAGGCGCAGCGCTTCTTCAAGCTCGAGCTCTCGGAGGTCGTCGTCTTCCACGACGAGCTCGACCTCGCGCCGGCGAAGGTGCGGGTGAAGCTCGGGGGCGGCAACGCCGGCCACAACGGCCTGCGCTCGATCACGGCGCAATGCGGCAACGACTACCGCCGCGTGCGCATCGGCATCGGCCACCCGGGCGACAAGGACCTGGTGCACCCTTATGTGCTCAGCGACTTCGCAAGGAGCGAGGAGCCCTGGGTGGAGGACCTCTGCCGCGCCTGCGCCGACGCCGCGCCTCTCCTGGCCAAGGGAGACGACGTAAGCTTTCAGAACAAGGTCCACCTCGCCATGGAAGGCCGAGGGTGGACCGAGGTGAAACGGCCCGGAGAACGCTCCGGAGCCACCGGAAAGGAGTGAACCCGTGGGGTTCAAGATGGGCATCGTCGGCCTGCCAAACGTCGGCAAGTCGACCCTCTTCAACGCGCTGACGCAGACCGCGGCCGCGCAGGCGGCGAACTACCCGTTCTGCACCATCGAGCCGAACGTCGGCGACGTGGCGGTTCCCGACCCCCGCCTCGATACGCTCGCGGCGATCGGCGGCTCGGCGCAGATCGTCCCGACGCGGCTCACCTTCGTCGACATCGCCGGGCTCGTGCGCGGCGCCTCCA
>DASVVU010000075.1:0-6774 GCA_036386395.1 Beijerinckiaceae bacterium | reverse complement strand
TCCATGTACATGCAAGCCCCGGGCTCCTGCCTTGAGAAGAGCTACCGGGAAGGCATCGGCGCTGTCGAGGTCTCGCCGGCTAGATCGGCAGATAGGGGTTGATCAGGAAGGCGAGGCCGAAGCCGCCGAGGGCGACGGCGGCGCTGAAGGCAAGCTCGACGATCGTGGTCATGCGAAAGGCTCCCGTGAAGTTGGCGCGAGGCTTAAGGCGCGCCTGTTTCGGGGCGATTGCGCCCGCGGTTTCGGGAGTGTTTCGTCGCGGCCTCGTCCACAGCGGCCCTGCCGGCGCGAACTCCTTGCAGAGGGCGGCGTTCACGCGCATGCTTCCCGGCGAGAGCGACAGGAGCGCGCCATGACCATGACGGAGGGCGCCGGCCTCACCCCGGCGAACGACGCTTCCTCCCGGTCCGACGCCCTGAGCGCGGTGCTGGCCCAGAACTGGTGGCTCGTGGCGCTGAGGGGTGCGTTCGCGGTCCTGTTCGGAATCGTCGCCTTCACGGCGCCCGGGGCGACCATCCTGTCCCTCGTCTTCCTGTTCTCGGCCTACATGCTGGTCGACGGCGTCTGCGCCATCGTCTCGGCGGTGCGCGCCGCGCGGGCGGGCGAGCGCTGGGGGCTTCTCGTGCTCGAAGGGGTCGCCGACATCGCGACCGGCGCCGTCGTGCTCGCCTGGCCGGGGCTCACGGTGCTCGCCTTCGTCCTCATGATGGCGGCCTGGGCGGTGGTCTCGGGCGCCCTGATGCTCGCCGCCTCCTTCCGCCTGCACCGCGCGCACGGGCGCTGGTGGCTCGCCCTCGGCGGCGTCGTATCCATTATTTATGGGATCATGCTCGTCATCGCGCCGCTGGTCGGGGCGCTGGTGCTGACCTGGTGGCTCGGCGCCTACGCGCTCGTCTTCGGCATAGCCCTCCTGGTGCTCGCCTTCCGGCTCCGCGCCCGCAAGGACGACGCGCCGGGCGCGGCCGCCCAGGCGGCGTAGGCGTGGCGATCAGGTGAACCGCTTCAGCTTCTCGCGCGGATCGAGGGCGTCGATCTCGGCGAAGGCATCAAGGTGGAGGGGAGGGGGCCCGGAGGGTTCCGCGCCGTTCTGAGCCGGCGTCGCGGGCGGGCCTAAGTCCAGAGAGACGTCCACGAAGGCGAGCTCCTCCGGGTCGGCCGAGGGCGCGTCGGCGGGGGCTTGGCTCAGGAGGAAGCGCCTGGCCTCGGCGAGGTCCGCCCCGGCGAGGAGGTCCTGGTCGACGATCACGCTGTCGACGTCGGTCTGGGTCAGGTCCGCGGCCTTGAGGTCGGGGGCGGGGTGCGCCGGGCGCGGGTCCTCGGGCCCCGTCGGGGCGGCGCCCCAGATGTCGATCATCGCGTTGATGCGGCCCTCGAGGTAGCGCAGGGTCTGGACGATCCGGGCGATGCGCTGGGCGGTGATGTCCTGGAAGGCGCAGGCCGTGTAGATCTCGGTCGCGCGGCGGTCGAGCTCGTCGCAGAGCGGGGCGTCCGCCCCGGCCTCGCGCAGCGTCCAGGCCGCCTCCTGGATGTGCTCGGCGGATTCGAGGATCTCCGAGGTCGCGCGCTCGGTCGTGCGGCTGATCGCGTCGAGCGCCTCGGAGGCGACGGCGAGGTGGCTGTGGGCATGGTCGGCCGGGCGCAGCGCCGCGATCTCCGACTTCGTCAAGGAAATCGCCTTCGCCATCTCCATGAGGTCGAAGCGCAGGCGGTCCATGTCCTGGGCGCTGCGCTCGGCCGTGACCGCCTGCTCGAGCCGGCCGATGGCGTCGAGCAGCACCTCAGTATCGGCGGTGCGATTGCGGCGCGCGAACTCGGCCAGGAACCAGCGCCCGCGCGCCGTCTCCATGACGGCCTCGACGATCGCGCCGTACTCGGCCTCGCCGATCGGGGTGAGGGAGGTGCCTTGCGCCATCCTGCCTGAGGTCCGCGGGCCGATTCCGGCGTGGAGCGCCAGTGTCCGGCGCGACCGGGATACCGCAAGTCGGTTAATGTGGCTTTACGCACCGGATGCGAAGGTGCGCGCTCCTCCTGGACTCTGTTCGGCGCCGCTTCGCGGCGAGTCGTTGCGCTGGGTCCCGGATAGCCTTCCACTTCGCTACGCTTCGCTCCAGGCTTCCGGGAAAGGGGCGGTGGAGATGCTCTGATTCGATGGCCAACTCTCCAGCCCTTTTCCCGGGCGCATGGAGCGAAAGCGGAATGCGACCCGGAACCCAGCGCAAGAAGTCGCCGCGAAGCGGCGCCGAACCCTTCTGATCTTCCGATGAATCGACTGGCGTTCGGCCCGGGCGCGCGCCTCGCGGCGCTGCAGGCGGTGAGCTTCGCCGGCCTCGGCATCTGGATGCCGTTCTTCCCGGTCTGGCTCGGGGAGCGCGGGGTCGGGGCCGACGCGATCGGCGTCATCCTGGCGCTGCCGATCGTGGTGCGCATCGTCGCGGTCGCGCCCCTCATGTCGCTCGTCGACCGCGGGGTCGGGGCGCGCCGCCTCATCGCGGGCGCGTGCCTCGGGTCGGCGCTCCTCTATCTCGTCCTCCTCAGGGCGGAAGGGGTGGTCGCGCTCGGCGCGCTGGTGGCACTCCTTGCCGTTACGCAAGCGCCGGTCATCCCGGCCTCCGACCTCGTGACCCTGCAGGAGGTGCGGCGCGACCCGCGGCTCGATTACGGGCGCATCCGCCTGTGGGGCTCGATCTCGTTCCTCGCCACGAGCGCCGGCGGCGGGATGCTTCTCGGGCAGCTTCCCGCCGACGCGACGATCTGGATCCTCATCGGGCTTGCGGTTGTGGCGCTCGCGACGGCGCTCGCCGTCGTGCCGGACACGGCTCCGGCGCATCCGGCCCCCGGCCCGGCCGGGGCGGCGGGCAGCCGGGCGCGGCTCCCTTCGAGCCTCTGGCTCGTGATCGCGGCCGGGGCCTGCACCCAAGCGAGCCATGCGGCCCTCTACGCCTTCGGCAGCCTGCACTGGCGCGACCTCGGCTTCTCGAGCGCGACGGTCGGCTGGCTGTGGGCCATCAGCGTCGTGACCGAGATCCTGGTCTTCGGCGCGCTCGGGCGGGACGTCGGGCGCGGCGCCGCCTTCCGGCTGATCCTCATCGGCGCGGGTGCCGCCGTGTTCCGCTTCACGGCACTGGCGAGCGATCCCGGCCTGATCCCGACCTTGGCCCTCCAGGTCCTGCACGGCCTGACCTTCGCGGCGACGCACCTCGGCACCATGGCGGCCTTCGCGCTGCTCGCGCCCGAAGGCGCGCGGGGCCGCGCGCAGGGGTTCATGAGCGCCGCGATGGCGCTCGCCATGGCGGCCGGGACGGTGGCGAGCGGCCCGGTCTTCCGCGCCGCCGGGCCCTTGGTGTTCCTGGCGATGGTGCCGCTCGCGGCAGCGGGCTTCGTCCTGACGCTCCTTGCGATGCGGGCCTACCGCTCTCAGCCCCACAGGGCCGGGCAGGGCGGGTGGACGAGGCCGCCGTCGTAGGTCAGGCCGTTGTCGCGGTCGCGGGCCAGCAGCAGGGGGCCGTCGAGATCGACGAAGCGGGCGCGCGGGGCAAGCAGCAGCGCCGGGGCCATGGCGAGCGAGGTGCCGAGCATGCAGCCGATCATCAGGGCGAAGCCCTGCCGCTCGGCCTCGTCCGCGAGCGCCAGCGCCTCGGTGAGGCCGCCGGTCTTGTCGAGCTTGACGTTGACCGCATCGTAGAGGCCGGCGAGGCGGTCGAGCCCGCGCCGGTCGTGGACGCTCTCGTCGGCGCAGAGCGGCACCGGGCGGGGGCGGCCGCGAAGCACCTCGTCCCTGGCGGCCGGGAGGGGCTGCTCGATCAGGGCGAAGCCGGCGTCCGCGCAGGCTGCGAGATGCCGGTCGAGGTTCTCCTCGGTCCAGCCCTCGTTGGCATCGGCGATCAGCGTCGCCTCGGGGGCGGCGGCGCGCACCGCGGCGATGCGGTCGAGGTCCCCCTCCGGCGCGCCGAGCTTGATCTTGAGGATGGGGCGGCCAATCGCCTTCTCCACCGCCTCGGCCATGGCAGCCGCCTCGCCGAGGCTGATGGTGTAGGCGGTCGTGACCGGCCGAAGCCTGTCGATGCCGGCCGAAACGTGCGCCGGCACGCCGGTGCGCTTGGCGTCGAGGTCCCAGAGGGCGCAGTCGAGGGCGTTGCGGGCGGCGCCCGCCGGCATCGCGTCCTGGAGCGCCATACGGTCGAGCCCGCCGGCGATCGCGGCCGCCATCCCGTCGATCGAAGCCGCGACCCCCTCGACGGTCTCGCCGTAGCGGGCGTAAGGGACGCACTCGCCGCGCCCGACCGCCGCGCCGTCCGCGATCTTTGCCGTCACCACCACGGCCTCCGTGCGGGCGCCGCGGGCGATGACGAACCGCCCCGCGATGGGGAAGCGTTCGACCTTGACCGTCAGGGCGCGCATGGGACGCTCCCCGGGACCACTTCCTTAACCATGCGGCTTAACATTCCTTGCCGTACCGTTAACCCTGCCTCGACTTCGCCACGAGAGGCGGAGTATCTACACCACGGGACAGGATGGGGAACCAGGCGCGTGGCGACGAGCGACATCGTCCGCGAGCCGCAGCTCATGGTCGACCGCGTCGGCGACGAGCTGCGTGCGACCTTGACCGGCCGCTGGACCGCCGACCAGGCGCCCGCGGTCGAGCGCTGCGTCGCCGATCTGCTGGCCGCCGTCGGCGACGAGCGCCGCATCCTCTTCGACCTGTCCGAGGTCGAGCGCCTCGACACGCTCGGCGCCTGGGTGCTCGACCGGACCCGGCACGACCTCGGCGCGGAAGGCCACTCGGCCGACTTCTTCGGCGCCAAGGCCGAGCACCACATCCTCCTGAACGAGGTCGCCTACCGCGGCTTCCAGCCGAACCCGGTGGTGAAGAAGAGCTGGCTCATGGACTTCCTGGCCGAGATCGGCCAGGGCGTCGTGGCCGCCGCCAAGGACTTCGCCGCCGGCATCAGCTTCCTCGGCGAGGTCGTCGTCGCGATGGCGCGGGTCGCGATGCGGCCGCGCCGGTTCCGCGGGCCGTCCCTCGTCCACCACTTGGAGCTCATCGCCTTCCGCGGCGTGCCGATCATCGCGCTGATCTCGTTCCTCGTCGGCTGCATCGTGGCGCAGCAGGGCATCTTCCAGCTCAACAAGTTCGGGGCGACGCCCTTCGTGGTCGACCTCGTCGGCATCCTGACGCTGCGCGAGGTCGGCGTGCTCCTCACCGCCATCATGGTGGCGGGCCGCTCGGGCTCGTCGTTCACGGCCGAGATCGGCTCGATGAAGATGCGCGAGGAGATCGACGCGCTGCGCGTCATGGGCCTCGACCCGATCGAGGTGCTGATCGTGCCGCGGCTCCTCGCCCTCATCATCGGCCTGCCGCTCCTGACCTTCCTGTCGGACCTCGCGGCGCTCTACGGCGGCGGGCTCGTCGCCTGGATCTACGGCGACGTGAGCCCCGACGTGTTCCTGTCCCGCCTGCGCGCCGCGATCTCGCTCAACACGTTCCTGGTCGGCATCATCAAGGCGCCGTTCATGGCCCTCATCATCGGGCTCATCGCCTCCATGGAGGGGCTCGAGGTCGAAGGGTCCGCCGAATCCCTCGGACGGCACGTCACCTCGTCCGTCGTCAAGGCGATCTTCATGGTGATCGTGGTCGACGGCCTCTTCGCCATGTTCTTCGCGGCGATCCGGTACTGACGATGCTCGACACCCGCCCGCACCTCGTCGCCGAAACGCAGCGCGAAGCGGTCATCCGCGTGCGCGGCCTCGAGGTCGGCTTCGGCGAGCGCACCATCATGAAGGGCCTCGACCTCGACGTGTACCGGGGCGAGATCCTCGGCTTCGTCGGCGCCTCCGGCACCGGCAAGTCGGTCCTGACCCGGGCGGTCCTGGGGCTCGTCCCGAAGCGGGCCGGCTCGATCGAGGTGTTCGGCGAGGACGTCGACGAGCTCTCCCCCGCCTCGCGCAAGGCGATCGAGCGGCGCTGGGGCGTGCTGTTCCAGTTCGGGGCGCTGTTCTCCTCGCTCACCGTCAAGGAGAACGTCCAGGTGCCGATGCGGGAGTACCTGCACCTCTCCGACCGCCTCCTCGACGAGCTCGCGATGCTCAAGATCGAGATGGTGGGCCTCAAGCCCGACGCCGCCGACAAGCTCCCCTCCGAGCTTTCCGGCGGCATGATCAAGCGCGCGGCCCTCGCCCGGGCGCTGGCGCTCGACCCCGAGATCCTGTTCCTCGACGAGCCGACCTCGGGGCTAGACCCCATCGGGGCGGGCGAATTTGATGACCTGATCGCCACACTTCAACGAACTTTGGGCCTTACCGTCTTCATGGTGACCCACGATCTGGACAGCCTGCACACGGTATGCGACCGAATTGCCGCGCTCGGCGGCGGCCGCATTATTGCCGCAGGGACCATCGAGACCATGCTGGCATCCGACCATCCCTGGCTCAAGGCCTACTTCCACGGCAAGCGCGCCCGCGCCGTGATGGCGGGCGAGGCCTAAGGGGGCTGCCATGGAAACCCGCGCCAACTACGCCCTGATCGGCGTCTTCACCCTTGCCGTCATCGTGACCGGGTTCCTGTTCGTGTACTGGTTCTCGGGCGGCGACACCGGGGCACGCCGCCAGCCCGTCCGGGTGGTGTTCTCGGGTTCCGTGTCCGGCCTGTCCAAGGGCTCGGTCGTGACCTTCAACGGCATCCGCAAGGGCGAGGTGACGAAGCTCGACCTCGAGGACACCAGCCGGGTCGTCGCCGAGATCGAGGTCGACAAGGCGACGCCGATCCGCACCGACACC
>DASVVU010000074.1:0-10485 GCA_036386395.1 Beijerinckiaceae bacterium | reverse complement strand
TGTCGCTGTGCAACGAGGTCGTCCGCGAGCTGCCGTTCGGGCGCCAATGCGAGCTTGCGGCGCAGCTCGGCTACGCGGGCCTGGAGCTTGCGCCCTTCACCCTCGGCGACGAGACCTACCGCATGCCCGCCGCGGAGCGCGCGACGGTGCGGAGCGCCTGCGCCGGGGCTGGGGTCGCGGTGAGCGGTCTGCACTGGCTCCTCGTCGCGCCGAAGGGGCTCTCGATCACCACGGCGGACCGCGTCGTGTGGGAGAAGACCGTCGATGTCATGCACCGTCTCGTCGGGCTCTGCGCCGATCTCGGCGGCGAGTACCTCGTGCACGGCTCGCCGGCGCAGCGGCAGAGCGGCGGCGACCCCGACGCGGCGGCCCGCGCCGAGGCGGCCTGGGCTCTTGCCGCCGAGGAGGCTCATGGCGCGGGCGTGACCTACTGCATCGAGCCGCTCGCCCCCCGCGAGACCGACTTCGTCAACACCCTGGCCGAGGCCGCGGCGATCGTGCGGCGCATCGGCAGTCCGGCGCTGCGCACCATGATCGACACCTCCGCGGCGGCGCTCGCGGAGCCGGAGCCCGTCGCGGCCGCGATCGAGCGCTGGATGCCGACGAGGCTTGTCGCCCACGTTCAGCTCAACGATTCGAACCGCCGCGGGCCGGGCGAGGGGAACGACCGCTTCGCGCCCGTGCTCGGGGCGCTGAAGCGCACGGGCTACGCCGGCTGGCTCGCCATGGAGCCCTTCGAGTACATCCCCAACGGCCCGACCTGCGCGGCGCGCTCCATCGGCTACGTGGCCGGCATCCTCGAGGCCCTGGCATGACCGACCGGCTCCCCGAAAGATTCGAATCCGTCGAGGCCCTCGAGGACTTCATGACCGAGCCGACGCCAGCGCTCGTCGAGGACCTTGCCCGCGCTCCCGGCGATATCCTCGTCCTCGGCGTCGCCGGCAAGATGGGACCGACGCTCGCCCGCATGGCGAAGCGGGCCGCGCCGGGGCGGAGCGTCATCGGCGTCGCGCGCTTCTCGAACGCGGCGGCGCGGCGGGCGCTCGACCGGCACGGCGTCGAGACGCTCGCATGCGACCTCCTCGACCGCGCCGCCGTGGAAGCGCTGCCGCGGGTCCCGAACGTGATCTTCATGGCCGGCATGAAGTTCGGGGCGACCGGCAACGAGCCCCTGACCTGGGCCATGAACGTGCACGTGCCGGCCCTCGTCGCCGAGACCTTCAAGGCGTCGCGCATCGTCGCCTTCTCGACCGGCTGCGTCTACCCGTTCGTGCCGGTGGACGGCGGCGGCGCGACGGAGGAGATGGCGGCGGTGCCGCCGCCCGGCGACTACGCCAACTCCTGCGCCGGCCGCGAGCGCATGTTCTCCTACTTCTCGGCGCTCAACGGCACGCCCGGCCGGCTGTTCCGGCTGAACTACGCCATCGACATGCGCTACGGCGTCCTGCACGACGTCGCCTGCAAGGTCCGGGACGGGGAGGAGATCGACGTAACGATGGGCCACGTCAACGTGATCTGGCAGGGGGACGCCAACGCCGCGGCCCTGCGCTGCCTCGCCCATGCCACAACCCCGACGAGCCCCCTCAACGTCACCGGCCCCGAGACGATCGGCGTGCGCTGGCTCGCCGGCGAGCTCGGGCGGATCATGGGGAAGACGCCCCGCCTCGTCGGCACGGAGGCGGCGACCGGCTGGCTCAGCAACGCTTCCCGCATGGTCCGCGAGCTCGGGGAGCCGCGCGTGCCGCTCCGGCGCATGATCGAGTGGACTGCGGACTGGGTTGCCCACGACCGCGAGAGCCTCGGCAAGCCGACGCACTACGAGGTCCGGGATGGGCGCTATTGACGCGGCGCTCGCCGAGGAGCCGCTGACCGCTGCGGACGCGGAGGAGGCGCTGCCGCTCTCGGCCGAGGCCGGCTGGAACCAGACCGCCGAGGACTGGCGTTTCATGCTCGGCCAAGGCCGCGGCGTCGGCGTGCGCGGCCCGTCCGGACGCTGGATCGGCAGCGCGATTTCGCTGCCGCTCGGCGAAAGGCTGTCCTGGATCGGCATGGTGCTGGTGGCCAAGGACGCGCGCCGGCGCGGCATCGGCACGCGGCTCCTCACGCGCGCCGTGGCGATCATGCGCGACGCGGGCGGCATCCCCGGCCTCGACGCCACCGAGCTCGGCCGGCCGGTCTATCTCCCGCTCGGCTTCCGCGACCTCTACGCCGTCTCGCGCCTGCGCCTCGAAGCCCCGGCGCCGTCCGTCCCGCCGCCGCCCGGCTGCACGGTCCGGCCGCTTACGCCCGCGGACCTTCCGGCGCTCGCCGCCTTCGATGCACCCCGGAGCGCGATGGAGCGCGCCCACGTGCTGGCCTACCTCCTCGGGCAGGCGCCCCATCAAGCCTTCGTGGCGGAGAGCAAAGAACAGATCGCTGGCTACGTCCTCGGCCGGCCGGGGCGCATCGCCCTCCAGGTCGGACCCGTCGTGGCCGACAGGCAAGACGTTGCGCTCGCCCTTATGAGCCTCACTCTGTCGCGGCTCGCCGGCCCCGCCCTGCTCGACGTCCCGGACGCGCATGCGAACTTGCGAACCTGGCTCGACCGGGCCGGCGCGGTACGCCAGCGCGGCTTCGTCCGCATGACCCTTGGCGAGCCGCCGCCGGGGCTTGCCGACCCGAGCCGCATCTTCGCCCTCGCCGGCCCGGAGCTGGGCTGACCGTCGAGAACCTGGAGCCTTCGATGTCCAACGGCCTGCACCGGTCCGATCTGCCGCAAGAGGTCCTCGCCGTTCTGGCGAAGGGCACGGTGATCCCGGCCCACCCGCTTGCCCTTGACCCGAACCGCGAATTCGACCGCGTCTCTCAAGCCGCGCTCACCCGCTACTACGTCGACGCCGGCGCCGGCGGGCTCGCGGTCGGGGTGCATTCGACCCAGTTCGCGATCCGCGAGGCCGGGCTCTACCGTCCGGTGCTCGAGCTCGCCGCCGAGACGGCGAAAGGCTGGACCGACCGGCCACTCGTCATGATCGCCGGCGCGATCGGCCGCACGGCGCAGGCGGTCGAGGAGGCGCGCACCGCGCGCGCCCTCGGCTACCACGCCGTGCTCCTGTCGCTCGCCGCCATGAAGGGCGCCTCGGAGGACGAGCTCGTCGGGCACTGCCGCGCGGTCGCGGCCGAGATGCCGCTGATCGGCTTCTACCTCCAGCCCGCGGTCGGCGGCATCCTGCTGTCGCGGGCGTTCTGGACCCGCTTCGCGGCGATCGAGAACGTCGTCGCGATCAAGGTCGCGCCGTTCAACCGCTACGGCACCCTCGACGTCATGTTCGGCGTGGCAGCGGCCGGGGCGGAGGAGCGCGTCGCGTTCTACACCGGCAACGACGACCACATCGTCTCCGACCTCGTTACCCCCTTCGCGGTCCGCACCGGCGGCCGCGAGGTCGTGCTGCGCTTCAGGGGCGGGCTCCTCGGCCACTGGAGCGTGTGGGTGAAGGGGGCGGTCGCGCTGCTGAAGCGCCTGCACGAAGCGGTCGCGGCCGGCCCGATCCCGCCGGAGATCCTCGCCCTCGACGGCCTCGTCACCGACTGCAACGGCGTGATCTTCGACGTCGCGAACAACTTCGCCGGCTGCATCCCGGGCTGCCACGAGATCCTGCGTCGGCAGGGGCTCATGACCTCGATCCACTGCCTCGACCCGCACGAACGCTTGAACCCCGGGCAGGCGGAAGGCATCGACCGCCTCTACGCTACTTATCCCGAATGGACCGACGACGATTTCGTGTCGGAAAACCTCGACCGATGGCGCCGATGAGACGTTGGCGCTCACGATGCGTCAGTCACGCAGGTGGCAGGCGGCCCAGTGACCGGGGGTCTTCTCTTCGAGAGGCGGCGCTTCCGTCGCGCACAGCGGCAGGACGCGGATCGGACAGCGGGTGTGGAAGCGGCAGCCGGTGGGCGGGCGCAGCGGGCTCGGGATCTCGCCTTGCAGGCGGATGCGCTTGCGCTTGACCGCCGGGTCGGGGATCGGCACGGCCGAGAGCAGCGCCTCCGTGTAGGGGTGCTTCGGGGCGGCGTAGAGGTCGCGCGCGCTCGCGATCTCGACGATGCCGCCGAGGTACATCACCGCGACCCGCGTGCTGATGTGCTCCACCACCGAGAGGTCGTGGGCGATGAAGATGTAGGTCAGCCCGAGCTCGCCCTGCAGGTCCTCGAGGAGGTTGATGACCTGCGCCTGGATCGACACGTCGAGGGCCGAGACCGGCTCGTCGCAGATGATCAGCTTCGGCGAGACCGCGAGCGCCCGGGCGATGCCGATACGCTGGCGTTGCCCGCCCGAGAACTCGTGCGGATAGCGGCGCATGTGGTCGGCGTTGAGCCCGACCGTCTCGAGGAGGTGGACGATGCGCGCCTCGTACTCGGCTTGCGACTTCGCGAGCCCGTGGATCGTCAGCGCCTCGCCGATGATGGCGCCGACCGTCATGCGCGGGTTGAGCGAGGCATAGGGGTCCTGGAAGATGATCTGCATGTCGCGCCTGAGCGCCGTGAGCTCGCTTCCGCTCAGCGCCGTCACGTCCTTGCCCTCGAACCACACCTCGCCCGAGGTCGGCTCGATGAGGCGCAGGATGCAGCGCCCGGTTGTCGACTTGCCGCAGCCCGATTCGCCGACGAGCCCCAGCGTCTCGCCGGCGGCGAGGTCGAAGCTCACGCCGTTGACGGCGTGCACCCATTCGGGCTCGCGCTTGAGGAAGCCGCCCCGCACGAGGAAGCGCTTGTTGAGGTCCTTCACTTGCAGGAGCGGCGCGCTCATGCGGCGAGCTCCTGGGGTGCGGCGTGGAGCACGCAGGCGACCTTGTGGCCGGGCCTGACCTCGACGAGCGGCGGGGTGGCGGCCGTGCAGGCGTCGCCCGCGAAGCGGCAGCGGGAGGCGAAGCGGCAGCCGGGCGGCGGATCGAGGAGGCGCGGCACGGTGCCGGCAATCGTCTCGAGGCGGATCCTGTGGGTCGCGGCGCGGTCGATGCGCGGGATCGAGCGGATCAGGCCCTGGGTGTAGGGGTGCAGCGGCTCGGCGAAGAGCCGCTCGACCGACGCCTCCTCGACGACCTTGCCGGCGTACATGACGACGACCCGCTGCGCCGTCTCGGCGACGACGCCCATGGCGTGGGTGATCAGCATGATGGCCATGCCGAGGCGCTCTTTCAGGTCGTCGAGGAGGTCGAGGATCTGCGCCTGGATGGTCACGTCGAGGGCGGTCGTCGGCTCGTCGGCGATGAGGAGCTCGGGGTCGCAGGAGAGCGCCATGGCGATCATCACCCGCTGGCGCATGCCGCCCGAGAACTGGTGCGGGTAGTCGGCGACGCGCCGCTCGGGGTTCGGGATGTTGACGAGGCGGAGCATCTCGACGGTTTTCTCCAGCGCGGCGCGGCGGGAGAGACCCTCGTGCAGGCGGATCACCTCCGCGATCTGGTCGCCGACGGTGTAGACCGGGTTCAGCGAGGTCATCGGCTCCTGGAAGACGATGGCGATCTCCTTGGAGCGGATCTTGCGCATCGCGTCCGCGTCGAGGGGGACGAGGTCGCGCCCCTTCCAGAGGATCTGGCCTGCGACGATGCGGCCGGGCGGCATCGGGATGAGCTTCAGGACCGACATCGCCGTGATGGTCTTGCCGCAGCCGGACTCGCCGACGACGCCGACCGTCTCGCCGCGGTGGATTGCGAGGTCGACCCCGTCGACGGCATGCACCATGCCGTCGTCCGTCGCGAAATGCGTCTTGAGCCCGTGGATGTCGAGGAGCGGCGCGCTCATGCGGGCTCCGCGTCCTGGTGCACGGCCTCGAGCTTGTGCCCTTCGGGATCGACCACGAAGGCGGCGTAGTACGTCGGCCCGTAGTGCGGCCTCAAGCCCGGCGCGCCCGCGTCGCGTCCGCCCGCCTCGAGCGCCGCGGCGTGGAACGCGTCGACGGCCGCGCGGCTCGGGGCCGTGAACGCGAGATGGAACCCGGGCCCGGGCGGCGCCGCCTCGGCGGGCCGCGCGAACAGCGCGAGCCCGTCCGGGACTCCCGGCGGGCCGAAGCCGATCCCGTCGTCGCTCGCCCACACTCGCCCGTAGCCGAGCGGCGCGAGGATGCGGTCGTAGAAAGCCGCCGCGCGCTCGAGATCCCGGACTCCGAAGGACAGGTGCGAGAGCATGCGCCTACAGCACCTTGCGGGGGTCGAGGGCGTCGCGCAGGCCGTCGCCGATGAAGTTGATGGTGAGCACGGCGAGGAAGATCGCGGCGCCGGGGAAGAGCGCCCAGTGCGGGGCGAAGTCGAGGTAGTCCTTGGCGTCGTAAAGAAGCCGTCCCCAAGTCGGGATGTCGGGCGGGAAGCCGAGCCCCAGGAACGACAGGGTCGATTCGGCGATGATGGCCGCGGCGACGTCGATGGTGCCGGCGACGATCACGGGCCCGAGGGCGTTCGGCAGGATGTGGCGCACGACCTGGCGCGTGGTCGAGGCGCCGAGCGCCCGCGCCGCCTCCACGAACTCTTTCTCGCGGATCGAGAAGAACTGCGCCCGCACGAGCCGCGCCACCGGCATCCAGCGGAAGCAGCCGATCACGACTACGATGAGGATGAAGACGCCGACCTCCGGGCCGAACACGTCCTTCAGCTTGTCGCGGAAGAGGTAGATGACGAGGAGAAGGACCGGTAGCGGCGGCAACGAGAGGAAGAGGTCGGTGAGCCACATCAGCCCGGCGTCGACGCTGCCGCGCGAGATGCCGGCGACCGCGCCCACGAGCACGCCGACGCTGATCGCGACGAGCATGGCGGCGAGCCCGACCGCGAGCGAGATGCGCCCGCCGTAGAGCATGCGGGCGAGGAGATCCTGGCCGAGGTCGTCGGTGCCGAAAGGGTGCGTCCAGGTCGGAGGGGAGAGGCGCGCCGTGAAGTCGATGTCGTTGATCGGCACGCGCCACACGAGCGGCCCGAGGACCACCATCAGCACCATGACGGCAAGGATCGCGACGCTCGCGAGCGCGAGGCGATGGCGGCGGAAGCGGCGCCACGCCTCGCGCCCGGGCGAGAACGGCCGGCGGCGCTCGACCGCCGCCGTGCCGGCCACGCCGGCGTCAGCGGTACGAGATGCGAGGGTCGAGCCAGCCATAGAGGAGGTCAGCCACGAGGTTGAAGACGACGACGAGGCAGGCGAAGACGAAGGTCACCGCCATCACCACCGGCGTGTCGTTGTTGAGGATCGAAGCGATGAGGAGCGAGCCGATCCCGGGGATGCGGAAGATCTGCTCGGTGACGATCGCGCCGCCGAACACCGCCGGCATCTGGAGCGCGACGAGCGTCACGACCGGGATCAGGGCGTTGCGCACCACGTGCTTCACGACGACGACGCGCTCGGAGAGGCCCTTCGCCCGCGCCGTGGTGACGTGGTCGAGGCGGATCACGTCGAGGACGGCGGAGCGCACGTAGCGGGTCCACGAAGCGCCCTGGAACAGGCCGAGCACCGCGACCGGCATGATCGCCTGCTTGACGTGCTCCCAGTACCACTGCCAGCCGGTCGCCTGGATGTCGGCGCGGTAGACGAAGGGCAGCCAGTCGAGCTCGATCGAGAACACCAGGATGAACAGGAGCCCGGTGAAGAAGGTCGGCAGCGAGAAGCCGACGAAGGCGAGCGTGTTGGCGATCTGGTCGAACAGCGAATAAGGCCGCGTCGCGGCAAAGACCCCGACCGGCAGGGCGATCGCGAGCGCGAGGAGCTGCGACGAGCCGATGACGAAGAGCGTCGTCGGCAGCCGCTGCCAGATCAGCGCGTCGACGTCGACCCGGCTCGCGAAGGAGAAGCCCCAGTCGCCCTGCACCATGGCGAGGAGCCAGCGGACGTAGCGGATGTAGATCGGGTCGTCGAGGCCGAACTTGGCGCGCAGGTTCGCCCGGACCTCGGGCGGCACGTTCGGGTTCGTGGCGAGTTCCTCGAACGGGTCGCCCGGCGCGAGCGCCAGCACCGTGAATAGGACGACGCTGATCCCGAGGAGGCTCGGGATCGCGATCAGGAGGCGGCGCGCGATGTACCGGCTCACGAACGGCCGCCCGTCACGCCTCGCGGTACCAGTCCTTCAGGGTCGCGAGGTCGTTGTCCCAGCCGCTGATCTCGAGCCGCATCCGGTTCGACACGGCGCCGGTCTTCGGCCGGTTCACGACCGGGATGACGGCGTGGTCCTGGCACACGAGGTCGTTGATGCGGATGAACAGCGCCGCGCGCTTGACCGGATCGAGCTCCCCTTGCGCCGCGCGGTAGGCCTGATCCACCTCGTCGTTGCGCCAGCGGACGATGTTGCGGCCCTGCCATTTGTTGTCCTTGGTCGCGACCTCCCAGGACACGAACTGGTTCATGAACAGCTCGGGGTCCGGCTCCGTCATGGTCGTGTTGTACATCTGGATGTCGCAGTAGAACTTCGTGTAGGTGTCCGGATTGGCAACGTCGGAGGAGAAGAACACCGATGCGACGACGGACTTCAGCTCCAGGTCGATGCCGGCCTTCTGGCAGGCCTGCTTCACCACCGCCTGGTTCTTTTGCCGCGGCGCGTTGATCGAGGTCTGGTAGACGAGCTTGAGCTTTTTGCCGTCCTTCTCGCGGACGCCGTCGGCGCCGCGCTTCCAGCCGCCGGCGTCGAGGATCTGGTTCGCCTTCTCGACGTTGAACTCGAATTTCATGGTCTTGGAGCGGAAGCGCTCCGGATTGTTGAGGAAGTTCGCGGTCGCGACGCCGGTGCGGCCGTAGATGTGCTCCTGCACCGACTGCCGGTCGACGAGGAGCCCGAGGGCCTGGCGCACGGCGGGGTCGGTCAGGATCGGGTGCTTCGTCTTGATGCTCGCGCGCTCGCCATCGACCTCGGTCCAGGGGTCGGCCGAGTTGAGCTGGATATGCTCGATCGCGCCGCCGGGGGTGATCAGGACGCGGCCCTTGCCGCCCCGCTCGAGGCGCTGCAGCAGCTCGTCCTCGACCTGGATGTTCCAGGCGTAATCGAACTCGCCCGTCTGCAGCACGGCCCGCGCCGCCGAGACCGCGTCGCCGCCGCCCTTCATCTCGACCGTGTCGAAGTGGGGCCGGTTCGCCTCGTGGTAGTTCGGGTTGATCTCGCCGCGCACCATGTCGCCCGGCTTGAAGTCGACGAACTTGTAGGGGCCGGTGCCGACGGGCTTGAGGTTCGTCGGCGCGTCGCGGGACTTGTCGCCCCGGTAGGCCTCGAACAGGTGCTTCGGGATCAGCATGCCGCGGGTGCCGACGAAGGCGTCGGCCCAGAACGGCGTCGGCTTCTTGAACGTCACCTTGACGGTATGGCTGTCGATCTTCTCGACGGTCACGTCCTTGTAGCTCGCGACCGTCACGGAGGCGGTCGCAGGATCCCGGGCGTATTCCCAGTTGAACACGCAGTCGTCGGCGGTGAACGGCTTGCCGTCGTGCCAGGCGACGTCGCGCTTGAGCTTCCAGGTCACCGACATCCCGTCGGGGGAAAGACCGCCGTTCTCGCGCGAGGGAATCTCGGCCGCAAGCACGGGGAAGAGCTCGCCGTCCGGGTCCCAGCCGGCAAGCGGCTCGTAGAAGATGCGCGCGGCGTCCTGGTCCTTGGTGCCGACCGCGAAGTGCGGGTTGAGGAGCGTCGGCCCCTGCCACCAGAGCACCTTGAGGGCCCCTCCCCCGCCGCGCTTCGTCGGCTTGTAGGGGAGCTTCTCCTTCCCCTGCGCCAGGGCGACGCCGCTGAAGGCGAGCATCTCGTTCGCGAGCGGCGCCGTGATCCCGAGCGCCAGCATCCGCCCGACGAACGCCCGCCTCGACAGCTTGCCGTCCCTCACCCGCCCGATGAGTCGCCGCAGTTGCCTCTCGTCCATGATCCACCCCTCCCGAAGGCTCGAAGCCTTAGCTTCGCGCGGAAGGGCGGCCGATACAACTCCATACGTGAGGCGGCCTGCACAAGCGCACGGCCACGGCCTGCACCGGGATGGGCTGCTCACAGCGGCTTGAAGGCGCGTTCGAGCTCGACCTCGATCAGCATGGGGCCGCCGCTCGCGAGCGCGTGCCTCAAAAGATCGATGCTGTCCGGCACCGTGTGGGCGCGCTCCGCGGGGACGCCCATGGAGCGGGCGAGTGCGACGAAGTCGATGGGCGGGTCGGTCAGCTCCATGCCGACGTAAAGGTCGCTCTGGGCGGCGTGGCCGTTGAGCGCGTGCAGGCGCTGCTTGAGGATGCGGTAGGAGCGGTTGTTGAGGATCACGAAGACGACGGCGACCTTGTCGTGCGCCGCCGTCCACAGGGCCTGGCAGGTGTACATGGCGCTGCCGTCGCCGGTGAGCGCCACCACCGGGCGCTCCGGCAGGGCGAGCTTGACGCCGATCGCCGCCGGAAGGCTCCAGCCGATGCCGCCGCCGCGCAGGCCGAAGAAGCTCTGCGGGTCGTCGGAGGAGAGGAGCCGGCGCAGGCCGCCGCCGGACGAGAGCGCCTCCTCGACCACCACCGCGTCCT
>DASVVU010000073.1:0-22964 GCA_036386395.1 Beijerinckiaceae bacterium | reverse complement strand
AGGCGCGGGCCTCGGGCTCGAGCGCGAGCGCGATCTTGCGCTCGTCGAGGAGCTTCTGGAGGCGCGCCGTCTGGATGTCGACGATCGCCCCCATCTCCGACCGCTTCAGGCGGTGGAACAGGATGATCTCGTCGACGCGGTTGAGGAACTCCGGCCGGAAGTGCGAGCGCACCACGCCCATCACCTCGTCCCGCACGGCCTCGGTGTCCTCGCCCTCCTTCTGGGCCACGAGATACTCGGAGCCGAGGTTCGAGGTCATGACGATGAGGGTGTTGCGGAAGTCGACGGTGCGGCCCTGCCCGTCCGTCAGGCGCCCGTCGTCGAGCACCTGGAGGAGGACGTTGAACACGTCGTGGTGCGCCTTCTCGATCTCGTCGAAGAGGATCACCTGGTAGGGCCGCCGGCGCACGGCCTCGGTCAGCGCGCCGCCTTCCTCGTAGCCGACGTAGCCGGGCGGCGCCCCGATGAGGCGGGCGACCGAGTGCTTCTCCATGTACTCGGACATGTCGATGCGCACCATCGCGCTCTCGTCGTCGAAGAGGTAGGCGGCAAGCGCCTTCGTCAGCTCGGTCTTGCCGACGCCGGTCGGCCCGAGGAACATGAACGAGCCGATGGGGCGGTTCGGGTCCTGCAGGCCGGCGCGGGCGCGGCGCACCGCGGTCGAGACCGCCTCCACGGCCTCGCGCTGCCCGACGACGCGCCTCGAGATCGCCTCCTCCATCTTCAGAAGCTTCTCGCGCTCGCCTTCGAGCATCTTGTCGACCGGGATGCCGGTCCAGCGCGAGACGACCCCGGCGACGTGGTCGGGCGTCACCGCCTCCTCCATGAGCCCGGCGCCGTCGGCCTTCGACTCGACCTCGGCCAGCTCCTTCTCGAGCCCCGGGATGATGCCGTAGGAGAGCTCGCCGGCCTTCGCCCAGTCGCCGGCGCGCTGCGCGTTGGCGAGCTGGTTCCTGGCCTCGTCGAGCTTCTTCTTGAGTTCCGCGGCGCGGCCGAGCTTGTCCTTCTCGGCCTTCCAGCGCGCCGTGATGGCGGCCGACCGCTCCTCAAGGTCGGCGAGCTCCTTCTCCAGGCGCGCGAGGCGCTCCTTCGAGGCCGCGTCGGTCTCCTTCTTCAGGGCCTCGGCCTCGATCTTCAGGCGCACGATCTCGCGGTCGACGTTGTCGAGTTCTTCCGGCTTCGAATCGACCTGCATGCGCAGGCGCGAGGCCGCCTCGTCGACGAGGTCGATCGCCTTGTCGGGCAGGAAGCGGTCGGTGATGTAGCGGTTCGACAGCGTCGCGGCCGCGACGAGGGCCGAGTCGGTGACGCGCACGCCGTGGTGCTGCTCGTACTTCTCCTTGAGCCCGCGCAGGATCGACACCGTGTCCTCGACCGAGGGCTCGCCGACGAACACCGGCTGGAAACGCCGGGCCAAGGCCGCGTCCTTCTCGACGTGCTTGCGATACTCGTCGAGGGTCGTCGCCCCGACGCAGTGCAGCTCGCCGCGGGCGAGCGCGGGCTTCAGGAGGTTCGAGGCGTCCATGGCACCGTCCGCCTTGCCGGCGCCGACAAGGGTGTGCATCTCGTCGATGAACAGGACGATGCCGCCCTCGGCCGCCGTGACCTCCTGGAGCACGGCCTTCAGGCGCTCCTCGAACTCGCCGCGGTACTTCGCGCCGGCGATCAGCGCCCCCATGTCGAGGGCCAGCAGCTTCTTGTCCTTGAGGCTCTCGGGCACGTCGCCGTTGACGATGCGCAGCGCCAGGCCCTCGACGATCGCGGTCTTGCCGACGCCGGGCTCGCCGATGAGGACGGGGTTGTTCTTGGTGCGCCGGGAGAGGACCTGGATGGTGCGGCGGATCTCCTCGTCGCGGCCGATGACGGGATCGAGCTTGCCGTCCCGCGCCGCTTCCGTGAGGTCACGGGCGTATTTCTTCAGGGCCTCGTAGGAGTTCTCGGCCGAGGCCGTGTCGGCGGTGCGGCCCTGGCGGATGGCCTCGATAGCCTGGTTCAGCGCCGACGCCGTGACGCCCGCGCGGGCGAGGATGCGGCCGGCCTCCGTGTCCTTCTCGATGACAAGGGCGAGCAGCAGGCGCTCGACGGTGACGAACTTGTCCGACGCCTTGTCGGCGGCCTTCTCGGCGGTGTCGAACAGGCGCACGAGCTCCCGCGTCGCCTGGGGCTGGGAGGCCGCGCCCGACACCTTCGGCTGCTTTGCGATGAAAGCGTCGGCCTCGCGGCGCACCTGAGCGGCGCTGCCGCCGGCGCGCTCGATCAGCCCCGCCGCCATGCCCTCGGGGTCGTCGAGGAGGGCCTTCAAGACATGCTCGGGCGTGAACTGCGGGTGCCCCTCCCGCATGGCGATGGTCTGGGCCGCCTGCAGGAAGCCCTGCGCCCGCTCCGTGTAGCGTTCGATCTTCATGCGGATCACCTCTTCCGGCCGCGCGCTCCCTCCGGCATGGGCCGGGAACGCGCTCCTTTTGGACTTGACGGACCTCGCATGAGCGTCCGCCTGAGGGTCATGTAGGTGTGGCTGATGCGCAACACCAGAGGGGCGGGGAACGTTAGCGGCGAGCCGGCATTGATCCGCCGAACCCCTTTCGCGCCGGAGAGTTCCCATGGCCAGCCCAAGCCGCGATCAGAGTCGCGATCCGCGTTCGGAGGCCGAGAAGGCCCGGGCCGATCTCAAGCGAAATTCCGAGATGGACATGGCCTTGCCGGAAAGCCCGATCGAGCGCCTGCCCTCGGTCACGCCCGACACCTTCGGGGTGCACGACAAGGCGGCGCGCCTGCGCGCGGGCGGCCTCGAAGGCGTCGAGGCCGGGGGCGCCATGCCCGAGCGCGGCCCGCCGGGGTCCGAGTCGCGCGTGGAGGGGCCGCAGGTCGCGGCCGGGCGCGACTCCACGGCGCCGGCGCGCCGGGCCGAGGAGGACGTGCTCTCCCGCGCAAAGGAATGAACGACAACCACCAGACGGGTTTCAGGACATGACCTTCCTCGACAAGGTGACCGGCTTCTTTCGTAAGGGCGGCGACGCCGGCGGGACCAGGGACGGCGGCGGCAAGAGCGACCTCCAGAAGAACATGGAGAAGGCGCTCGCGATGAAGCAGGCGGCCGGCCGGCAGACGACCACGCCCGAGCACCAGACCGCCCGCGAGGGCGAGGTCCACGGCCAGCAGATGAGCATGACCGACCGCGACGCCGGCAGCCAAGGCACCCACACGCCCCAGCTCAAGCGCAGCCAGGTGGCGCGCAGCGGCGATACCTGAGCCGGCATTCTTGTCGCGCAACGGTACGACGGCTGGGTGCAGTTCCCTCCCCACAAGGGGGAGGGAATAGACCCGCCCATGCGCCTCCGCGTCGCCGCGCTCCACCGCTACCCCGTCAAGGGCCTCTCCCCCGAGCGCCTTCCCGGCGCCGTGCTGGAGAAGGGCGCCTATTTCCCCGGTGACCGCCTGCTCGCGATCGAGAACGGGCCGGCGGGGTTCGATCCGGCCGATCCGCAGCATCAGCCGAAGGTCAAGTTCCTGATGCTGATGCGCAACGAGGCGCTGGCGCGCCTGAGGACCCGCTACGACGACGAAAGCCGCACCCTTGTGATCGAGGAGGGCGGGCGCGAGGCGGTGCGGGGCGACCTCTCGACCGGGCAAGGGCGGCTCGCCGTCGAGGCGTTTGTCCGCCGTTTCATGCCGCGCGAGCTGCGCGGGCCGCCGAAGGTGCTCTCCGCCCCGGACGGGTTCCGCTTCACGGATTCGCGCAAGGGTTACGTCTCGATCATCAACCTCGCGAGCGTCGCCGCGGTCGAGGCTATGGTCGGCGTGCCGGTCGACCCCCTGCGCTTTCGCGGCAACCTGCACGTCGAGGGCCTTGAGCCTTGGGCCGAGCTCGACCTCGTCGGGCGCGTCCTCGAGGGGCCGTCGGGCTTGAGGCTCAAGATCACGAAGCGCATCCAGCGCTGCGCCGCCACGAACGTCGATCCCACGAGCGGCGTCCGTGACCTCGACATCCCGGCGACCCTCATGCGCCGCCTCGGCCACATGGACTGCGGCATCTACGCCGAGGTCGTGCAGGGCGGCCCCCTCGCCGAGGGCGAGCGCCTGACCGTCGCCGAGCCGGCCCAGGCGGCGCTGCCCTTGGTCTGACGGCCGCCCACGAAAAAGGGAGGGCTCTCGCCCTCCCTTCGATTGCTCGATGTGCTCGGCTTACTCCGCCGGCGGGGTCTCCGCGCCCTCGGGGGCGAAGTCCGCGCCCGGCTCGCCACCCTCGTCGACCCGGGGCCGACGGCGGCGGCGCGTCTTGTAGCGGCCGTTCGGCTCGCCCGGAGCCTCGCCGTGGAGGGCCTCGGCCGGGGCGGCCTCGTCGGCCTCCGGCTCGTCGATGGCGATCGGCGTGCGGACCGGGGTGGTCAGGAAGGCCGGCAGGCCGTTCGGCCCCTGGTCCTCGGCCTCAGGGCGGCCGCGGGCGGGCCGCTCGAAGCGGGGCTGGTCCGGACGGTCTTGGCGATCCTGGCGGTAGTCGGGGCGCTCGCGGCGCCCGTCCTGCCGGCCGTCGTCGCGCCCACCGTCCTGGCGTCCATCCTGCCGGCCGTCCTGCCGGCCATCCTGGCGCTGGTAGTCGGGGCGCTGGAAGTCCTGGCGCGGGCGGTCGTTGCGGGGGAAGCGGTCGCGCCCCTGGCGGTCGCCGCGATCCTGGCCGCCCTGGCCGCGATCGAAGCGGTCGCGGCCCTGGAAGCGGTCGCCGCGGTCCTGCCGGTCGCCACGATCCTGGCCGCGGTCGAAGCGCTCCTGCCCGCCGCCCTGCTCGGGACGGACCTCGTAGGGCTGCGGCTGCGTGTAGGGCTGCGGCTGCGCGCCGAAATCGTCGTCGCCGGCCTGCACCATCGGCTGGCGCTCGCCCGGGGCGCCGTAGCCCGGGGCCTCGTCGTCGCCGTCGTCCTCGAACGGGCGCTGCTGCTGCTGATAGCCGCCGCCGTACTGGTCGCGGAACTGCTCCTGCGCCGCCAGGATGATGCGGTAGTAGTGCTCGGCGTGCTGGAGGTAGTTCTCGGCCGCGACCGGGTCGCCGCTCGCCTGCGCGTCGCGGGCGAGCTGGGCGTACTTGTCGGCGATGTGCTGGGCGGTGCCCCGGATCTTCACGTCCGGGCCGTTCGACTCGTAGCTGCGGGTCAGGGGGTTCGGCCCCTTGTTCGGACGGTTGTTGCGCCCGCGCATGCGCCTGTTCTGCTGTGGTCTCATGGAATCTCTTTCGACCCTTGCTGCTCTTCACGACGCGGAACGCGCGCGGCCGCCCGGGAACGGGCAAGGTCCACCGTCCGCGTGGTTTCCATGGTGCTGTCGTTCAACCGCGGGTGTATCCGGGTCGTCCTTCAGGGTTCAGGGTTCGGGCCGCGCCGGTCTGCCAATGCCCCCAGATGCGCGGCTGATATCGTTTTCGTCCTGCGGCGGGCTTTTGTCTGCCTGGAGCTTCCCAGGTCTTTCCGCCGAATCCGTCGGACCGTTCACGATCTCCGAGGGCACGCTAGCCGGTTTGCTCTCGTCCAACAAGCAGATTTTCCGGCTCGTCCCAGGATTTGGTGTGCCGATCCCACCTTCGCAAGGCCCTTTGTGCGGTCAAGCTCGAGCTTGTTTCGCGGATGATCGTCCTAAGAGCTTAAAGAAAGCTCTGCGGATCGACGTCGATCGCGACTCGGATGCTGCCGCGGGGCTTCGGCGAGCGGGTGAGCCAGGCGCGCAGGTACGCCTGGAGATCGACCTCACGCTCCGTCTTGACGAGGAGCCGGAAGCGATAGCGGCCGCGGATGAGCGCGAGCGGCGCCTCGGCCGGGCCGAGCACCATGACGCCCTCGGGCGGGCGGGCTTCGAGGGCCATGGCGCGCCCGTGCGCCTCGGCCGCGGCGCGGTCCGTGCCGGAGACGATGAGGGCGGCGAGGCGCCCGAAGGGGGGCAGGCCCGCGGCCTCGCGGGCGCGGGTTTCTTCCGCGTAGAAGCGCTCGGCCTCGCCCGAGATCAGCGCCGCCATCACCGGGTGCTCGGGCTGGTAGGTCTGGACGAGGGCGCGGCCCGCCCGCTCGCCGCGCCCGGCCCGGCCCGTCACCTGCTGCAGGAGCTGGAAGGTGCGCTCCGCCGCCCGCGGGTCGCCGGAGGTGAGGCCGATGTCGGCGTCGAGCACGCCGACGAGGGTGAGGCGCGGGAAGTTGTGGCCCTTCGCCACGAGCTGGGTGCCGATGACGATGTCGAAGGCGCCGTCCGCGACCTCCTTGAGCTCCTGGCGCAGGCGCTCGGTGCCGCCCGGGAAGTCGCTCGAGAGCACGATGGCGCGCTTGTCGGGAAACGTCTCGGCCACCTCCTCGGCGATGCGCTCGACGCCGGGGCCGCAGGCCGCGAGGGAATCGAAGGCGCCGCAGGCGGCGCAGGCCTCGGGCCGGCGCTCGACGTGGCCGCAGTGATGGCAGACGAGGGCGCGGCGGAAGCGGTGCTCGACGAGCCAGGCCGAGCAGTTCGGGCACTCATAGCGGTGGCCGCAGGCGCGGCACAGCGTCAGCGGCGCGTAGCCCCGCCGGTTGAGGAAGAGCAGCGCCTGCTCGCCGGCCGCAAGGGCGTCGGCGACGGCGAAGCGCAGCGTTCCCGAGAGCCAGCGCCCAGGCGGGACCAGGTCGCGCCGCAGGTCCACGGCACGGATGCGCGGCAGCGTGCGCCCGCCGAAGCGCTCTGGCAGCGTCACCCGCCTGTAGCGCCCGCGGGCGACGTTGACGCGGGTCTCGATCGAGGGCGTCGCCGAGGCGAGGATCACGGGGGCGTCCTCGAGGCGACCGCGCACCACGGCGAGGTCGCGGGCGTGGTAGGGGACCCCGTCCTCCTGCTTGTAGGCGGCCTCGTGCTCCTCGTCGACGATAACGAGGCCGAGCCGCGCGAAGAGCAGGAACAGGGCCGAGCGGGCGCCCGCCACGACCCTCACCTCGCCCGCCGCCACGCCCTCGTAGAGCCGCTCCCGCCGGCGCGCCCCGATGCCGGAGTGCCACAGCGCCGGGCGCACGCCGAACCTGCCTGAGAAGCGGTCGAGGAATTGCGCCGTCAGCGCGATCTCGGGCATGAGAATCAGGCTCTGCACGCCTGCCCGGAGCGCCGCCGCGACGGCCTCGAAATAGACCTCGGTCTTGCCCGAGCCGGTGACGCCTTCGAGGAGGACGACCGGCGCTTTTCCGGCGGCGTTTGCGACGGCTCCGGGCGCAATTCCCGCGGGGGTCGCCGCGGTCGCGACGGCGGCGGCGAGCACCTCGGCGGCCCGGTGCTGGTCGGCGGATAGCGCCGCGCGGGCGTGGTCCGGGTCCGGCATCTCGGCGACGGGCTCGGGCGCGAGCGCCACCGTCTCCAGCACCCCCTCGTCCACGAGGCCGTCGATGACCCCGGCGCTCACCGACGCGGCCTCGGCGAGCCCGCGCTTCGTGTGCAGGAGCCCGCCTTCCGCGGCCCGCATGACCCGCGCCCGCGCCGGCGTCATGCGGCGCGGCGCCTCGCCCGTCGCCCGTACGCCGACCCGCATCGGCTCCGCTCGCCCGGGCTCCGGCAGGCGGAGCGCCAAGGCGAGGGCCGAGCCCTTGGGGACCAGCGTGTACCAAGCAATCCAGTCGACGAATTTCCTGAGCTTCTGCGGCAGCCGCGGCGCATCGAGGAGGGCCGTGACCGGCTTGAGGTTCGCCCCCGCCCCCTCGCGCAGGGCCCACACGACACCCACAGTCTCGCGGGTCCCGAGCGGCACCTGCACCACGTCTCCTTCCTGGAGCTCCAGGGCCGAAGGCACCGCGTAGCTGTAGGCCGTGTCGAGGGCGAGCGGCATCAGGACGTCGGCGATTTTTTGGGACGGCGCCATTCGGGATTGGTTAAGCAAGAGGCGGGACAGTCGAACGCCGTGGCACAACCCCGACCCATGTCAAGCCGCGCTCCCGAGGCGCCGGACGCCGCCGCGTCGCTCGTCCCCGGAGCCCCCGACACGCGCCGCGAGGCGGCGGCGTGGCTCGGCGCTCTCGCGCGGGAGCGGCGCCTATCCCCCAAGACCGTCGAGGCCTACGGGCGGGACCTGCGCCAGTTCCTCACCTTCCTGACCATGCACCTCGGCGAGCAGCCGACGATCCGCGACCTCGTGGCCTTGAAGCCCATGGACGTGCGCGCCTTCATGGCGGCGCGGCGGAAGGAGGGGGTCGAGAGCCGCTCGCTCATGCGCCAGCTCGCGGCCCTGCGCTCGTTCTCCCGCCATCTCGACCGCGAGGGCTTCGGCGCCCCCTCGGCCTTTGCGGCGATCCGCACGCCGCGCCTGCCCAAGACCTTGCCGAGGCCGCTCTCGCCCGCGAACGCAGTCGCGATCACGGACCCGGAGGCGCGGGCCGGGGAGGAGCGCGAGCCGTGGATTCTCGCCCGCGACGCCGCGGTGCTCGCCCTCCTCTACGGGGCGGGCCTGCGCATCTCCGAGGCCCTTGGGATCGCGCGTGAGGATGCGCCGGTCGGCGCTGTCGATTCGGTCACGGTCGTCGGCAAGGGGCAGAAGACCCGCACCGTGCCGGTGATCGCCCCGATCCGGAAGGCGATCGAGGATTACCTCAAGCTCTGCCCCTGGCACCTGCCGGCACAGGGCCCGCTGTTCGTCGGCGTTAAAGGCGGGCGGCTTTCGCCGCGGATGATCCAGCTCGCGGTCGCGGAGCTGCGCGGGGCGCTGGGCCTCCCCGAGAGCGCGACCCCGCACGCGCTGCGCCATTCCTTCGCGACCCATCTCCTGGCCCGCGGCGGGGACCTGCGCGGCATCCAGGAGCTTCTGGGCCACGCCTCGCTGTCGACGACGCAGATGTACACGAAGGTCGACGCCGCTCGCCTCATGAGCGTCTACGACGCCGCCCATCCGCGCGCCCGGGCCGCCTCCGGAAAGGCCGCCCGGTAACGCTCCGACAAGCTTTCCCTTCTACGTTCGTTTCGAGGATTTTCGCCGGGGTCGTCATGCCAGAGGAGGGTTTGCAGCCGGCCCCGGTCGTTCCCGGGCCGCTCGCGCTCGTCGCCGACGAGAGCCGCGAGTTCCGGGCGGCGCTCGCGGCCGCGATCCAGGCCTTCGACCCGGCGATCCGGGTGATCGGGGCTCCGACCGGCATCGAGGCCCGCAACCTGCTGCTGCGGCGCCGGCCCCAGCTCGCCTTCGTCAACCTGCAGCTTCCGAAGCTCACCGGCGCCGAGGCTTTGGCATGGGCCCTCGCCCGGGGCGTGCGCCCCTTCACCGTGGTGTTGAGCGACATCGTGCTGCCGCGCTGGGTCGAGCTGTCGATCGAGCTCCAGGCCTACGAATTCCTGCGCAAGCCGTTCGACCCGGCCCACGTGACCCACATGCTGGAGGCGCGCCGGCGCATGACGGCGCCGCTGAAGGTGCTCCTCGCCGACCGCTCGGCCTCCGCCCGCCAGCTCGTGCGGCGCGTCCTCGCCGAGAGCCGCTTCGCCATGGCCATCGACGAGGTCGACGACGGCCGCCATGCCCTCAAGCTCCTGTCGTCAGGCGCCTACGAGGTCGCCCTGATCGACCGCCACTTGCCCCGCCTCGACGGCCTCGAGCTCGCCTGCCAGGCCGCGAAGGCGGCGCCTTCGACCCGGCTCATGCTGATGGCCTCCGGCGCCGACGCCGACGCGGCGGTGCGCCAGTTCGGGATCGTCGCGCTCCTCAAGAAGCCCTTCTACCTCTGGGACGTGGAGATCGCGCTTCACACCGCCTTCTCCCTGCGGCGTCCCTACCTCCTCAACGCGCTCCCGGCCCACCACGAGGCCGAGGCGCGCCGCGCCCGCGAGCGGCTCGCCGAGACTGCCGCGATCTACGCGGCGCGGGCCGAGCCGGCGCTCGCCGAGCCGGTTCCGGCCGCGCCGCCGCCGAAGCCTGTGAAGGAGGCCGCGGACGTCTTCTACCTTTGAGCCATCGGAATTCCGGTTCCACCACGAGTCCGTCGCATGATGCCGGCGGCGAGGCGTGAAGCAGCGTTCGACCCATGCGGATAGCCGAGACACGGACGAAGGACGACGAGGCGCCTGAGGCGGTGCCGGGCGAGGAGGGCATGCGCATCCTCGTCGCGGACGACTCCGCCGTGACCCGGCGCGTCATGTCGGCGCTCGCCACGACCATCGTGCCGGGCGTCGAGATCGTCGAGGCGGCGAACGGGGCCGACACCTGCGAGGCGCTGCGCCGCGGCGGCGGCTTCGACGTGGCCTTCGTCGACTTCCACATGCCCGACATGAGCGGCCCGCGGGCGGTGGCGCTCGCCCGCCGGGTCGGCGCCGACCCGCTCGTCGTCGTGATGGGCGACTCGGCCGAGGACGCCGCCGACCGGATGCTGCGCTCGATCGACCCCTACGAGTTCATGCAGAAGCCGCTGGAGGAGCGCGAGCTGCGCCAGATCCTCGGCAGCGTCGCGCGCATGCGCGAGCCGACCCGCGTCATGGTCGTCGACGACAGCAAGGCGGCCCGCCGCCTCATGGGCAAGGTGCTGGAGGCGAGCCGCTTCACGATGGAGATCGCGAGCCTCGACAGCGGCGAGGCGGCGCTGAAGCGCCTCAGGGACGAGCCCTGCGAGGTCATCTTCCTCGACTACGCCATGCCCGGCATCGACGGCCTCGAGACCGCCTGCCTCGTGCAGGAGCTGATGCCGGAGGTGCGGGTCGTCATGGTCTCGGCGAGCCAGAACCCGGCGGTCGAGAAGGCGGCGCGCTACTTCGGCGCGGTGCACTTTCTGCGCAAGCCGTTCTTCGCCCGCGAGGTCGACAAGGCCATGCACCTCGCCCTCGACCTGCCGCTGACCTCGTTCATGCTGGAGCCGGAGAAGGCGGAGAGCGACCAGCTGGAGCTGGCGTTGTTCGCTTGAGCGTGGCTCAGATTGAGCACCCTGAAGAACAGCTTGAATCATGACGGGCCTGGGCTACATTGTGGCTCAAGGAGCAAGGTCATGCCCGCAAATGCCGTTGTCCGCGCCCGTGTCGACGAGCGTCTCAAGAACGAAGCCTCCGCGGTCCTCGCGACCATGGGGCTCACCGTATCCGACGCATTCCGGATGATGCTGGTGCGCGTGGTGGCCGAGAAGGAGCTGCCCTTCTCCCCGCTCGTCCCTAACGACGAGACGATCGCGGCCATGAAGGCCGCGCGTCGGGGAGACGTGGTGAAGGTCGGAAGCGTCGATGCGCTGATGGCCGACCTCGATGCCGACTGAGGGCGGGCGAAAGCCCTCGAAGGGGAAGCGTCAGGACGCCAAGGCCGGCACGAGGCAGCAGCCGCGCGACATCGAGCGCACCGGGACGTTCAAAAGGGACTACAAGCGCGAGCTTGCCGGGCGTCACGGCAGGACGCTCGCGAACGACCTCGCGGAGATCGTGAAGCGCCTCGTGATGGACCAGCCCCTGGACAGGAGGCATGTCGACCATCCCCTGGCAGGCCAGTGGAAGGACCACAGGGGTTGTCATATCAAGCCCGATCTGGTCCTGATCTATCGCAAGACCGAGGATGACAGGCTTCAGCTTGTACGGCTCGGCTCGCATAGCGAGCTCGGGATCGGATAGCGGCCTTGCTCCAAGCAGGGCAGAGCGGCTCGCCAGACCTGCTGGCCGAGCCGACGGGCTCACATGTGAATCGCCCGCTTCTCCACCGCGAGGGCGGCTTCCTTGACGGCCTCGGTGAGGGTCGGGTGGGGGTGGCAGGTGCGGGCGATGTCCTCGGAGGAGGCGCCGAACTCCATCGCGACCGCGCACTCCATGATCAGGTTGCCGGCGTCCGGGCCCATAATGTGGACGCCGAGGACCCGGTCGGTCTGGGCGTCCGCCAGGATCTTCACGAAGCCGTCGGTGGTGCGGTTGACCTTGGCGCGCCCGTTCGCCGTGAACGGGAATTTCCCGACGCCGTAGGCGACGCCCGCCTCCTTCAGCTCCTCCTCGGTCTTCCCGATCGCGGCGACCTCGGGGTAGGTGTAGACCACGTTCGGGATCACCTCGTAGTTCACGTGGCCGGACTTGCCCGCCAGCATCTCGGCGACGGCGACGCCTTCGTCCTCGGCCTTGTGGGCGAGCATCGGCCCCGCGATCACGTCGCCGATGGCGTAGATGCCGGTGACGTTCGTGGCGAAGCGGGCATCAGTGAGGATGCGGCCCTTCTTGTCCCGCTGCACGCCGATCTGATCGAGGCCGAGCCCCTCCGTGTAGGGCACGCGCCCGACCGCGACGAGCACCACGTCGGCCTCGACCGTCTCGGCCTCGCCCCCGGCTGCGGGCTCGATCGTCACCTTGGCTCCGCTCTTGCCGCGCTCGACCTTGGTGACCTTGGACGAGAGCCGGAACTCAATCCCCTGCTTGCCCAGGATGCGCTGGAACTGCCGGCCGATCTCGCCGTCCATGCCGGCGAGGATGCGGTCGAGGAACTCGACCACGACGACCTCGGAGCCGAGCCGGCGCCAGACCGAGCCGAGCTCGAGCCCGATGACGCCGCCGCCGATCACGATCAGCTTCTTCGGCACCTTCTCCAGCTCGAGCGCGCCGGTCGAGGACACGACGACTTTCTCGTCGATCTCGATGCCTGGGAGGCGGGTCACGTCCGAGCCCGTGGCGATGACGATGCTCTTGGTCTCCAGCACCCGGTTCGAGCCGTCCTCGCCGATCACCTCGACCTGGCCGGCGGCCGCGATGCGGGCCGTGCCCTGGAACGTCTCGACCTTGTTCTTCTTGAGCAGGAACTCGACGCCCTTGACGTTGCCCTCGACGCCCTCGTCCTTGAACGCCATCATCGTCTTCAGGTCGAGCTTCGGGGCGGAGACGCCGATGCCCATCCCGGCGAAGTGCTTCCCCGCCTCCTCGAACAGCTCGGAGGCGTGCAAGAGAGCCTTCGACGGGATGCAGCCGACGTTGAGGCAGGTGCCGCCGTGCGTCTTGCGCTTCTCCACGACGGCCACGTGCAGCCCGAGCTGCGCCGCCCGGATCGCGCAGACATAGCCGCCGGGGCCGGTTCCGATGACGACGAGATCGTAGGTCATTTGGTTCAGGGGCTAGAGATCATTCGGCCGCGGAGCGGCGCGCGCGGTATCGGGCTGCGAGCTCTTCCACGATCTGCGTCTCGATGCGGATGCGGGTGGCGTCCGGGCAGAAGTCAATCTCCTGGCCCTCCTGGTCGAGGTTCCAGCCGAAGGAGTGGCCGTGCTCGGCCACCGCAACCTTGCGGAAATACACCTCGTCCTTTAGCGGCGCGAAGACGGGACCGCGCGCGATCGAGTCGGTGAGGTCGTACTCGCCGCTGAGGCCGTCGTCGAAGGTGACGCGCAGGACGGGATAGCGGACCGCCTCGACGCTCTTGATCCGGTAATTCATTCGATCATGCCTCCGTCGTACCGCTTGGCCCTGATCTCCTGCCAGATATAGGCGACTTGGTCGCGATGCGCATCCAGCCAGCGCTGCACCGACTTCAGTTTCGCGGGCGGAAGCGATCCGTGCAGGACATCGCCGGTCACGATCGATATCTGCGCTTCGGACCCTCCGAACATTGCATGGAGATGAGGCGGCAGATGATCCTTGAGGTGGATCATGAGGCGAACGCCTTCGACGATGGCGATCGTGGGCATCGCACCTCAGCCCTTCTTCAGGGCTTCGATCTCTTGCTTCACCGATGCGAACTGCTCGTTCAGGATTCGGAAAAGCTCCACGAACCGCTGATCGAGCTCTCGAAACCTCTCTTCCAGGCGCTCCTGGAGGCGTTCGAGTCGGGCCTCCAGACCGGAAGTGCCCCTGCTATCAGCATCATCGCTCATACGCCCCTCACAAATCCAGCACCAGCCGCGCCGGGTCCTCCAGCGCCTCCTTGACCCGCACCAGGAAGGTCACGGCTTCCTTGCCGTCGACGATGCGGTGGTCGTAGCTGAGCGCGAGATACATCATCGGGCGCGCCACCACCTGGCCGCCGCGTACCACCGGGCGCTCCTCGATGCGGTGCATGCCGAGGATGCCGGACTGGGGGGCGTTGAGGATCGGGGTCGACATGAGCGAGCCGTAGATGCCGCCGTTGGTGATCGTGAAGGTGCCGCCCTGCATCTCCTCGATCGAGAGCTTGCCGTCGCGGGCGCGGCGCCCGTAATCGGCGATCGCCGTCTCGATGGCGGCGATGGAGAGCCGGTCGGCGTCGCGCACCACCGGCACCACGAGGCCCTTGTCGGTCCCGACCGCGACGCCGACGTGGTAGTAGTTCTTGTAGACGATGTCCTGGCCGTCGATCTCGGCATTCACGGCCGGGATGTCCTTGAGGGCCTGGACGCAGGCCTTCACGAAGAAGCCCATGAAGCCGAGCTTCGCGCCGTGCTTCTTCTCGAACAGGTCCTTGTACTCTTTGCGCAGGTCCATGACGGCGCCCATGTCGACGTCGTTGAACGTCGTCAGCATGGCGGCGGTGTTCTGCGCGTCCTTGAGGCGCCGTGCGATGGTCTGGCGCAGCTTCGTCATGCGCACGCGCTCCTCGCGCGCGGCGTCGTCCGAGGCCGAGGGGGCGCGCGCCTGGACCGGCGCGGGGGCGGGCGAGGCCTGAGCGGCGCCGCCGGAGGCGATCGCGGCAAGCATGTCGCCCTTGGTGGCGCGCCCATCCTTTCCCGTCGCCGGGACCCGTGCCGGGTCGACGCCGCTCTCGCGGGCAAGGCGCGCGACAGCGGGGCCGCTGTCCTTGGCAGTCGAGGCCTTGCCGGCGGTCTTCTGTCCCGCATCGGCGCCAGCGCCGTTGCCGGCCGGAGCTTGAGGTGAGGGCTTGGCAGCCGGCGCGCTCTCCGCCTTCGCGGCGGACGCGGCTTTGCCCTGAGCGGGCTTCGCGCCCGCGCCGCCTTCGACGATGGAGCCCAGCACCGCGCCGGGGCCGACGGTCGCGCCGTCCTTCGCGAGAATATCGCCAAGGACGCCGGCCGCGGGCGCGTTGACCTCGAGGGTCACCTTGTCGGTCTCGAGCTCGACCAGGGGCTCGTCGGCCGCAACCGGGTCGCCGGGCTTCTTGAACCACTTGCCGATGGTGGCTTCGGTAACGGATTCGCCGAGGGTCGGCACGCGGATTTCGGTGGCCATGTCGTCGCGCCTTCTGCTCGAGCTCAAGTGGGCTGCAAGGCCGTGGGGGCCGGACGAACGGTCGTGCGCGGCATCGCATAGATCTCATAGGCGAAGCCGAGCTCGGCGCGGCTCACCGGGTCCGCGTCGGTCAGGGCGCGGGTCTCGGCCTCGTCCCTCGCCTCGACGAGGCCCAGGCCCCAAACGCCTTGCGGATCGAAGACTGGGCCGAAAGCGACGGCCGTCCCCTTCTCGACGAGGTCGGTCCAGTAGGCGACGTGCTCCTGCATGAGCGCGGCCTCGTCCAGCGTCATGTCGTGCGGGAAGCTCGGCCGCGGCGGCAGGAGCTTGCAGAGGAAGTGGGTCATCGAAACCTGCTTTACGCCGCAAAGGCTTCGTCGAGGAAGGCCTGAAGCTGGGCGAGGTGCTTCGACATGAGGCCGACCGCGGTCGAGGCGGAGGGCGCGCGCCCGACGTAGCGCGGGCGCTTCACCTTCGAGCCGGCGTGGGCCAGCACCCACTCGATGTAGGGCTCGACCGAGACCCAGGCGCCCATGTTCCTGGGCTCCTCCTGGCACCAGATCACGTCGGCGTTGCGGAATCGCGACAGCTCGTGCGCGAGCGCCTTCAGCGGGAACGGGTAGAGCTGCTCGACGCGCATGAGATAGACGTCGTCGACGCCGCGCTTCTCGCGCTCCTCGTAGAGGTCGAAATAGACCTTGCCCGAGCACAGTACGACGCGGCGGATCTTGTCGTCCGGCGCGAGCTTGACGGCGTCGCGGCCGAACTGGGCGTCGTCCCACAGCACCCGGTGGAAGGTCGAGCCGTCGGAAAGCTCCGAGAGCCGCGACACGGCGCGCTTGTGCCGGAGCAGCGACTTCGGCGTCATCAGGATCAGCGGCTTGCGGAAGTCGCGCTTGAGCTGCCGGCGCAGGATGTGGAAGTAGTTCGCCGGCGTCGTGCAGTTCGCCACCTGCATGTTGTCCTCGGCGCACATCTGCAGCCAGCGCTCGAGGCGGGCCGAGGAGTGCTCCGGCCCCTGCCCCTCGTAGCCGTGCGGCAGGAGGCAGACGAGGGCCGACATGCGCAGCCACTTGCGCTCGCCCGACGAGATGAACTGGTCGAACACCACCTGGGCGCCGTTGGCGAAGTCGCCGAACTGCGCCTCCCAGAGCACGAGGGCGTTGGGCTCGGAGAGGGAGTAGCCGTACTCGAAGCCGAGCACCGCCTCCTCGGAGAGCATCGAGTTGATGACCTCGTAGCGTCCTTGCGCGCCGTCGGCGGCGCCGCCGTCCTTGATGTGGTTGAGGGGCGTGTAGCGCTCCTCCGTCTCCTGGTCGATCAGGACCGAGTGGCGCTGCGAGAAGGTGCCGCGCTCGACGTCCTGGCCCGAGAGGCGGACCCGGTGGCCTTCGAGCAGCAGCGAGCCGAAGGCGAGGGACTCGGCGGTCGCCCAGTCGACGCCCTCGCCCGTGTCGACCGCCTTCCTGCGGTTGTCGAGGAAGCGCCGGATGGTGCGGTGCAGGTTGAATCCCGACGGCACCTGCGTGATCCGCGACCCGATTTCCTTCAGGGCCGCGCCGTCGACGCCGGTCTTGCCACGGCGCGGGTCGTCTTCGTCCTCGCGCACGGCCTTCAGGCCCGCCCACTTGCCGTCGAGCCAGTCGGCCTTGTTCGGCTTGTACCCTTGCGCGGTGTCGAACTCGCTCTCGAGCTTTGCCCGCCACGCCGACCTCATGCCCTCGACCTCGGCGTCGGTCACGATGCCCTCCGAGGCGAGCTTCTTCCCGTAGAGCTCGGTCACCGAGGGGTGCTGGCGGATCACCCGGTACATCTTGGGCTGGGTGAAGGCCGGCTCGTCGCCCTCGTTGTGGCCGAAGCGGCGGTAGCAGAACATGTCGACCACGACCGGCTTCTGGAAGCGCTGCCGGTACTCGGTTGCGATCTTGGCGGCGAAGACCACGGCCTCCGGGTCGTCGCCGTTGCAGTGGAAGATCGGCGCCTCGACCATCTTGGCGACATCGGACGGGTAGGGCGAGGAGCGCGAGAAGCGCGGGTTCGTCGTGAAGCCGATCTGGTTGTTGACGATGAAATGCACCGAGCCGCCGGTGCGGTGTCCTTTCAGTCCCGAGAGCCCGAAGCACTCGGCGACGACGCCCTGGCCGGCGAAAGCCGCGTCGCCGTGGATCAGGAGCGGCATCGCCGAGGTGCGCCGCTCCGGCGGGTCGCCGAACTGGTCCTGCTTCGCCCGCACCTTGCCGAGCACCACGGGGTCGACGATCTCGAGGTGCGAGGGGTTGGCGGTCAGCGACAGGTGGACGGCGTTGCCGTCGAAGACGCGGTCGGACGAAGCGCCGAGGTGGTACTTCACGTCGCCCGAGCCTTCGACCTCGTCGGGGGCGAAGGAGCCGCCTTTGAACTCGTGGAACAGCGCCCGGTGCGGCTTGCCCATGACCTGGGTCAGCACGTTGAGGCGGCCGCGGTGGGCCATGCCCAAGACAATCTCCTTCACGCCGAGGTTGCCGCCGCGCTTGATGATCTGCTCGAGCGCCGGGATCAGCGACTCCGAGCCGTCGAGGCCGAAGCGCTTGGTGCCGGTGTACTTGAGGTCGAGGAACTTCTCGAACCCTTCCGCCTCGACGAGCTTGTTGAGGATCGCGCGCTTGCCCTCGCGGGTGAAGGTGATCTCCTTGTCCGGCCCCTCGATGCGCTCCTGGAGCCAGGCCTTCTCGGTCGGGTCCGAGATGTGCATGAACTCGACGCCGAGCGTCTGGCAGTAGGTCCGCTCGAGGATCGCGACGATCTCGCGGATGGTGCCGAACTCGAGGCCGAGCACGTTGTCCAAGAAAATGCGGCGGTCGCAGTCGGCCTCGGCGAAGCCGTAGTGGGAGGGGTGCAGCTCCTCGTGGTCGTGCCGGGGCTCGAGGTTCAGGGGATCGAGCCTGGCATGGAGGTGGCCGCGGACCCGGTAGGCGCGGATCAGCATGAGGGCGCGCACCGAGTCGCGGGTCGCTTGCAGGACCGCGGCCTCGCTGACCTCGCCGCCGTTGGCCTTGACCTTCTCCTGCGCCTTGGCCTTGATCCTGTCGCCGACCGCCCGCTCGAGCTCGGCCCAGTTGCCGTCGAGCGCCGAGACGAGCTCGCCATTGACCGGCACCGGCCAGTTCGGCCGCCGCCACGACGCCCCGCGGGCGTTCTTCTCGACGTCGGCGCCGTCGTCCTTGAGGGCGGCGAAGAACGCCTGCCACTCGGCGTCGACCGAGCCCGGGTCCCTCTCGTACTGGGCCTGGAGCTCCTCGATGTAGGCGGCGTTGCCGCCCCACAGGAACGAGGTCTGAAGGAAGGTCTCGTTGGCGTCCTGGCGTGCCATCGCGATTCGCGTATCCAAGCGCTTGAGCGTGATCGTCATCCCGGCCGAAGCGCTGGCGGAGAGCCGGGATCGGGCAGGCCCTAGCAAGAGCCGTTCCCGAGCCCGGATGGCCATGGAGGCCGTCCGGGATGAGCCGTGGCGTCTATCTAGTGTCCCTTGAGCACTTCGACGAGGGTTTTTCCGAGGCGGGCAGGCGAGGGCGAGACCTTGATGCCGGCGGCCTCCATGGCGGCGATCTTGTCCTCGGCCCCGCCCTTGCCGCCCGAGATGATGGCGCCGGCGTGGCCCATGCGGCGCCCGGGGGGGGCGGTGCGGCCGGCGATGAAGCCGACCATGGGCTTCCGGCGCCCCCGCTTCGCCTCGTCGGCGATGAACTGCGCCGCGTCCTCCTCGGCCGAGCCGCCGATCTCGCCGATCATCACGATCGACGTCGTCGCCTCGTCGGCGAGGAACATCTCGAGGACGTCGATGAACTCCGTGCCCTTCACGGGGTCGCCGCCGATGCCGACCGCGGTGGTCTGGCCGAGGCCCTCGTTCGTGGTCTGGAACACCGCCTCGTAGGTCAGCGTGCCGGAGCGCGACACGATGCCGACGTTGCCGCTCTTGAAGATGTTGCCCGGCATGATGCCGATCTTGCACTCGCCCGCCGTCATGACGCCGGGGCAGTTCGGCCCGATGAGGCGGGTCTTCGAGCCCGACAGCGAGCGCTTCACCCGCACCATGTCTGCAACCGGGATGCCTTCCGTGATGCAGACCACGAGCGGGATCTTGGCGTCGACCGCCTCGCAAATCGCGTCCGCGGCGCCGGCCGGCGGCACGTAGATGACCGAGGCGTCGGCCCCGGTCTTCTCCTTCGCCTCCTGCACCGTGTCGAACACCGGCAGGTTCAGGTGGTACGACCCGCCCTTGCCGGGCGCGACGCCGCCGACCATGCGGGTCCCGTAGGCGATCGCCTGCTCGGAATGGAAGGTCCCGTTCTTGCCGGTGAACCCCTGGCAGATGACCTTCGTATTGCGGTCGATGAGGATGGACATAAGGATACCTGCTCAGGAGGCTTGCTTCACCGCCGCGACGATCTTCTGCGCCGCGTCGTCGAGGTCGTTCGCCGAGACGACGTTGAGGCCCGACTCGTTGATGATGCGCTTGCCCTGCTCGACGTTGGTGCCCTCGAGGCGCACCACGAGGGGCACCTCGAGCCCGACCTCCTTGACGGCGTCGACGACCCCGGCCGCGATCACGTCGCACTTCATGATGCCGCCGAAGATGTTGACCAGGATGCCGCGCACCTTGGGATCGGCCGTGATGATCTTGAACGCCGCCGTGACCTTCTCCTTGGACGCCCCGCCGCCGACGTCGAGGAAGTTCGCGGGCTCCATGCCGTAGAGCTTGATGATGTCCATGGTCGCCATGGCGAGGCCGGCGCCGTTGACCATGCAGCCGATCGAGCCGTCGAGGGCGATGTAGTTGAGGTCGTGCCTGGAGGCCTCGATCTCCTTCTCGTCCTCCTCGGTCTCGTCGCGCAGCGCCATGACGTCCGGGTGGCGGTAGAGGGCGTTCGAGTCGAAGGCGATCTTGGCGTCGAGGCAGACGAGCCGCTCGTCCTTCGTGACGACCAGCGGATTGACCTCGAGCATGCTCATGTCCTTCTCGGTGAAGGCCTTGTAGAGCCTACCCAGGAGGTCCGCCGCCTGCTTGGCGAGGTCGCCCTTGAGGCCGAGGGCCTTGGCGACGGTCCGGCCGTGGTGCGGCATGATCCCGGTCGCGGGGTCGACCGAGAACGTAAGAATCTTCTCCGGCGTGTCGTGGGCGACCTTCTCGATGTCCATGCCGCCCTCGGTCGAGACCACGAAGGCGACGCGGCTCGTGACGCGGTCGACGAGAGCCGAGAGGTAGAACTCGGAGGCGATGTCCGAGCCCTCCTCGATGTAGAGCCGGTTGACCTGCTTGCCTGTCGGCCCGGTCTGGACCGTGACGAGGGTCTTGCCCAGCATCTGCCGGACGTTGGCCTCGACCTCGTTCACCGAGCGGGCGAGGCGCACGCCGCCCTTGTCGCCGGTATCGCCTTCCTTGAACTTGCCCTTGCCGCGCCCGCCGGCGTGGATCTGGGACTTCACCACCCAGACCGGCCCGCCGAGCTCGTTCGCGGCGCCCTCGGCTTCGTCGGCGGAGGCGATCGCCTTCCCGCGCGGGACCGGCACGCCGAATTCCTTGAGGACGGCCTTGGCCTGATATTCGTGGATGTTCATCGGGTGTCCTCGATGGGAGCGCCGGCATCGGGCAGTCGGCAGTCGGCAATCGGCAGTCGTCCATTCACGGCGATCGCCTGCCGACTGCCCATTGCCGACTGCCCGCTCACGCCAGCGCCGGGTTGATCCCCCGGCACGCCTCGACGAGGCCGCGCACGGAGGCGACCGACTTCTCGAACATCGCCCTCTCCTCGGCCGAGAACTCGACCTCGACGATGCGCTCGACGCCCGAAGCCCCGACCACGATCGGGACGCCGATGAAGAGCCCGTCGACCCCGTACTGGCCGGTGAGGTAGGCGGCGCAGGGCAGCACCCGCTTCTTGTCCCTGAGGAAGCTCTCGGCCATGGCGATGGCCGACGCCGCCGGGGCATAGAAGGCGGAGCCGGTCTTGAGCAGGTTGACGATCTCGCCGCCGCCCTTGCGGGTACGCTCGACCATGGCGTCGAGCTTCTCCTGGGTGGTCCACTTCATCCGCACGAGGTCGGGCAGCGGGATGCCGGCGACCGTCGAGTAGCGCACGAGGGGCACCATGTCGTCGCCGTGGCCGCCGAGCACGAAGGCGGTCACGTCCTCGACCGATACCCCGAAGGCCTCCGCAAGGAAGTGGCGGAAGCGGGCCGAATCGAGCACCCCCGCCATGCCGACGATTTTTTTAGGGTCGAGCCCCGCGAATTTTTGGAGTGCCCACACCATGGCGTCGAGGGGATTGGTGATGCAGATCACGAAGGCGCCGGGAGCATACTGCTTGATGCCATTGCCGACCGCCTCCATCACCTTGAGATTGATGCCGATGAGGTCGTCGCGGCTCATGCCGGGCTTACGCGGCACGCCGGCCGTCACGATGATCACGTCGGCGCCTTCGATTGCCGCGTAGTCGTTCGCGCCGACGTATTTCGCGTCGTAGCCCTCGACCGGGCCGGCTTCCGCAATGTCGAGGCCCTTGCCCTGCGGGATGCCTTCCATGATGTCGAACAGCACCACGTCGCCGAGCTCCTTCAGGCCGACGAGGTGGGCCAAGGTGCCGCCGATCTGTCCGGCGCCGATGAGCGCGATCTTGCTGCGGGCCATGAGGGCTCCGAATTCCTGAAGGGGAGAGGCGGCCAAAGCCGCGAGCGCGCCTCTTTAGCCCCAAGAACCGCGGCGCTTCAAGGCATTGGAGAGCATGCCACCTAGGCAATAAGGCGGGAAGGCCCCTACCGTCGCTTGCCGCAAGCGGAACGGAGCTTTACGCGGGGCATTGTCGAAAAGATCGTCTATTAAGGGTTCCATGACCGTTGCGTCCGACACGGCCGAGGGCGAGCCGGCCCCCGGCTCCCCGCCGAAGCCGCCGCCGGGGCGTGTCGCGCGGGCCTACTTCCGCGTCGCCCGCGGGTTCTGGAAAGGGCCGACCCGCCGGCGCGCCTGGCTCCTCACCATCGGCGTGCTCGGCTTCGTGGTCGCGAACCTCTTGGCGGCCCTCGGCATCAATCGCTGGAACCGGTTCTTCTTCGACGCGATCGAGCACAAGCAGGTTGCCTCCGTCTTCCTCGGGGTGGGCATCATCCTGCTGCTCGCGCTCGCCTCGGCGGCCGCTTCGGTCGGGCTCGTCCACATGCGGATGCGCTTCGCGCTCCGCTGGCGCCAGTGGATCACGGGGCGCCTCATCGAGCGCTGGCTCGCGGACCGGCGCTTCTACCAGCTCAACATCATCGGCGGCGAGGGCTCGAACCCCGAGTACCGCATCGCCGACGACGTGCGGCTCGCGACCGAGCCCCTCGTCGACTTCGTCATCGGGCTCGTCAACGCGCTGCTGGCCGCGGTCGCCTTCATCGGCATCCTGTGGGCGGTCGCCGGCTCTCTCAGAGTCACGGCCTTCGGCTCGGACTTCGTCGTCCCGGGCTACATGGTGATCGCCGCGATCGTCTACTCGACCATCACGTCGCTCGGCATGTACTTCATCGGCCGCCCCCTCGTGGTCGCGGTCGAGGCTAAGAACGGCGGCGAGGCGCGCCTGCGCTACGAGCTGACCCGGGTCCGCGACCAGGCCGAGAACATCGCCCTCATCGGCGGCGACGAGGACGAGCGGGCGCGACTCGACGAGACCTTTCGCGGCCTCGCTGGGCGCTGGATCAACGTCATCGTCCAGCAGGCCCGCATGACCTGGATCGGCAACGGCTCGACGGTGCTCTCCCCCGTGGTGCCGCTCCTGCTCGGGGCCCCGAAGTATCTGTCCGGCGAGATCGGCCTCGGCGAGCTGATGCAGATCGCGACCGCCTTCGCCCAGGTCCAGATCGCCCTCAACTGGCTCGTCGACAACGCCATCCGCCTC
>DASVVU010000072.1:0-7783 GCA_036386395.1 Beijerinckiaceae bacterium | reverse complement strand
CTCGTCCAGCGCCCGCGCCTTCGGCCGCGACCCCGAGCAGCCCGGCCGCGCCGACCGCCGCCCAACCGCAGCAGCGCACGGCCGCCGCTCCGGCGCCAGTGGCGCCCAAGCCGGCCGAGCCGGTAGCCACCGGCGGCTTCTCGGTGCAGCTGGGTGCGCAGCCGACCGAGGAGCAGGCCAGGAAGGTCGCGCAGGAGCTGCGGCAGAAGCTCGCCGGCACCCTCGGCGGGCGCTCTCCCCACGTCAAGGCCGCGGACGTGAACGGCACGACCCTCTACCGCATCCGGGTCGGGCCGATGTCGCAGGACGACGCCAACGACCTCTGCACGAGGCTCAAGGCCGCCAAGAGCGCCTGCTTCGTCGCTCGGAACTGAGGCTAAAGCGCTCCCCCCACCGTGCACCCGAGCCGCTCTTGACCGCGTGCGCCTTCATCGCCGGCTGCTCGGGCCTCGTCCTCACGCCCGAGGAGGAAGCGTTCTTCCGCGCCGCCGAGCCGTGGGGCTTCATCCTGTTCCGCCGCAACGTCGAGACGCCGGCGCAGGTGCGGGCGCTGACGCAGGCGCTGAGGGAAGCGGTCGGGCGGGCTGACGCGCCGGTCCTGATCGACCAGGAAGGCGGGCGGGTCCAGCGCCTGGGTCCGCCGCACTGGCCGGCCTATCCGCCCGGCCGCACCTACGGCCGGCTCGCCGGCAACGATCCCCTCTACCAGCGCGAGATCGCCCGCCTCGGGGCGCGGCTCATCGCCCACGACCTACGCGCCGTCGGCATCGACGTCGACTGTCTGCCCGTCCTCGACGTGCCGGTCGCCGGCGCCCACGACGTGATCGGCGACCGCGCCTACGCCCACGATCCGGAGACCGTCGCCGTGCTCGGCCGCGCCGCCGCTGAGGGGCTGATCGCCGGCGGCGTCCTGCCGGTGATCAAGCATATCCCCGGCCATGGCCGCGCCGGCGCCGACAGCCACCACGACCTCCCCGTCGTGCACGCCTCCCGCGAGGAGCTGGAGCGCCAGGACTTCGTGCCGTTCCGGCACCTTTCCGACATGCCCCTCGCCATGACGGCGCACGTGGTCTACACGGCCCTCGATCCCGACAACCCCGCCACCACCTCAGCTCTTGTCATGGAAGAGGTGATCCGCGGCCACATGGGCTACGACGGCCTCGTCATGAGCGACGACCTCTCCATGAACGCCCTTGCGGGCACGCTCAACGAGCGCGCCCGCGCCGCCTTCGCGGCCGGCTGCGACGTGGCGCTCCACTGCAACGGCCGCCTCGACGAGAT
Organism: Beijerinckiaceae bacterium; assembly: GCA_036386395.1. Lineage (GTDB taxonomy): Bacteria > Pseudomonadota > Alphaproteobacteria > Rhizobiales > Beijerinckiaceae > JAJKJG01. The sequence goes on along the minus strand of DASVVU010000072.1, from coordinate 6,502 downwards.
GGACGCGGTCGCGTCCGAGACCCCCGAGCTTGCCGGCGATGCCGCCCGCCGGGCCGCCGCGGCGCTCGGGCGCATCCGGCACCAGCCCGAGCCCTTGAATGTTGTGGACGCGCGGGCGCGTTTTGCGGCCGCGCTTGCGGCGGCCGCCTGAGCGGCCAAAGCTCTCCTAAGAAGCGAATCAGTTGGGCGTGATGGCCGAGGCGTTGCCTTTCGAGGAGATGGAGCTTGCCGAGCGGGCAACCGGCGAGCCGACCCTGCACGTCGACGTGGACGGCTTCGAGGGCCCCCTCGACCTCCTCCTGGAGCTTGCCCGGCGGCAGAAGGTCGACCTCCACCGCATCTCGATCCTGGCTCTTGCCGAGCAGTACCTCGTGTTCATCGAGGAGGCGCGCAAGATGCGCCTGGAGCTCGCCGCCGACTACCTCGTGATGGCGGCCTGGCTCGCCTACCTCAAGTCGCGCCTCCTGCTGCCCGACCCGCCGAAGGGCGACGAGCCGACCGCCGCCGACCTCGCGACCGCCCTTGCGCTGCGCCTTCGCCGACTCGAGGCCATCCGCGAGGCCGCGAAGCGCATGGAGGAGCGCGCCCAGCTCGGCCGCGACGTCTTCGGGCGCGGCGCCCCCGAGCCCGTGCAGATCAACCGGCAGGTCGCCTGGGAGGCGACCCTCTACGACCTCCTTTCGGCCTACGCCCGCCAGCGCCAGAAGGCGATGACGACCCGCGTCGTCATGCCGAAGCGGCACGTCTGGTCCCTCGTCGACGCCCGCGAGGCCCTGGAGCGGCTCGTCGGCATCGCGCAGGACTGGACCGTGCTCGACGCCTGGCTCATGCGCTACGTCGCGGCCCCGGAGCAGCGCCCGACCGTCGTCGCCTCCGCGTTCTCGGCGACCCTCGAGCTCGTGCGCGAGGGCCGCCTCGCCATGCGCCAGGACGGCGCCTTCGCCCCCCTGTGGGTGCGCGGCCTTACGCCCGCGCCCGAGCCCATGCCGGCCGGGGCCTGACGGCAGATGCGAACCTTGGATATGCGGACTCTCGAAAAGCGCATGGGCGACATCGCCCGCCGGCTCTCGGCGCAGGTGGCGGAGATCGAAGCCTCCGAGGCTGAGCCGGAAGCCGCAGCGCCGCAGGCCGCCCCCGACCACGGCGAGGCCCTGCGCGTCGCCGAGGCGCTGCTGTTCGCGGCCCGTGAGCCGCTCTCCGACAAGGACCTCGCCGGCCGCCTGCCCGAGGGCAGCGACGTCCAGGCGGTGCTAAAGGACCTTGTCGCGCACTACGCGCCGCGCGGCGTCAATCTCGTCCAGGTCGCCGGCAAGTGGACCTTCCGGACCGCCGGAGACCTGTCGTTCATCCTCGCCCGCGACGTGGTCGAGCCGAGGAAGCTCTCGCGCGCCGCCATGGAGACGCTGGCGATCGTCGCCTACCACCAGCCGGTGACCCGGGCCGAGATCGAGGAGATCCGCGGCGTCGCGACCTCGAAGGGCACCCTCGACATCCTCCTGGAGACCGGCTGGGTACGCCTGCGCGGCCGCCGGAAAGCCCCGGGACGGCCCGTCACCTACGGCACGACGCCCCAGTTCCTGGAGCATTTCGGCGTCAACGCCATCGACGACCTGCCCGGCCTCGAGGAGCTGAAGGGGGCGGGGCTCATGGAGGGCCGCATCCCGCCCGGCCTCTCGGTCCCGGTGCCGTCCGATGACCCGGCGCTGCGCCCGGACGAGGACCCCTTGGAGGACGACCTGTTCCAGCCGCTCCCGCCCGAGCCGGAGGCGGAGCTTCAGGGAGAGGAAGCCGAGCTTCCGCAAGCGGAGCCGGATGACGAAGCGGAGCCCGAGGACTATCTGTCGCCGGAATGACGGCGGACCCCCTCCGCCCCCGTGACCGATGGTTCCCCCGCTGGGGCCAGCGCGGCACGACGGGCGCCTCGATCCCGGCCGAGCTTGCCTTCGACCGCGTGAGCCAACTCTACGGCTCGACGCGGGCGCTCGACGGCGTGTCGCTCGCGATCGGCCCCGGCGAGCTCGTCTGCCTCCTTGGCCCCTCCGGCTGCGGCAAGACGACGCTGCTCCGCGTCGCGGCCGGCGTCGAGACGCCGACCGAAGGCCGCGTCCTCCTCGACGGGCAGGAGGTCACGGGCCCCCAAAAATTCCTGCCGCCGGAGGCCCGCGGCATCGGCCTGATGTTCCAGGACTACGCCCTCTTCCCGCACCTCAGCATTATCGAGAACGTCGCCTTTGGCCTGCGCGGGTTTTCGGCCCGCGACGCCGAGGTCGCGGCGAAGCGCGCGCTCGCCCGGGTCGGGCTCGAGCGCTACGCGGCGGACTACCCGCACGTGCTCTCCGGCGGCGAGCAGCAGCGGGTGGCGCTCGCCCGCTCGATCGCGCCGCGCCCGGGCGTGCTCCTCATGGACGAGCCGTTCTCGAACCTCGACCGGCGCATGCGCGACGCGATCCGGGACGAGACCGTCGCGATCCTGCGCGAGACCCACGCCACCACCGTCGTCGTGACCCACGACCCCGAGGAGGCGATGCGCATCGCCGACCGGATCGTGCTCATGCGCGCGGGGGCGATCGTCCAGGAGGGGAGGGCGGAGGACATCTACCGCCGCCCGGTCGACATCGCGGCGGCGCGTTTCTTCTGTGATTTCAACGAGGTCGAGGGCACGGCGAGGGGGGGGCGGGCCGAGACGCCGGTCGGGCTCTTCCCCGCGCCCGACGTGCCCGACGGCGCGGCCGCCGTGTGCATCCGGCCGCAGGGGGTGCGGCTCAAGCCGGCGGGCTTCTGTCTGCCCGGCCGTTTACTATCCCGGCGTTTTCTCGGCGAGGTCGAATTGGTGCAGGTCGCGGTCCAGGGGCTCGAGAATCCCCTCGCAGCGAGGGTGCGCGGGCCCCTGTCGGCACAGCCCGGCGAGGACGTCGGGGTCGAGATCGACCCGGACGAAGTTCTTGTTTTCGCCGCAGGTCCCCCCTAGGTTGGCGCGAAATCCGGGCCCGAGGCCAGAAGGCCGGTCCGCAATCCCGACAATGCCGCGCCAATAAAGGCAAGAGGCGCAGGAGGATTCCATGGGTGGCATGAGTATCTGGCACTGGGTCGTCGTCGGCATCATCGTCATGCTGCTGTTCGGTCGCGGCAAGATCTCCGAGATGATGGGCGACGTCGCCAAGGGCATCAAAGCCTTCAAGAAGGGCATGACCGAGGAAGAGACCGCCGCGGCGACGCCTCCGGCGACCGCGCCCGGCGAGCCGGTGCGGACGCTCGAGCATCAGCCGCCGGCGACGCCGGCCGCAACGGCCGCCGCGCCCACGAGCGCCCCCCTGGGCGAGCGCAAGGCCGGCTGACGCCGCTGTATCGAGCGCCGCCGGGCTTAGCGGCGGAGCGTTAAGGACCGACCCATGTTCGACATGAGCTGGGGCGAGGTGATGGTGATCGGCGCCGTCGCCCTCATCGTCATCGGTCCGAAGGACCTGCCCAAGGCCCTGCGCACGCTCGGGAACATGACCGCCCAGGTGCGCAAGATGGCGGGCGAGTTCCAGTCCCAGTTCAACGAGGCGATGCGCGAGGCCGAGCTCGAGGACATCAAGAAGGAGGTGAGCGGGCTCAACGCCGAGGTGAGCTCGATCGGCGATTCCGTCGGCTCCCTCAACACCTCGTTCGACCCGCTCGCGCCGTCTGCGTCTGCGGCTTCGCCCGCGCCCCCCTCCACGGACCCGGCGCCGGCCCTGCACACGGACCCCTCACCGGCGTTGCCCGCGGCCGCGGCGGGGCCCATGCCCGGCGAGCCGGCCTTCGACCTCGCCCTGCCGGAACCGCCGCCCGTGCCGGTCGGACCCCTGCCGGAGCCGGCGGGCGCCGCCGAGGCGCCGCGCTCCGAGCCCGAAGGCACGGCCAAGGCATGAACGCGCAGACGCCGATCGAGGAAGACGAGGTCGAGGCTTCCCGCGCGCCGCTGATCGAGCACCTGATCGAGCTGCGCCAGCGCCTCATCCGCGCGCTCATCGCCTTCGTCGTCATGTTCGTGTTCTGCTTCGCCGGCGCGAAGTACATCTACAACATCCTGGTGCAGCCCTACGTCTGGGCCGTCGGCGACCCGGCGAAGGCCCACATGGTCTACACCCACGCGCTGGAGTTCTTCTTCACCCAGCTCCAGGTCGCGATGTTCGGCGCGGGCTTTTTGGCCTTCCCGGTGATCGCGAACCAGATCTACAAGTTCGTGGCGCCTGGCCTCTACAAGAACGAGCGCCAGGCCTTCCTGCCCTTCCTCGTCGCGACGCCGCTCCTCTTCATCCTCGGCGCCCTCGTGGTCTATTTCATCGCCATGCCGCTGCTGATGCGGTTCTCGGTCTCGATGCAGCAGTTCGGGACGGGCGAGGGCAATCCCGAGATCCAGTTCCTGCCCAAGGTCAACGAGTACCTCTCGCTGATCATGACGCTGATCTTCGCCTTCGGCATCTGCTTCCAGATGCCGGTGATCCTGACTCTTTTAGGCAAGGCCGGGATCATCGATTCGAAGTTCCTCGTCGAGAAGCGCCGCTACGCCATCGTCATCGTCTTCGTCATCGCCGCGGTGCTGACGCCTCCCGACGTCATCTCCCAGCTCGCCCTCGCCCTCCCGACGCTCCTCCTCTACGAGGCCTCGATCTGGTCCGTCAGGATGGTCGAGCGGAAGCGCGCGCAGGAAGAGGCCGCGCGGGCCGCGGCGGCGGAGTAGCCCCTTCACGCGCACCCGGTTCATCCGTATAGGCCGTCATGCCCGGCTTGGCCCGGGCATCCACGCCTTCGCTCCGCTCCGGCGTGGGAAGTCGTGGATGGCCGGCCCAAGGCCGGCCATGACGCGTGAAGGCAGCCTTGATCCATGCACGACATCCGCTTCATCCGCGAGAACCGCGACGCCTTCGTCCAGGGCCTGAGGAACCGCGGCTTCGAGGACGCGGAGGCGGTCGCGGACCGGCTCGTCGCCCTCGACGAGGAGCGCCGGCGCGCGATCGCGGCGGCGCAGGAGGCGCAGCAGCGGCGCAACAGCCTGTCGAAGGAGATCGGGCAGGCGAAGGCGAAGAAGGACGAGGCGAGGGCGCAGGCGCTGATGGCCGAGGTGGCGCAGCTCAAGGAGCATGCACCGCAGCTCGAGGCCGCCGAACGCGAGGCGAATGCGGCGCTGGAGAAGGCGCTGGCCGAGATCCCGAACACCCCCAACCCCGAGGTCCCGGTTGGGAAGGACGAGCACGACAACGTCGAGAAGAGCCGCTTCGGCAACCCGCGCAATTTCCCTTCGCCGAAGCAGCACTTCGAGCTCGGCGAGGCGCTCGGCCAGATGGACTTCGAGACCGCCGCGAAGCTCTCAGGGAGCCGCTTCGTCGTGCTCAAGGGCCAGCTCGCCCGGCTCGAACGGGCCCTAGGCCAGTTCATGCTCGACCTGCACATGACCGAGCACGGCTACACCGAGGTCGCGCCGCCGCTGCTCGTCAAAGACGAGGTGATGTTCGGAACGACGCAGTTGCCGAAATTCCGAGATGATCAGTTTGCAGCTACGACCGGGCTGTATCTCGACACAGTTCGCGACCTTGGGAGATCGCTCGTTTCGACACTGCAAGATCATCAGCGCGACGGGAACGTCAAAGTTAGCTTTGTGGACAGACTTGAAGCGGCGACGCGTGGGAACGTCGAAGCCATACTTGGCCAGGATCAACGCTGGTGGCTCATCCCCACCGCCGAAGTTTCTCTCACAAATCTCGTCCGCGAGGCCATCACCCCCGAGGAAGAGCTGCCGATCCGCGTTACCGCCCTCACCCCCTGCTTCCGCGCCGAGGCCGGCGCCGCCGGGCGGGACACCCGCGGCATGCTGCGGCAGCATCAGTTCGTGAAGTGCGAGCTCGTCTCGATCACGACGCCCGAGCAGTCGGCCGCGGAGCACGAGCGCATGCTTGCCTGCGCGGAAGAAGTGCTGCGCCGCCTCGACCTGCCGTACCGCGTCATGACGCTCTGCACCGGCGACATGGGCTTCGCCTCGGCCAAGACCTACGATATCGAGGTCTGGCTGCCGGGGCAGGAGACCTACCGCGAGATCTCCTCGTGCTCGGTCTGCACCGACTTCCAGGCGCGCCGCATGAACGCCCGCTGCCGCGCGAAGGACGGCAAGCCCCGCCTCGTCCACACCCTCAACGGCTCCGGCGTCGCGGTCGGCCGCGCCCTCATCGCCGTCATGGAGAATTATCAGGACAAGGACGGCGGCGTCGCCGTGCCGGATGCGCTCGTGCCGTACATGGGCGGGGTGCGGAAGATCGAGGGGAAGGCGTGATGCAGCGCCCGCTTTTGTCCCTCCCCCTTGCGGGGAGGGCCGACTCGGGCACGGCCCGAGCGGGGTGGGGGTCGCAGGGCCACGCTCGATTCCATCCGGTCCTGCCCCTGCGGCTGATGCGGTGCGCCTCCGCGTCGGCAGCGCGGTCCATGCCCGCGACTCCCACCCCGCTCGGCCTTCGGCCGAGTCGGGCCTCCCCCCCAGGGGGGGGGG
>DASVVU010000071.1:0-40760 GCA_036386395.1 Beijerinckiaceae bacterium | reverse complement strand
AACGTCGGGGCGATGACCTCGACCGCGATCGTGTCGGTGCTCTCCCTCGTCTACGTCCCGGTCTACGCGCTTCTCCTTAAGCCGCGGATCCTCGCCGTCGACCCGTGGATCGCGGTCTTCCACGCCCTCAACCAGGGCCTCCTCAACGTGATCCTCGGCCTATGGCTCTGGGGCTATGCCGTGCGGGTGCTCGGCGCCGCGCAGGCGCAGCGCTTCCCGCCGCTCATCCCGGTCGCCGGCACGCTGCTTGCCATCCCGGTCCTCGGCGAGTGGCCGCCGCCGCTCCAGGCCGCGGGCGTCGCCCTGATCGTGGCGGGCCTGGCGGTCGCGGCTTTCGGCTCCCGGAGCATGGCTCCGGCCCGCCGGGACGGCTAGGCTCGATTCGACAAGGCATCGGTCACCGGCCCCATGAAGATCACGCACGTGAAGACCTACGTCCTGAGCGCGGCGCTGGCGGAGCCCTTCGCCTATTCGCAGGCCTGGTATTCGGCCCGCACGGCGCTCGTCGTCGAGGTCGCGACCGACGAGGGGCTGTCGGGCTTCGGCGAGTGCTACGGCCCGGCGCGCCTGAACGAGGCGGTCGTGAGGGCCTACGCGCCGCTGCTGATCGGCGAGGACCCGTTCGCGACCGAGCGGCACTGGCAGCGCCTCTACAACCATCTTCGCGACCACGGCCAGCGCGGGCTCGCCATCCAGGCGCTGAGCGGCATCGACATCGCGCTCTGGGACCTCAAGGGGAGGGCGCTCGGCCTGCCCGTCCACGTCCTCATGGGCGGGCCGATCCGCGACCGGGTGCGGGCCTACGCCACCGGCCTCTACCGCCGCGCCCGGGACGACCACGAGACCTATCTCAGGGAGGAGGCCGCGTCTTACGCGGCGGCGGGCTTTACGGCCATGAAGCTCAAGACCGGCTGGGGCGTGCCCGAGGACGTGCGCCTCACGAAGGCGCTCCGCGACGAGATCGGTTCTGGCATTGGGCTGATGGTCGACGCGAACCACGCCTACGACGCCGTCGATGCGCTCCGTTACGCCCGCGCCCTCGAGGACCTCGACATCGGCTGGTTCGAGGAGCCCGTCGCGCCGGAGGACTACGGCGGCTACCGCGAGGTCAAGGCCGGGACGACGATCCCGGTCGCCGGCGGCGAGTGCTCGTTCACCCGCTTCGGCTTCCGCCGCCTGCTGACCGAGCGCCTCGTCGACATCGCCCAGCCCGACACCTGCGCGGCCGGCGGCCTCTCCGAGTGCAAGAAGATCGCCGACATGGCCTCAGCCTTCGGCGTGCGCTACGTCCCCCACTGCTGGGGCACGGGCATCGCCCGCGCGGCGGCGCTCCAGCTCCTCGCCGTCCTGCCGCACAACCCGCCGGGCCTCAACGCGACCGAGCCGCTCCTCGAGTTCGACATGAGCGAGCACCCGATCCGCGACGCGGTCACGGTCGAGCCGATCGTCCAGGAGGACGGTTTCGTGCGGGTGCCGGCGGGACCTGGCCTCGGCATCGAGATCGACCGCACGGCGCTGGAGCGGTTCGCGGCGGATTGAAAGGGCGCACGCGTGGCCGAGCTCTAAGGCCGCGTGCCGCCCTGGCCCGTCGTCGCGACCGGGGCCTCGGCCTCGCCCTTGAGCGTCCGGCTTTCCCGCGCGTAGCGGACGAGGGCCGCGAAGCGGTAGATGCCGTGCACGAACTGGCCGTAGGGCATGGTGACGAAGAAGGCGAAGACCACGCCGAGGTGGAGCGCTAAAAGCGTGCCCATGGCCGGCGTCGCGCGCAGGACGAGGAGGGCGAGGCCGGTCACGCTCGTCAGGAGCAGCATGACGTTAAAGGCGACGTCCATGCCGAAGCGGCCTTCGTCCTGGAGCATCGGATCGCGGCGGAGCTTCGCGGCGAGAAGCCCGATGGGGCCGACGATCAGGCCGATGCCGCCCAGCGTGCCGAGCACCACCGGCAGGTCGTACCAGAGGTACGGCGCCGGGTGGCCGACGAGGTAGTGATAGAAGGTCGCGACCGAGGTCGCGGCGAAGCAGAGGAGGAAGCCGTAGAAGGCGAGGTGGTGCCACAGGCGGCGTCGGTCGGTCGGGCGCTCGTCCTCGTTGTAGCAGCCGACCTCTCCGCCATCGAGGTAGCGCAGCCGGCCGGCGTCCTTGACGGCCTGCCAGAGGGAAGGGGGATCGCGCAGCGTCCCCGTCGGCTCGCCTATGTCGCGCCAGAACGCCCGCACGCCCATGGCTATGGCGACGGTCGCGTAGAGGAAGCCCGCCGCGAAGATGAGCGCCATCGCGTCGTGCGGCATCAGCCGATAGAAGGCGCCGGGGCCGGTGTGGACGCCGAACAGCACCGATGAATCGTTCCAGGCCACGAAGCCGGCGATGAAGGCGGCGGCGCTGAGCGCCGCAATCAGGCTGATCCACAGGCCGTTGCGTGCGAAGAGTCCCGAAAGGGCGCGCGGCCAAGCGTAGGCACGGTACGACTCGGCCCTGACCTGCGCGAGGTTTTTCGGGACGTTGACGTCGAACTCGTGCGGCGGGGCGAACTGGCAGTCGTAGTAGCAGGCGCCGCAGGAGTGGCAGAGGTTCGCGAGGTAGTTGAGGTCGCCGTCCGGGAAGACGCGGCGCATCTCCATGGCCGGGAACACGGCGCACAGGCCCTCGCAGTAGCGGCAGGCGTTGCACACCGTCATCAGGCGATCCGCCTCAGCGAGCGCCGCGGTCGCGTGACGAGGGTGCTGGGCTTCAGCGAGGGTGTCGGCCGTTGAGGCTATGGACATTCGCCAGGCTCGCAAGGTGGAGGGCCAGACCAACTCTCCTCATGCTGAGGTGCGAGCGGAGCGAGCCTCGAAGCACGCACCGTCGACTGGGCGCTGCGTGGGCAGGGTGCGTCCTTCGAGGCTCGCGCTTCGCGCGAGCACCTCAGGATGAGGGCTTGGGAGTGTGGCATGGACGAGCGACGTCCAGGGCTTAGCTTAGCGCGCATTCGCGGCCGCCTCCCGTCCGGCGACGCGGCCGAAGACGCTGCCGATGGTCATGCCGATGCCGGCGGCGTAGCCGCGCCCGAGCACGTTGCCGGCCATGATCTCGCCGGCCGCGAACATGTTTTGCGAAGGCCCGCCCTTCATCAGCATGCGGGCGTCCTTGTCGACGCGCACGCCGAGATAGGTGAAGGTGATGCCGGGGCGCACCGGATAGGCGTAGAACGGCGCCGTGTCGATGCGCCGCGCCCAGTGGCTCTTCGGCGGGTCGAGCCCTTCGGTGCGGCAATCGTCGAGGATCTTGTCGTCGAATGCGCCGGGGCGGACGGCGGCGTTGAAGCCGTTCACGGTCGCCTCAAGTGCGCCGGGATCGAGCCCGAGTTGGCCGGCGAGCTCGCGGATGCTCCCCGCCTGCACCGGCGGGTAGAGGGAGGGCATGAACAGCTTGAGCGACTTCGCGTCGAAGACGATGTAGGCGATCTGGTCGGGCTGCGCCGCGACGAGGCGCCCCCAGATGGCGTAGCGCTTCGGCCAGATGTCCTCGCCCTCGTCGTAGAAGCGCTTGGCTTCCTTGTTCACGACGATGCCGAACACCACGCAGTCGAGGCGGGTGATGATGCCGCCGTCGAACTTCGGCGCCCGCGCGTCGATCGCGACCGCATGGCACTGGGTCGGGTCGCCGACCGCCTCGACCCCGCGCCCGATCAGCATCTTCAGCACCGTGCCGCGGTTGTAGGGCGTGCCGCGGATCAAGAAATTGTCGGCGGCGTCGCCCCAGGACTCCTTCAGCCATTCGATGTTGGCCTCGAAGCCGCCCGCGGCGGCGACGAGGGTCGCGGCGCGCACCGTCGCGCCCTCGGCGCCGCGCCGCACGGTCGCGGAGCGGAACGCGCCGGCGTCGACGTGGAGGTCCACCACCTCGGCGTCGTATTCGACCTCGACGCCGAGCCGCTCCGCCGTGAGGTAGAGCGCGTTCAGCATCGAGCGCCCGCCGCCGAGGAAGAAGGAGTTGGTGCGACCGAGGCTCAAGGTGCCGCCGAGCGACGGCTGGAACCGCACCCCCTGCTCGGGGATCCACGCCAGGATCTCCTTGGACTGGGCGATCATGAACTTCGCCAGCGCCTCGTCGGTCTGGCCTTCCGTCACCCTGAGGAGGTCGTCCCAGAACTCCTCCTCGGTGTAGGGGCCGCTCAGCGTCTCGGTCGCGGCGTCGTGGGCGCAGCGCATGTTGCGGGTGTGGCGGGTGTTGCCGCCGCGGTAGAATTTCGGGGCCCCCTCCAGCACCAGCACGGAGGCCCCGGCGCGCCGCGCCCCGATCGCGGCGCACAGGGCCGCGTTGCCGCCGCCGACCACCAGCACGTCCCAAGTCCGGGTCAGGTCCGCCATGCGCCCTCCGCTGGCGGAGTGCTTCGCCGCTCGCGCGAAGTCAATGTGCGGCCTCAGCCGCGATGGCGACGGTGGATTTTCCCGAGAGAGCCAGCGACCGGGCTTTGTTTTGTGCAGTGCAGCAACCATCTTGGTCCCTGCGGGTTGTTTCAAACCAAAACCGAACAAAGGGCGCTCTCGAATGGCCGGTCTCGGACGCACGTTCTCCGATCTGTCGCGCTACAAGCGCGACTTCGCGCGCCTCGTGAAGAAGGCGCAGGACCGCGCTCCGGCGCCCGCCCAGGCTCCGAGCCGCGTCCCGAGCCGGCTCGCCGAGGTCGCGGACTTCGGGCCGAACCCGGGCAACCTGCGCATGCTCGCCTACGTGCCGCCGACGCTGCGGCCAAAGCCCGCCCTCGTCGTCGTCCTGCACGGCTGCGGCCAGACGGCGGCGGCCTACGATCACGGCACCGGCTGGTCGGCGCTCGCCGACGAGCACGGCTTCGCCCTCGTCTTCCCCGAGCAGCAGAAGGCGAACAACCCGCAAGGGTGCTTCAACTGGTTCGAGGGGGGCGACATCCGGCGCGATGAGGGCGAGGCGCGCTCGATCCGCGCCATGGTCGAGCGCATGGCGGCGGACCACGGCGTCGATCGCGCCCGCGTCTTCGTGACCGGCCTCTCGGCCGGGGGCGCCATGGCGGGCGCGATGCTCGCGGCCTACCCGGAGGTGTTCGCCGGCGGCGCCATCGTCGCGGGGCTGCCCTACGGCACGGCCTTGAACGTGCAGGAGGCGTTCGAGAGCATGTTCAAGGGCCGCGTGCGCCTGGCGTCGGAGTGGGGCGACCTCGTGCGCGGAGCCTCGGGGCACGACGGCCCCTGGCCGAGAGTTTCGATCTGGCACGGCAGCGCCGACGCGACCGTCGTGCCGGCGAACGCGGTCGAGACCGTGAAGCAGTGGGCGGACGTCCACGGCCTCTCGGCGGCCGCGACGGTCGAGAGCCGGGGCCCGGGCTTCACCCGGCAGGTGTGGCGCGACAAGGCCGGGCGGGAGGTCATCGAGTCCTTCACCATCGCCGGCATGGCCCACGGCGCGCCGCTGGCGGCGGGCGCCGGCGAGGGACGCTACGGCAACGCCGGCCCGTTCCTCCTCGACGTCGGCGTCTCCTCGACCTTCCACATCGCGAATTTCTGGGGGCTCGCCGGCGAGCGGGTCGCGGCGACCGAGAGCGTGGCCGTCATTGCTCCGGACGGCGCCATCACCCTGCCGTCGAAGGTGAAGGGGCCGACGCCGAAGGCGGAGCCGGCGGCGCACGCCTACGCCGCGCCGGAGCACGAGGAGCGCGCGAACCGCGACGAGGACGCGGGCGGCCTCGGCGGACAGATCAACGCGGTCATCACCAAGGCGCTGCGGGCCGCGGGGCTGATGCGATAGGATGGATCCGCGGGGATGGCGGAGCTGCTAAGCTTCGAGTTGTTGTGCGCCGGCAACAACTATCCAGGATTTCATCAACGTGCTTGCGAAGTGGGCCGGGGTAGCTGAAGATGAGCGCCGGCACATCACAAAAAGATGCCGCGCAGGGGGTTTTTCGTTCGGATTTGGTGATTGCACCCGGCCGCACCGGCCGGAGGCCATAGCCATTTTGCGTCGGCTTCACGCCAAGACGCAGGCCGCTGTGACAAGGCCCGTTTGTGACATGCCGATTGTTTCTGCCGTGCGCCGGCTAAGGCGGCACGGGCCTCATTGGAGAATGCAGCCATGCCCATCGTGCCGCTCGGAACCGAGTTCCTCGTCAACACGAATACGTTGAACAGTCAGAACGCGCCGGCCATCGCGAGCCTCGCCAGCACTGGCGGCTTCGTGGTCACGTGGCACGACTCGAGCGGCACCCTCGGCGACGCGAGCGGCACGAGCATCAAGACCAAGGTTTACACGGCCAAGGGCGCGCTCGTACGAGACGAGTTCCTCGTCAACACGGCCGTTGCGAACAGTCAGTTCACGCCCACGGTCACGGGTCTCCGCAACGGGGACTTCGTGATCGCATGGGGTGACTGGAGCGAGCCCCTCGGGAGCGCGAGCGATTCCAACATCAGGGCCAAGGTGTTCAATTCTGCCGGTGCCGTCGTGCGTGATGATTTCCGGGTCAACTTCTTTCCCTACGAAGTTCAGCAGAATCCGGACATCGCCGCTCTGGCCAACGGCGGCTTCGTGGTTGCGTGGAACCAATACTCATCGTCGAACTCCTCGGACGTCCATGTCGCAATCCGCGATGCCTCGGGCACAGCTTTGACCGAGGGCTTGGCCACCGCGGCGATCGGCGGTTATCAAGGTGGAGCGCAGGTCACAGGCCTGACCGACGGCAACCTCGTGCTCACGTGGACGGACGACACTGGCACCCAGGGGGACCCCTATGGCACCGCCGTCAAAGCCAGAATATTGAATGCCGCGGGCGGGGTTGTTAAGGACGATTTCCTGGTCAACTACTTTGTTCCTAACAATCAGAGAATTCCTGCGATTACGGCACTTGCCAACGGTGGCTTCGTGGTCACGTGGGAGGACTCGAGCGGCACGCAGTTCGACACCAGCGGCACCAGCATCAATGCCAGGATATTCAATGCCGCGGGCGGGTTCGTCACGTTCGATACCCGGATCAACACCCAGACATTGAACGATCAGCTCCAGCCCAAGGTTGCGGGCTTGGCGAACGGCGGCTTCGTGGTCGTCTGGAGCGACGGGAGCGGAACGCTCGGCGACAGCACCTACAGCATCAAGGCGAAGGCGTTCAATGCCACGGGCGGGGTCCTGCTGGACGAGGTCCTGGTCAACACCCAAACATCAGGCAATCAGAGAACGCCGGACGTCACGGCCCTGGAGGACGGCGGCTTCGTGGTCACGTGGGAGGATCCGAGCGGCACCCTGGGCGACGCGAGCGGCACCAGCATCAAGGCCCAGATCTTCACCTTCTCGGGAATCACCGTGACCGGCACGTCCGGCCCTGACACGCTCTTGGGCAGCGAAGGCGGCGACACCATCATCGGCTACGACGGCGACGACCAGGGCCACGGCGGCCTTGGCCACGACACGATCTCGGGCGGGGATGGCAACGACTACCTGAACGGCGGGCTCGGCGATGATTGGTTGGACGGCGGAGCCGGTAACGACACTGTCCTCGGCGATGGCGGCAGCGACTACCTCCAGGGCGGCCTCGACGACGACCTCATCGGCGGCAGCGGCGGCAACGACACCGTCCTCGGCGATGCCGGCAACGACTACATGAACGGCGGCCTCGGCGACGACCTCGTCATGGGCGGGACCGGCGCCGACACCGTGTTCGGGGCCGAAGGCAACGACTACCTCCACGGCGGCGACGGCGACGACCTCATCGGCGGAAGCGAGGGCAACGACGTCCTGATCGGCGACACCGGAAACGACTACCTCAACGGCGGGGTCGAGAACGACATCATCGGCGGCGGCGACGGCAACGACACCGTCATCGGCGATGTCGGCGACGACTATCTCAGCGCCGGACCTGGGGACGACGTCCTCGGCGGCGGGCCCGGCAAGGACACCCTATTCGCGGGCTCCGGCAGCGACTACCTCGTCGGCGGCGACGGCGACGACCACTTCATCTTCGACGGCGGCTTCCAGACGAGCCAGATCATCGACTTCACCCCGGGTCCCGGGCTGTCCGGGCACGACACGATCCAGTTCAGCACCGCGGTCTTCGCGAACTACGCCGACATGATGGCGCATGCCGCGCAGGTCGCCACGAACGTCGTCATCACGGACAGGTCCGGCAACACCCTGCTCTTGGCGAGCGTGAACCTCTCGAGCCTCGTCGCCGACGATTTCAGCTTCGGGTGATGGAAAGGGCTTGACCCTTCACCACTGCCGCCGCCGCCGCGTAGCCGCCGGCGGCGCCGTCGACGAAGTGGACGTGGTCGCCGCGGGTGGGGGCGGGGACGAAGCAGGTCATGAGGGCGGCGGACTGGCGGTGGGTGCCGCAGCGGGCGACGCCGGCGGCCTCGGCCGCCGCGAGCCGCGCCTCGATCCGGTCGGCGAAGGCCTGCGTGCAGTCGAGGGTCATGCGCAGGCCGTCGTCGAACTTGCGGAAGTCCGTGTTCTCGACGAGCTGGCGGTTGTAGCGGGCGGGGTCGAAGCCGCCGACCGACACGCCCGTCTTGAAGATCGCGTGCGCGAAGAGCGTGCGCGCCCCGATCCACAGGCGGGCCGCCAGGGGCGAGCGCCGGTAGAAGGGCGAGGCCCGCGCCTCCAGGGCGAAGCCGGAAGGCGGCCAGCGCGGGGGCGGGCCGCCCTCCGGGACCGGGCGGGCGGCGTCGCCGCTCTCGACGAGAGCGAGCACGTCGGAGACGAGGGCGTCGAAGGCGGCGGGGTCGCCGCCCCGCCGCGGGACCGCAATGAGGGAGAGGATGACGCCGCGCTCGGCCCGGATCTCGTCGAAGCGGCAGGAGAGGCCGGTGAGGTCCGGCCGCGTGCCGGCGGGCGCGGGGGGAAGCGCGAAGTCGCCGGCCTTCATCCGCTCCTCGGCCCAGGCGAGCCCGCCGCCGGTGAACATGGCGTAGGACACGTCCGGCGAGGCGGCGAAGCGCGCGACCCGCACGTCGAGCCCCTGCGCGCGGACCGCCGCGACCGGCACGAGGGCGGCGCGCATCGCAAGGTCGAGGTCGTCGCGCACGAAGGCCGCGGTCGCCGCGAGCGCGTCGCGGCCCCGCTCCGCTTCCTCGGGCGGGAGCGCGAAGCTCGCCCCGTCGCCGCCGAAGACGAAGGGGAAGTCCTTTCCGTGAAGCGCGTTCGACAGCGCCGCGATCACGGCCGCGGCCGCGGTGTTCACGACCTTGTAGCGCCCGGCCGCGATGGCGGCGGTCGAGCGCACGATGTCGGAGAGGCCGATCACCCAGCCCTCCGGCAGAGGCGCATAGACCGTAGGATCCGTGAGGCGGGCGAAGCTGCGGATGACGGGCAGGCGGTCGTAGAAGTCCCGGTCCGGGGCGGAGGTCGGTTCCGGCATGCTCAGGACGCGCCTTCCAGCTCGCTCGACAGGCCGAGCCACTCCTCCTCCGCGCTCGCCAGTGCCTCGGCAGCCTCGGTGCGTTTCTTCGCGAGGTCGCCGGCTTTCGCCGGGTCGGTGCGGAAGGCGGTACCGTCGGCGAGGGCCGCGTCGATCTTGCCAATGACCTCCGAGAGACGGGCGATGCGGGCCTCGACCGCCTCGACGCGCCGACGCAAAGGGGCGAGCGCGGCGCGGCGCTCGGCGGCAGCGCGGCGGTCGTCGTTGCGAGATGACGGCGATCCCTCGGCGGCGCGTCCGCGGCGAGCAGGCTCCAGTTCTCCACTGAGCACGAGCCGGCGGTAGTCGTCCATGTCCCCGTCGAACGGCTTCACGGTCCCGCCCGCCACGAGCCAGAGCCGGTCGGCGCAGGCCTCGATGAGGAAGCGGTCGTGGCTGACGAGGATGACCGCGCCCTCGTAGTCGTTGATCGCCTCCATGAGCGCCGCGCGGCTGTCGATGTCGAGGTGGTTCGTCGGCTCGTCGAGGATGAGGAGATGCGGGCCGCCGAAGGCCGCAAGCCCCATGAGGAGGCGCGCCTTCTCGCCGCCGGACAGCGCCGAGACCGGCGTGTCGGCCTTCTGGCCGGGGAAGCCGAGCCGGCCGCAGCGGGCCCTGACCTTCGCCTCCGGCGCCTCCGGCATGAGCGCCGCGACGTGCCGGTAGGGCGTCGCGGCCTCGGCGAGCTCGTCGAGCTGGTGCTGGGCGAAATAGGCCGGCACGAGCTTTTGGGAGCGCCTGATCTCGCCCGCAAGCGGCGGAAGGCGCCCGCCGACGAGCTTGCAGAACGTCGACTTGCCGTTGCCGTTGGCGCCGAGGAGCGCGATGCGGTCGTCCGGCAGGAGGGTGAGGTTGAGCCGGGCGAGCACGGCGCGCCCGTCGTAGCCCGCCGCGACCCCCTCCATGGCAACGAGCGGCGGGCTCAAGGGCCGCTCCGGGCTCGGCAGGTCGAAGCCGAGGGTCGCGTCCTCGACCACCGCCGCGATCGGCTCGAGCCTGGCGAGGCGCTTGATGCGCGATTGCGCCTGGCGCGCCTTCGAGGCCTTGGCCCGGAAGCGGTCGACGAAGGCCTGGAGGTGTTTCCGTTCCGCCTCCTGCTTCACCCGCATCTTCGACTGGAGGGCTTGGCGTTCGGCGAGCTGGCGGGCGAAGTTGGTGTAGCCGCCCCGGTAGAGCGTCAGCCTGCCGCGGTCGAGGTGGAGGATGTGGTCGACCGCGGTGTCGAGGAGGTCGCGGTCGTGGCTGACGATCAGGACCGTGTGCGGATAGCGGGCGAGGTAGTCGTAGAGCCAGAGCGTCCCCTCGAGGTCGAGGTAGTTGGTCGGCTCGTCGAGGAGGAGGAGGTCGGGCTCCGTGAACAGCACGCTCGCGAGCGCGACCCGCATCCGCCATCCGCCCGAGAAGGACGAGCAGGGGCGGCCTTGCGCCTCGGCGTCGAAGCCGAGCCCGTGCAGGATCGCGGCGGCGCGGGCGGGCGCCGAATGGGCGCCGATGTCGACGAGGCGGGTCTCGATCTCGGCCCGGCGCAGGCCGTCGGCGCCCTCGGCCTCCGCCATGAGCGCCGTGCGCTCCGTGTCTGCCGCGAGCACCACGTCGATGAGCCGCTCCGGCCCGCCCGGCGCCTCCTGGGCGACCGCGCCGATGCGCACGCCCCGGGGCAGCGCCACGCTCCCGCCCTCCGTCGCGACCTCGCCCTGGAGGATGCGGAACAGCGTCGTCTTGCCCGAGCCGTTCCGGCCGACGATCCCGACCCGCGCCCCGTCCGGCACCGCGAATGAGGCGCGGTCGAGGAGGAGGCGATCGCCGATGCGGTAGGTCAGCTCGTTGACGTGAAGCATGCGGCCTTTTGCGGCTCAAAACCCACCTTATGCAAGCCGCGCGGCCGCTACCGCGGGCATTCCCTGTAGCCAAAGCGCTGGATGAGGTCCGCGCCGGTCAGCGTGTGGAACGCCAGCGTGTTCATATGGCCGCCGGCGACGAGATACTGCCGCAGGCTCGGGTTGTAGGCGTTGAGCATGCGATTGGTCGATTTGGGGCTGATGTTGCGCTGGCGGTCGTGCCCGGCATGGAAGAGGAGCCGCGCGCTGCGCTCGACGCACACGTTGCGGATGCCGAGGAAGAGCGTGCAGGCGGACTGGCAATGACCCTGGATCCGGAACAGCTCGCCGCTCGCGTTGTGCTGCGCGATGACCGGATCGTAGCGCTCGAACCAGCCGCCGTTGCCGTAGCCTTGCGACGTACCGGCCTGCGCGGCCGGGGAAGCGAGCAACACGGGCAGGAACACGGAGAGAATGGACCGGCGATGCATGCTGCCTCCAATGCCGTGTTTTTAGTGACGTAACGTCCTCTGCATTGCGCAAGCATAGAGGAGCGCCGGCCTCGGAGCCACACGGTCTCCGCCCAAGCCGCCGTCCACGGGCTTTACGGGACGTGAGCTTGACCGTGCTCCGGGTTGCGGCAACCATCGGGCCCGACACGGTTTTTCAAAGGTGCCGCATGGCGCGTCTCGACCAGATTGCCTTCCTCAAGGACGCCGGGATCGACCTTGCCCCGTTCGAGACGCGCTGCCGCTGGCGCCGCTTCGACACGGACGAGATCCTGGTCGACTTCGACGACCTCTCGACGGACGTCTACCTCATCCTTTCGGGCGAGGTCCGCATCCTGATCCGCACCCAGTCCGGCAAGGAGGTCATTTTGGGCGAGATGCGCGGCGGGCAGATGTTCGGCGAGCTCGCCGCGATCGACGGGGTCAGCCGCTCGGCGAACGTCACGGCGCTGACGCGGGGCGAGGCCTGCGTCATGCCGGCGAGCGTGTTCCGCGAGATCGTGTTCGCGGCACCCGCCATCGCCGACCGGCTCCTGCGGCTCCTCACGAAGCGCGTGCGCGAGCTCAACGCGCGCCTCATGGAGCACTCGGTGCTGGATCTCCGCCACCGGCTCTATTCCGAGCTCCTGCGTTTGTCGGTGCCGCGCGCGGGCGCCGGCGGCGCCGGGACCGCGAACGAGCGCGTCGTCACGCCGCCGCCCTACCACCACGTGCTCGCGGCCCGCATCGGCTGCCGGCGGGAGCAGGTGACGCGGGAGTTCACGACGATGTCCCAGGAAGGCCTCGTCGAGCGCACCCGCGGGGCGCTGGTGCTGAAGCGCCCCGACGTGTTCGAGAAGCGCATCGCCGAGGCCATGCGGGAGGAGGGGGGTTGAGGCGGAGATGAGTCTCGTCGGCAACGAGCGGGTGAAGCTCACCGCGGCTTGGCTTAATACCTTGGCGACAGCACCGGACCGGACCCCGGCCGCGCCGGACCCGGCAGTGGAGTTCGCCCATAGCGGCGGGTCAAGGGTGGCGCCGCGAGGGCGGCAACCCTCTCGCGGAGCGCCGGGCGGAGATCCGCGGGTGAGGCTGCAAAAGCGCGTTGGACAAAGCGGCAAGCCAATAAGACCTAGCCTTCGCCTTGTTGAATCGCTGTGCTACCGGCTGGCGAGCCTTGCAGTCGTATGCAAGGATCGATTCGTCCTTCGCCGGCCAAGGTAGACGTTCCGTGATTGACCCGAACGATCCCACTGGCGCCAACACCTACATTGAAGATGAACTGCGGCGCCGGATTGAAAGCGTCGAGAAAGCGATGGACGCCGACGCCATCGTTTGCATTCATCCGATCACTAGCCCCTTCGATGACTTTATCCGCGACAAGGTCGAAGAAATTAAGAACAAGCGGAAGTCTCTGATTGTGCTGCTAGAGACGGATGGCGGGTCGATCGAAACAACTGAGCGCATTGCAGACGTGTTCCGGCACCACTATCCGAGAGAGATTTTGTTCATAGTGCCGAACCAAGCAATGTCGGCGGGTACTATCCTAGTCATGTCGGGTGACAGAATCCTGATGGACTATTATTCCGTGCTTGGCCCGATCGACCCACAGATAATAAACAAGAATGGTCAATACGTCCCCGCACTTGGCTATTTAGAGAAATTTAATGAGTTGGTAGCGAAATCTAAAAAGGGTGCGCTTAGCTCGGCCGAGCTGGCATTCCTTATCCAGAAGTTCGACCCTGCGGAGCTTCATCGATTCGAGCAAGCGCGTGAACATTCGGTGGACCTGCTTAAGCGGTGGCTTGTGCAATACAAGTTCAAGAACTGGAAAAAGACCGAGACCCGCGGCATCAAAGTAACGTCGAAGATGAAATCTACTCGCGCGGAAGAAATTGCGGCCATTCTTAATGACACGCGACGGTGGCGCTCTCACGGTAGAGGGCTTTCTATCCAGGTTGTGAAGAACGATTTGAAGTTGGTGGTTGAGGACTTCGGAACGGACCCCGCTCTCGCGGAGTTGAATACATCCATACGAAGGTACTATCGACTTTTGCAGGACTATATGCTCAAACGCGGACAGGCCGCTGTAATCCACACCCGTGAGAGCATGTTCGCAATCTGAGGTGCGCTATGCCAACGAAGAAACTCAAAGCCTATCTCCGAGACAATCCCCTGCCCGAGGACCAAGTTAGGCTCATTCAGGGTGCCCAGCGCGATCTTGAGCGGCTTCGGGCCGCCGGCATCGTGAGCGAAGGCTACACTCTCGCGGAGCCGTACGGATCAAAAGGCACCCCGGCGCCGAGCCGGAGAAGGCCCCTTCACGCCATACTCAAAGTATCCGAAGGTGCTTGACACTCAAGCATAAGGGACACGTCCGCGATGGCTGCGCGTCACTAACCGCCTGTGGGAGATTGCCGACGTGGTGCGCGTCCTAGAGGCTGAAGCCACATGAGCCGCACTACGTCGGCCAAGGCTTGAACTGCTTGGCCAACGCAAGCCCCTGGCCCTGGTAGTTGGAGCGCATCCCTTCGCTCCCGTAAGGCCGCTCGGTAAGCCCACTGGCGAGCGGTGAGTAGCGCATCCAGCCAATGATCTGGCCATGTTCAAGCGTGAAGGACACGCCGTAGGAGCGGACCTCCAAAACAGCCTTGCTACCCTGCGCTTTGTCATCGGCCCAACCGAATCCCGGGTCGAAGAACCCGGCGTAGTGGACTCTAAACTCGCCAGACCGCGTATCGTAAGGGACCATCTCTGCGGCGGTTGTCGGCGGGACTCCCACATCCTCGCGCGTTGCCAAAATGTAGAACTCTTTGGCGTCTAGATGCAGGCGCCCATTGGTCCGCGGGATTTTGCGCCAGTAGTCTTCGGGGTTGTAGTGGCCGACCCGAGCTAGGTCGATTTTGTCGGCATCCTTCCGGGCCTTGTAGCCGACAATCGCGTTCGGGCCGTCGCCCTCTAAGTCCACCGTTACTGGCACGAGTACGCCGTCACGTAGCGGCAACAGCTCGTCCCGAGTGCCTACAAGCTGTCCGTCTCGATACAGTTTCTCAATACGATGTTGGGGCAGGAGCCCCGGCTCGGCACCGCGAAGGCGGTGAAGGCGAATTTGGGTGAGCCTCACGCCGGTATAGGCCACGACGCTGAACGAGAGCGGGGCCACCTCCAAAAATAAGGGGCCTGAATACCGCGGGTCAATGCGGTCGAATGCGGTCCCGCGGTCAGTGATCAGCCGAGTGAGGATGTCCAAACGGCCAGTGGAGCTTTTCGGGTTGGCGATGCCGACGTAATCGCTTGGCAAGCTCACCGCCTCTTGCAGCTCGACCACGTAAACGAAGCCGCGCTCCAGGATCGCACCGTGGGTCAGGTCGATCGCTGGCAGGCCGTCGAGTTCCTTTACGCGCTCCATCACAGTGGAGTTATGCGGCAGGAAACTTGCCCGGACCCGGTAGGCGTACCGCCCGAGCCTAAGGTCGAGGCTTGCGGGCTGGAACTGATCGAGCTCGATCTCGGGGTGAGCCTTGATCACCCCACGCTGGGCCATCGTCACTAGCCGCTGATACGGTAGAACGCCTGTGCCGCGCGCCTCAACGACATTAGAGGAGCCGCCGTTGTCCGATGGTCCCGCTTCGAATGGGAACAGCCCCATGGTCTCGCCTGTGTTGGTCATCCGCCGTGCCCCGCCCCTAGCCGGTGGTTTCGCCATCAATGGCATGCTGAGGCCCTGTGAGTCAGTGCCCAAAGGAGTCATTCGGCCCTAAAAAATCGCTGTCGATAACTCTGGGGATTGCCGCTCGCGCCCCATAATTGGCAGGCGCGGGCGCCTGCCACATTTGAAGCGGCCCACTACCGATAGCGATGGACTATTGGTTTTGGCCGCGCTCGCCTTACATTTGGATGCAAGCTTGGTTCTCGGCGGGCTTAGGCAATGACGACCGAGCTGTTCTTCGCCCTCTACATTGCTCCGATCCTCCTGGCGGCTTTTGGCTGGGCCGTGGCCTTATGGGCGGTGCGGCAAGCCAAGAAAGAAGCCCGCCCCCCTGCGGAATAGCGTGATCCAAACCCGTGCTGCAGGTCCAAACCCGTGACCACTGCACAGTTCTTCGTCCTGTTCATCTGGCCCATCATCATTGCGGCGCTCGGCTGGGCCGTCGCCCTGTGGTTCGGGCGGGAGCCGAGAGAGGAAAAGCGTCGCCCGCCGGCGGAGTGATTGCGCCCTTGAGGCCCGCCGCTTAGTAGGTCCTTCGCGACTTCAGCTCTCTCGGACCGCATCGACGCCTTGAACGCCTCCGCCACGCCTGCCCGTTCCCCGATCGGGGCGGTCCGCCGCTCGTTCGCGCCGTGGGCCGATCCGGCCGCCGTGCCGCTGATCCGCTTCGAGGGCGTGACCAAGCGCTTCGGCCCAACCGTCGCGGTCGACGACGTGACCCTCGACATCTACGAGCGCGAGTTCTTCTGTCTGCTTGGCCCTTCGGGCTGCGGCAAGACCACGCTGATGCGCCTCTTGGCCGGCTTCGAGCAGCCGAGCGCCGGCCGCGTTGTCCTCGCCGGAGAGGACCTTGCGGGCGTGCCGCCCTACCGCCGCCCCGTCAACATGATGTTCCAGTCGTACGCGCTGTTCCCGCACATGAGCGTCGCGAAGAACGTCGCCTACGGCTTGAAGCAGGAGGGTCTGCCGAAGCGGGAGATCGCGGAGCGGGTCGAGCGGATGCTCGCGCTCGTGCAGCTCGAGGGGCTGGCCGACCGGCGCCCCGACCGGCTCTCCGGCGGCCAGCGGCAGCGGGTGGCGCTCGCCCGCGCGCTCGCCAAGGAGCCCAAGGTGCTCCTCCTCGACGAGCCCCTCGCGGCCCTCGACAAGAAGCTGCGCGAGGAGACGCAGTTCGAGCTCATGGACATCCAGGTCCGCCTCGGCGCGACCTTTCTGGTCGTCACCCACGACCAGGAGGAGGCCATGACCATGGCGGACCGCATCGCCGTCATGGACAGGGGCCGCCTCGTCCAGGTCGCCCGCCCGGGCGAGCTCTACGAGGAGCCGGCGACCCGCTTCGTCGCCGAGTTCGTCGGCGACATCAACATCCTGGAGGGGCAGGTCGCGGAAGGCGAGGACGGCGGCTGGCAGATCGCAAGCCCGCTCTCCGCGGCACCGCTCCTCGTGCGCCATCCGGGCCAGGCGCTCGCGACGGGGCAGGCGGTCGCGGTCGCGGTCCGGCCGGAGAAGATGGTGCTCTCCCGGGAGAAGCCGCCACCCGGCACGCCGAACGTCCTCGAAGGCGAGGTCTGGGACATCGGCTATCTCGGCGACGTCACCGTCTACCGAGTGCGCCTCGACGACGGCACCATCCTGCGCGCCTCCCGCGCCAACGCCTCCCGCACCGCCGTGCGCCCGGTCGACTGGGAGGAGCGCGTCCACCTCTCCTTCGCGCCGGACGCGGCCGTGATCCTGACGGGTTGAGCGGCCGTGCTCCGAGGCATCGTTCCCATGCGCTCCGAAGCATCGTCACGATGATCCGACGCATCATGATTCTCCTCGAACGCCACGGCCGGCCTCTCGTCATCGGGCTGCCGTACCTGTGGCTTGCGGTCTTCTTCCTCGCGCCCTTCGCGATCGTCGTGAAGATCAGCATGTCGGACCCGGTGACGGCGCAGCCGCCGTACACGCCGGTGCTCGACTGGCGCGGCACCTTCGCGGACTGGCGCGACTTCCTCCTCGCCCTCGACTTCGAGAACTTCGAGACCTTGTGGGCCGACGCGCTCTACTTTGAGGCGGGCCTGTCGTCCGTGCGCATCGCCCTCGTCTCGACGGTGCTCCTCCTCGTCGTCGGCTACCCCATGGCCTACGCGATGGCGCGCGCCCCGGCGCGGGCGCGCCCGCTCCTCGTCGCGATGGTGATCCTGCCGTTCTGGACGAGCTTTCTGATCCGCGTCTACGCCTGGATCGGCATCCTCAAGCCCGAGGGGCTTCTCAACCAGCTCCTGATCGGCCTCGGGCTGATCTCGGAGCCGCTGTCGATCCTCAACACCCCGACGGCGGTCTACATCGGCATCGTCTACGCCTACCTGCCCTTCATGGTGCTGCCGCTCTATTCCGCTCTCGAACGGCAGGATCCGGCCCTGATCGAGGCCGCCCAGGACCTCGGCGCGCGCCCCGCGAAGGCGTTCTGGACCGTCACCGTGCCGCTCTCGCTGGCGGGCGTGATCGCCGGCGCGCTCCTGTGCTTCATCCCGATCGTCGGCGAGTTCGTCATCCCCGATCTTCTGGGCGGCTCCGACACCCTGATGATCGGGCGCACCCTGTGGAGCGAGTTCTTCGGCAACCGCGACTGGCCCCTCGCCTCCGCGGTCGCCGTCGCGATGCTCCTCGTCATCGTGATCCCCATCGTCATCTACCGCGAGCTCGAGGCGCAACGCTGGGAGGCTGCGCGATGAGGCGCCTCTCGTTCACGAACGCGACCGCGCTGACGCTCGGCTTCGCGTTCCTCTACCTGCCGATCCTCATCCTTGTCGTCTATTCCTTCAACGCCTCCCAGCTCGTGACCGTCTGGGGCGGCTTCTCGACCAAATGGTACGCGGCGCTGATGCGCAACGAGGCGCTCCGCGACGCCGCCTGGGTCACGATCCGCATCGCCTTCCTGTCCGCGACGGTGGCGACGGTGCTCGGGACGCTTGCTGCGATCGCGCTCGTCCGCTACCGGCGCTTTGCCGGCCGCACCCTCTTAACCGGCATGGTCTATGCCCCGATGGTGATGCCCGAGGTCATCACTGGGCTCTCGCTCCTGCTTCTGTTCGTGGCGGTCGGGATGGACCGGGGCTTCTGGACCGTGACCCTCGCGCACACGACCTTCACGCTATGCTTCGTGACGGTCGTGGTGCAGTCGCGGCTCGTGACCTTCGACCGCTCCCTCGAGGAGGCGGCCCTCGACCTCGGCGCGACGCCGCTTAAGGCCTTCTTCACGGTCACCCTGCCGCTCATAGCTCCGGCGGTCGCGGCGGGATTCCTCCTCGCCTTCACGCTCTCCCTCGACGACCTCGTGATCGCGAGCTTCACGTCCGGGCCGGGGGCGACGACGCTGCCGATGCGCATCTACAGCCAGGTCCGCCTCGGGGTCACGCCCGAGATCAACGCCGCGTCCACGATCATGATCGGGGCGGTGACCCTCGCCGTCGTCGCGGCTGCACTCCTGACGAGGCGCTCGGCCTGAAGCGCCGCTACTGCGCGCGCGGGGCGGCGCCGCGAGCTTCCTCGCCGTGCGGCTCCGCCTGGAGGAGGTTGCGCGCCGCGCCCGAGCGCTGGATCAGGGTGCGGGCGTCCGGCACGATCGCGACGTCGCTCCACGGGCCGTAGATGTCGAACACGAGGGACGCGGTGGGGTTAGGGCTCGGGCTCGCGCTCGGGGCGGGCAGCCCCTCGACCGTGGCCTTCAAGGCAAGCGAGCGGTCGGGCAGGGAGACGAGCCCCTGCAGCCCGGCTCGCGTCGCCGCGCCAACGATATGCGCGTCGATCACGTCGCCGATCCCGCCGTGCACGTTGAGCACGGCCTGCGCCTGCTCGAAAGGCGTGCGCCCGCCCTTCCATTCGAGCGGTGCCGAGAGCGGGCGGCGCTCGCTGCGGCGCAGGGCCTCGGCGAAGGCGACGCCCCACAGGTCTCCCTGCCGCACCGTAATGGCGGCGCGGCCGTTCGCGCGGCGGAACAGGTCGGCGGCGGATTCGCCGCCGGTCTCGATGGCGACCTGCCCTTGCGCCGTGCCGGAAACCCAGCGGGTCTGGCCGAGGTCGGTCAGCAGCGCGCCAATGTCGAGGCGGTCGAAGGAGCCCTGGAGCTTCACCTCGTGCGCCGTCTCGCCGGCCGCAAGCGCGAGCCGGCCCTTGACGGTGCCGCGGTTGAGCGTCGCGCGCCCGAGCGAGACCTCGACCCGCCCGCGCCGCACCAAGAGGTTTGCGGCGAGGTCGTCGAGGCGGAACGGCCCGAGCCGCGCGGTCGCGGCGGAAAGGCGCAGGTCGAGGTCCGCGCCCGCGGCCTCCCGCAGGTCGAGAGGCTCGTAGGACCAGGATCCGGAGGCCTGCAGCGGGCCGAAGGGGGCGGGCGCGTCGGCGAGGTTGAGGCGGTCGGCCGCGAGCGTCCCGGTGAGCGAAACGCGTCCGCCGTCGAGCCGGCCGGAGAGGGCGCCGTCGAGCTTGTCGGAGCCGAGGGTGAGCTGCACCGCCGGGAACGACACCGCGCCCCCGTCAAGGGTGAACTCGCCGGAAAGCGCCGCGTCCTGGACGAGACCGCCGAAAGGAATCCGGGCGCCGGTCCAGTGCAGGACGTCCCTGAGCGACTTCGTCGCGAAGGTCGCGCGGCCTGCGGCCTTGAGACCGTCGGCGAGGGACGCCTCCGCATCGACGGCGAGGCGCGTCGAGGCGGTGGAGGCCTCGACCGCGAAGCGGTCTTTGCCCCCGCCCGCGAGCGCCGTCGGTTGAAGGCCGGCGACCGTCATCTGCACGGCCTCGCCGCGCCAGCGAACGGCGGCCGTCACGTCGACGTTGCCGTCGACCGCCGGCCAGTTGACGACGAGGCTGATGAGATCGACCCGCTCGTCCGTGTCCGCGAGGGTCACAGCCGCGTTCGTCATGATGAGGCGGCGGATGTGGCGGGTCGCGGCTTTCCGCTCGATGCGGTCGCGCTGGCGGGCCCACACCGGCGACCAGAGGCTCGCCCCGTCCGCGCCGTCGAGGCGGACCTTGGCCTCGTTCAAGGCCACCTCGGCAAGGTCGACCTGCCCGATCAGGAGCGGCCAGAGACGGAAGTCGCCGCGCAGCTGCGCCGCCTCGACGAGGGGCGGCTGGCCCGGCACGCCGAGGGACACGTCCTCGAACTTCACCCGCGGCACCGGCAGGAACGCGATCGTGCCGCGCCCCTTCACGGAAAGCTCGAGCCCGTAGACGCTGCGGAGCTGGCGCGCGACGGCGGCGGTCAGGCGCCCGGTCGACACGGTCCAGGGCGCGACCGCAAGCGCAAGCGCCGCGAGCGCGACGAGCGCGAGGCCAAGGATGCGGCGGCGTGACATCAGCTAAAAAAATCTCGTTCTGTTGCGCGCGGAGCCCGCCCTGAAGTTCTTCGTGCCCGGTGGGAAGCGCTTGGTCCGCCGCGGAAGAATCCTTAACGCCTCTGCGCCCGCTTGTCTAAGCTTCGCGGTGGATGAGGCGCTCGGGTCCGGTCTTCCGTGGACCCGAAAGGCGGCGCGTTTGGGACCGGAAGAGGGCGACAAGACAGGGGGGAGGTGGCAGGTCCCGCCGCCCGCCGCTATTGTCGGATTATGACGGACCTCTTTCCGCCTTTCGCGCCCGACCCCCTCGAGCCCCGGCGGCGGTTGTTCAAGCCGGTGCCGTTCCGGGTGATCGCCCCGAATCTGATCACGGTGCTGGCGCTCTGCCTCGGGCTCACCGCCATCCGCCTCGCCTACGAGGGTCGGCTCGACACCGCGGTGATCTGCATCATCGCGGCGGGCGTGCTCGACGGCCTCGACGGGCGCCTCGCGCGCTTCCTCAAGGGCACGTCGCGCTTCGGGGCGGAGCTCGATTCCCTGTCCGACTTCGTCTGCTTCGGCGTCGCGCCCGCCCTCGTCCTCTACGGCTTCGTCCTCCACAACCTGCGCGGCCTCGGCTGGGTCGCGGCGCTTGTGTTCGCCATTGCCTCGGCGCTTCGGCTCGCCCGCTTCAACGTCATGATCGACGACCCGACCCGGCCCGACTGGAAGAAGAATTTCTTTGTCGGCATGGCGGCGCCGGCCGGCGCCGTGACGGTGCTGCTGCCGGTCTACCTCTATTTCGTCGACGTGCCGATGGGGCCGCGCATGGCGCCGGTCGTGCTGGTCTACGTCCTCCTCATTGCCTTCATGATGGTGTCGACGATCCCGACCTACTCGGGCAAGACCATGGGCAAGCGCGTGCCGCGGGAGTGGGTGCTGCCGATCTTCGTCGTCACGGCGGCGTTCATCGGACTCCTGGTGAGCTTCCCCTTCGCGACGCTTGCCCTCGGCACGATCGTCTACCTCGGCAGCATCCCCTTCGGCGTCGCCAGCTACCGCCGGCTCGACCGGGAGGCCGCCATGCAGGGAGCGCCCGCGCCGGCGCCGGTGGCGGCGCAGCCCGAGCCGCCGCCATCATGAATGCACACCGCCGTCGTCATGACGGCGCGCCGCGTCATCGGCACCGGCCGCCGCCGCCGTCGCGACCGCGCACAGCCGTCATGATGACGGGCGCCGCCCGAGCCGCTTCGCGTTGGCCTTGACGGCCTTGCGGGCCGCGTGCCCGGCCTTGTGCGACACGCGCACGACGTCGTTCGCGAAGGCCATCGGCGACGGCGGGCGGAAGGCCGCGCGGATCATCACCTCCTGCCACGCCGTCGAGGCCGCGAAGAACCCGGTCCAGGCGGCCGCGACCTTCTCGGTGTAGGCCCGGTTCCACTCGGCCATGCCCTCCACGGTCGGAGACATGAGGATCGGCAGGCGCGCCGCGATGGTGGCGGCGGAATCGACGGCCGCCCGCCCGGTCTCGGCGCCGGCGTTGATGAGGGATCGCGTCAGCCTGCGGGCGCTCATGGAGTTCCTTTTCAGGGGAAGAGGGACGGGCAGTCCCATGTTCACAAGCCGGAACCTATGGAGTAGGTTCCGCGCCCTCGCCAGCCCTCCGGCCGCGGGCCAGCCCTGCAGCCAGCTCCTCATCAGGTGAACCCCCGTCCCGTGGCGTCCCGCAACCCCACCCTTCCGAAGCTCGTCCTGGCCTCCGGGTCGCCTCGCCGCCTCGCGCTCCTGCAGCAGGCCGGCGTCGAGCCCGACGCGCTCCTGCCCGCCGACGTCGACGAGACGCCGAAGAAGTCCGAGACGCCGAAGGAGCTCGTGCGGCGGCTCGCCCGCGAGAAGGCCGAGGTCGCCCGCAGGGCCGCCCGCAACCGCGAGGACCTCGCCCAGGCCTTCATCCTCGCGGCCGACACCGCGGTCGCGGTCGGGCGCCGCATCCTGCCGAAGGCGGAGGTGGTCGACGAGGCGGCGGCGTGCCTGCGGCTCCTCTCGGGGCGCGCCCACCGGGTCTGGTCTGCGGTCTGCCTCGTGACCCCGAACGACCGGGTGCGCGAGCGCCTCGTCGAGACGCGGCTCAGATTCAAGCGCCTGTCGCGGGAGGAGATGGAGAGCTATCTCGCCTCGGGCGAATGGCGCGGCAAGGCCGGCGGCTACGCCATCCAGGGGCTCGCCGGCACCTTCGCGGTGAAGCTCGTCGGCTCCTACACCAACGTGGTCGGGATGCCCCTCTACGAGACGATCTCGCTCCTCGACGGCGAGGGCTACCCGGTCCGCTTCTCCTGGCTCAACGCGGCCTGATTCCCATGAACGTCGCCCTCTGGCTCGAGCGGATAGGCAAGGCCGACCCGGACCGGCCGGCGGTCGGGTACGGCCGGCGCGTCGTCCAGACCTACGGCGGGCTCGCCTCGCGCGCCGCCCGGCTCGGCGCCGGCTTACGCGACAAGCTCGGCCTTGAAGCCGGCGACCGCGTCGCGGTGATCGCCAAGAACTCTCCGGAGTACATGGAGGTCCTCTTCGGCCCCTGGTGGGCCGGGCTCGCCGTCGTGCCGGCGAACGCCAAGCTGCACGGGGCCGAGATCGCCTACGTGCTGGAGCAGTCCGGCTCGCGCATCTGCTTCTGCTCGTCGGACCTCGAGGCCGACATCGCGGCGCACGCGCCGGCCTCCCTCGAACGGCTCATCGTCATCGGCAGCCCGGCCTACGCCGCCCTCTTCGCCGCCGATCCCTTGGCCACGCCGGCCGAGGCCGGGCCCGACGACCTCGCCTGGCTGTTCTACACCAGCGGCACCACGGGCCGCCCCAAGGGCGGGATGCTGACCCACGGCAACATCGCGGCCGCGGCCTATGCCTACCTCGCCGAGGTCGACCCGGTCGCGCCGGGCGACGGCATCCTCCATGCCGCGCCGATGAGCCACGGCTCGGGCATGTACATCTTCCCGCACCTCCTGCGCCGGGCCGTGAACGTGGTGCCGGAATCCGGCGGCTTCGACCCGGAGGAGATCTTCGAGAGCTTCGCCTGCTGGCGGCGCATGTCGATGTTCGGCGCACCCACCATGATCAAGCGCCTCGTGGCGAGCCCGGCGGATTGCGACCCGTCGGCGATCCGCACCATCGTCTCGGGCGGCGCGCCGATGTACGTCGAGGACGCGCGGGCGGCCCTCGACCGCTTCGGGCCGGTGCTGGCGCAGATCTACGGCCAGGGCGAGAGCCCGATGACCATCACGACCCTGTCGAAGGGCGACGTCGCCGACCGCGCCCATCCGCGCTGGCTCGACCGCCTCGGTTCGGCGGGCCTGCCCTTCGCCTGCATCGAGGCCATGGTCGTGGACGGGAACGACCGGCCGCTGCCCGCGGGCGAGACCGGGGAGGTGATCTGCCGCGGCCCGTCCGTCATGGCGGGCTACTGGGACAACCCCGAGGCCACGGCCGCGACGCTGAAAGGGGGCTGGCTCCACACCGGCGACGTCGGCAGCTTCGACGCCGACGGCTATCTCACCCTCAAGGACCGCTCGAAGGACCTCATCATCTCGGGCGGCTCGAACATCTATCCGCGCGAGGTCGAGGAGGTGCTCCTGCAGCATCCGGCCGTGCGCGAGGTTTCGGTGATCGGGCGCCCGGACCCGGACTGGGGCGAGGTCGTCGTCGCCTACGTGGTCGGCGAGGCGGCGCCCGAGGAGCTCGACAGCTTGTGCCTGTCGCGGATCGCCCGCTTCAAGCGTCCGAAGGCCTACGTGCATCTCGAGGCCCTGCCGAAGAACAACTACGGCAAGGTGTTGAAGACCGAGCTTCGCGCCCTAGATCAGGCGCGTGAACGACAACATGCCCGCCGCGCCGGCTGAGGGCGCGGGCCGCTGCCCGATCTGCGGCAAGCCCACGCAGCCGGCCTCCCGCCCGTTCTGCTCGACGCGCTGCGCCGACGTCGACCTGCACCGCTGGCTCTCCGGCGCCTACGCGGTGCCGGTCGCGGAAGATGAGGACGGGTCCGGCGACGCGCCTTCCGGAGAGGCCGGGCGGGCGTGACACGCGGGCGCTGGACAGGCGCTGGACAGCCGCCGCCGCCGCCCCTATACACCCCGCTCCGACGCGCCGCGGGTTTTCCGCGGAGCTTGGACGCCCAGGTAGCTCAGTTGGTAGAGCATGCGACTGAAAATCGCAGTGTCGGTGGTTCGATTCCGCCCCTGGGCACCATCGTTGGATGCGAGTTGACTCGCTGTAATCGCGCGTTTGCAACTCGCGTTCGTGTGCCGTGAAAACACGGCGGAAGAGCACCGTCTTCCGGTTCTACACAGCCTATTCGGGCAGGGCAGTTTGCATTCGCATGGCTGCACCATACGGATGAGAGATGCCCAAGCCTCAGCGCATACGTGATCCAGTCCACGACCTGATTGAGTTCGACACCGGCGACTTCGAAACTATGGCTTGGCGGGCACTAGACTCCCGCGAGTTCAAGCGCCTGCGGAGGATCAAGCAGCTAGGCTTCTCGGAGTTCGTCTTCCCCGGCGCTACGCACAGTCGCTTCGCTCATAGCCTAGGTGTGTTCCATACTGCGCGCCAGCTCTCTGCAGTAATTAGGGCCCGCTTAGGTGGACAGTATGACCAGCCGCGGGCTGAGGTCGCAATGGCAGCGGCTCTTGTTCACGATCTTGGGCACGGGCCCTTTAGCCACGCTTTCGAGGATGCAACAACGAAGCTCGGCGTGAAGCGCCGGCATGAGGACTGGACCGCGGAGATCATTCGCGGTGACACTGAGGTGGGACATCGGCTCGAGCAGTACGGCGGCGCTGCTTTTAGAACATCCGTCGCGGAGCTTCTCGCCGGAGACACTCCGAGCGACATCTACGCAGCCATCGTGTCCAGTCAATTTGATGCAGATCGCCTGGATTATGTCAGGCGCGACCGCCTGATGGCGGGAGTTCAGCATGGCGGGTTCGACTTCTCGTGGATTCTGGCGAACCTAGAGGTGGATACGATAGCCTTCATGACGGATGGGGAGAATTTCGCGGAGGGCGAGAGCCTGGTGCTAGGCCGCAAGGCGTTCCAGGCTGCAGAGGCCTATGTTCTGGGATTGTTCCATCTCTATTTTACGGTATATTTCCACAAGGCGACTCGGTCAGCGGAGAAGATGCTCACGGGCATTCTCCAGCGGGTTGGTGAGCATGTGGCTGAGGGGCAGGGGGGAATCACAGGGCTAAGCGAAAGACATCCGTTGATATCGTTCCTCAGAGAGCCCTCCTTAGGGAACTATTTACGTTTGGACGATGCGGTTGTTTGGGCGGCCCTGGGGACTCTTTCCGAGTCAGAGGACATGGACCTAGCGGAGCTAGCAGTGCGTCTGCTGAACCGTGAACTCTTCAAGTCATTCGACGTGAAGGCGCGACTCGACCGCGCAGGAGAACCAGCTGTGGCCCAGTTTAGGTATCGTTTGTCCGAGGCAAGGAAGGCGAACAAGATCGGCCGCTTCGACCTCTTCGAGGATACTGCGGCGCGGAACCCATACAAGCGGCGTGGCTTTGAGAACGATGCTTTGTCGAAGGTGCTGATCCGACGCGAAGACGGACACGGGTACCAGGACTTGGCCGAGCGTTCGAGCGTCGTCGCCGCGCTGCAGCCGGAATCACTCTATCGCGTCTACGTTAGGAACGACGAGACGCGGAAGCTCGTCGAGGAAATAGCAGGGGAGGCCGGAAGATGAGCGAACTGCCAAAGGCTGTCGCCGAGATCACAGCGCTGAATGGGGGAACCCTGATTGGAAAAACTCGCCTTCAGAAGACGGCATATCTGCTTGAGAGCAAGGGCGCGGGCTACGGGTTTGACTTCGAATACCATTACTATGGCCCGTACAGCGAGGACCTGTCCATTGCAGCAGAGGATGGGGAAGCGCTTGGTCTTCTATCCGCAAAAGAGAATCTCTCGGCGGCGGGGCTGCCCTACGTGGTTTACAACTCTGCGGCCTCAGTAGATCCAGGCTCCTCGAATTTGATGGCTCGTCGAGCAGCGATTGTTGCTACCCTGAAGCCATATGACTCGATTGCCCTGGAACTCGCCGCAACTGCTGAGTTCCTGAGTAAGAATGGATTCTCCGAAGATCCTTGGATGGAAACACGCCGCCGAAAAGCTGGCAAAGCAACCCCAGAGGCGGTTGCACGAGCAAAAAAGCTGCTTCGAGAACTTGAGGCGATCTGAGAAACACCGGCTCGATACTCAGTCGTAGGGCGGCGCAAGCCTGATAGCATTCTACGACGTTCGTCTCAATGTCACAGCTCCGATGCGAAGAACGGATCGGTTCAGATCGTAACGGCCAAGGGGTTCCTCGGCGTTCGGCTCTAATTCGCCCTTGTCCACGTCTGCGAGCGGCAGATCAGGCCGCCGGCGACGCAGCCGGAGAGCTCCATGGTGTTCTGGCCGGTCATCTTCATGCTGCCCGAGAAGGTCTGGCCGTCGGTGTAGCGGTAGAGGGTGCCCTTCCACTGGTCGGCGCCGCTCGGGCTCATGGTGATCATGGGGATGCCGACGAGGTCGCGCCCGCGCTTCGACGGGTCGGGGTTGTGCACGTCCTTGCCGGGGCTCTTCACCCACACGATCGTGCCGCACATCTGTCCGCCGCAGGGGGCGAGGCGCACCCGTGTGTCGCCGGTCTGGCTCGACCAGGTCCCGGCCGGGTTGAATTTCTGCGCGGCCGCCGGTCCCGCCGCGAGGAGAAGCCCGACCCCGATGATCGCACGCATGCCCATTGACGCTCTCCCGATCGCCTTGAAGCCTCGATGAAGCTTGGCGCTACCCTCGCCAAAACCGGCGCGCCGGGCAAGAGCCTTGATCGGCAACGCCTTTCGCCGCTGATTTCCGATCCGTGCAAGCATTGATTCAGGTTGAGCCGCGGTAACCCCGGTAACCGCCGGATTCACTTCAAGTTTTAGCGAGTCCTTTGAACTCCGCGGGGCAATCTCCAGCCGTGATCGCGGGGACAAGGGACGCGGTCGAAGAAATAAACAGGGGTGTCAAATGGCGCGTTTCGAGATGACGGGAGCCGAGGCCGCGGCGGGGCCGGGGCAGGCGAGCGGGGAGGCTTTCTACGAGCTCGGCCTCATGTACGCGGCGGGTTCCGCCGTGCCGCTCGACCGGATCAAGGCCCACAAGTGGTTCAACATCGCGCTCTCCCGCGGCTTCCGCGACGCCGCGACCATGAGGAGCGAGATCGCCCGGGAGATGACGGCGGAGGAGATCGCCGCAGCCCAGCGGGAGGCGCGGCTCTTCCTGACGCATCACTAAACCAAGAAAATCGGGGGGCATGGGACGGCCGGGCGCTTCGCCCGGCCGCTCTCTTTTCGCATCTGCGAAGACGGCTTGAGGGGCGGGGAGGGCGCCGCTATAAGGCGCGGCCTTCCCCCGACCTCCCGACACGGATCAGCCCCCATGGCCGCCGAGCGCACCTTCTCGATCATCAAGCCCGACGCGACGAAGCGCAATCTCACCGGCGCCATCAACGCCGTCATCGAGAAGGCCGGCCTGCGCATCGTCGCCCAGAAGCGCGTCCGCATGACGCGCGAAGAGGCCGAGACCTTCTACGCGGTCCACAAGGCGCGCCCGTTCTTCGGCGAGCTCGTCGAGTTCATGACCTCGGGGCCGGTGGTGGTGCAGGTGCTGGAAGGCGAGAACGCCGTCGCGAAGTACCGCGAGGTCATGGGCGCCACGAACCCGGCCCAGGCCGCCGAGGGCACGATCCGCAAAGAGTTCGCGCAGTCGATCGGCGAGAACTCGGTGCACGGCTCCGACAGCCCCGAGAACGCCGAGATCGAGATCCGCCAGTTCTTCTCGGGCAACGAGATCGTGGGGTAGTTCCACTGTGGTCCCCGGCGAACGAAGCGAGGGAAGGGGACCCACAGCGCCGGCGCGCGGCATTGGATCCCCTTCCCAACGCGCTCCGCGCGTCGCCGGGGATGACAGTGCGGAAGCCTTCCCGCCGGCCTCTCCTTCAGGCATAACGGGCGCATGAACGCCCCGCCCCGGATCGAGCGCCGGCACTCCACCTGCCCGCACGACTGCCCCTCGACCTGCGCCCTCGACGTCGAGGTGATCGACGGGCGTACCATCGGGCGGGTGCACGGGTCGGAGGACAACAGCTACACGGCCGGCGTGATCTGCGCCAAGGTCGCGCGCTACGCCGAGCGCATCCACCATCCGGAGCGGCTCACGCACCCGCTGAAGCGGGTCGGCCCCAAGGGCTCGGGGCAGTTCCGGCGCATCTCCTGGGACGAGGCCCTCGACCTTACGGCGGACGCGTTCCTCAAGGCCGAGCGGGCGCACGGGCCGCAGGCCGTGTGGCCCTACTACTACGCCGGCACCATGGGCCTCGTGATGCGGGACGGCATCAACCGCCTGCGGCACGCCAAGCGCTACTCGGGCGAGTTCACGACGATCTGCACCAACATGGCCTGGACCGGCTGGATCGCCGGCACCGGCAGGCTCGCCGGGGCCGACCCGCGCGAGATGGCGCAATCGGACTGCGTCGTCATCTGGGGCACGAACGCGGTCAACACCCAGGTCAACGTGATGACCCACGCGACCCGCGCCCGCAAGGAGCGCGGCGCGAAGATCGTCGTCGTCGACGTCTACGACAACGCCACCATGCGGCAGGCCGACTTGGCCCTCCTCGTGAAGCCCGGCACCGACGGCGCGCTCGCCTGCGCCGTCATGCACGTGCTGTTCCGCGACGGCCATGCCGATTGGGATTATCTCGAGAAGTACACCGACTGCCCGCGGGAGCTCGAGGCGCATCTCCGCAGCCGCGATCCGGCCTGGGCCGCCGCCATCACCGACCTCTCGGTGGCGGAGATCGAGGCTTTCGCGAAACTCGTCGGCACGACCAAGAAGACGTTCTTCCGCCTCGGCTACGGCTTCGGGCGCCAGCGCAACGGCGTCGTCAACATGCACGCCGCCTCCTGCATCGCGGCGGTGACGGGCGCCTGGCAGTACGAGGGGGGAGGGGCCTTCCACAACAACGGCGCCATCTACCACTGGAAGAAGACCTTCATCGAAGGCCTCGACGCGCGCGACCTGTCCGTGCGCCAGCTCGACCAGTCGCAGATCGGGCGCGTGCTGACCGGCGACGCGCAGGCGCTCCTCCATGGCCCGCCGGTGACGGCGATGCTGATCCAGAACACCAACCCGGTCTCGGTCGCGCCCGAGCAGGAGACGGTGAAGCGGGGCTTTGCCCGCGAGGACCTGTTCGTCTGCGTGCACGAGCAGTTCATGACCGAGACGGCGCTGATGGCCGACGTGGTCCTGCCCGCCACCATGTTCATGGAGCACGACGACCTCTACCAGGGCGGCGGCCACCAGCACGTGATGCTCGGGCCGAAGCTCATCGAGCCGCCGGGGGAATGCCGCTCGAACCACGAGGTGGTCTGCGGGCTCGCGGAGCGCGTCGGGGCCGAGCACCCGGGCTTCCGGATGACGGCGCGGGAGCTCATCGACCGCACGCTCAGCGACTCCGGCTGGGGCACGCTCGCGGAGCTGGAGGCCAAGAAGTTTCTCGACGTGCAGCCGCCGTTCCGGCAGGCGCACTACCTCGACGGCTTCGCCTATCCGGACAAGAAATTCCGCTTCAAGCCGGAGTGGACGACGGTCAAGGCGCCGAACGCCGGCGCCGTGGGGCCGTGGCGGACCATGCCGGCGCTGCCCGACTACTGGCCGGCGATCGAGGAGGCGACGGAGGAGCATCCGTTCCGGCTCGCGACGAGCCCGGCGCGGCAGTTCCTCAACTCCACCTTCAACGAGACCCCGACCTCGCTTGCGAAGGAGCGCCGGCCCGAGGTGATGATCCACCCGGACGACGCGGCCGAGACAGGTATCGCCGACGGCGACTGGGTGCGCCTCAAGAACGCCCGCGGCGCCGTGCTGATCCGCGCCCGGCTCTTTCCGGGCGTGCGGCGGGGCGTGCTGATCGCCGAATCGATCTGGCCCAACGCCGCCTTCCCGGACGGCCGCGGCATCAACACGCTGACCGGCGCCGACCAGGTCGCGCCTTTCGGCGGCGCGGCGTTCCACGACAACCGCGTGGCGCTGGAGCGGATCGGCGCGGAGCTGCCGGGCGCCCATCCGGTCGTGCGGACCATCGGCGAACCAGCCCTGGTCTAACCTACGCCCTTCACCCCGACCCTCTCCCGCAAGCGGGAGAAGGGGAGACCAGCGCTGCGCTTTCGTCCCAGTCCGCGTCGACCTCGACGCGGCCTTGCTGGAGCCGCACCTTGCCGCCCGCCACGAGCCCGAGGGCGAGCGGATAGATCACGTGCTCCTGGCGCAGCACCCGGGCGGCCAGGGACTCTTCCGTGTCGGACGGCAGCACCGGCACCGCCGCTTGGGCGATGATCGGACCCGAATCGAGCTCGGGCGTCACGAAATGAACCGTGCAGCCGTGGATGCGCACCCCTTCCTCCAGCGCGCGTCGGTGGGTGTGCAGGCCCTTGAACAGGGGCAGGAGCGAAGGGTGGACGTTGAGCATCCGCCCGAGCCAGCGATTGATGAACCAGGGCGTCAGGATGCGCATGAAGCCTGCGAGGCACAGGAGCTCGATCCGGTGCTCGACGAGCGCGTGGTCGAGGGCGCGCTCGAAGGCCTCGCGCTCCGGATGGGTCTTGTGATCGACGATGGCGGTCGCGATCCCGGCGTCTGCGGCGCGGGCGAGGCCCGGCGCCTCGGGGCGGTTCGAGAGGACCAGGGCGATCTCGGCCGGGTAGTCCGGCGCCCGCGCGGCCTCGATGAGCGACGCCATGTTGGAGCCGCGCCCGGAGATGAGCACGGCGATGCGCTTCTTCGCGGCTTCGGCCAACGTCAGAGCCTCAGGGTGCCCGCGGTGCGCACCCGCTCGCCTTCCGGTGCGGCGACGACCTCGCCGATGACGACGGGGCTCTCGCCCGCCGCGCGCAGCGCCTCCGCGACCCGATCCGCGTCGACGGCGGCGGCGATCGCGATCATGCCGATGCCGCAGTTGAAGGTGCGCAGCATCTCGCCTTCCGCCACCCCGCCGGCCTTGGCGAGCCAGCCGAACACCGGCGGCACCGGGATCGCCGAGAGGTCGAGGCGCACGCCGACGCCCTGCGGCAGGACGCGGGGGATGTTGTCCGGGAAGCCGCCGCCGGTGACGTGGACGAGGCCTTTGACGGCTCCGGTCGCCCGGATCGTGGCCAAGAGCGGCTTCACGTAGATGCGCGTCGGCTCGAGGAGCGCCTCGCCGAGCGCCCGACCCGGCGCGAACGGCGCCGGCGCGTCCCACGCGAGGCCCGCGTGCTCCACGATGCGGCGCACGAGCGAGAAGCCGTTCGAATGGACCCCGGAGGAGGGGAGGCCGAGGAGCACGTCTCCGGCTGAGATGTCGGGGCGGGGCAGGAGGGTGCCGCGCTCGGCCGCGCCGACGGCGAAGCCGGCGAGGTCGTAGTCGCCCGCGGCGTAGAGGCCCGGCATCTCGGCGGTCTCGCCGCCGACGAGCGCGCAGCCGGCGATGCGGCAGCCCTCGGCGATGCCGCGCACGATCTCGACCCCGATCCCGGGCGCGAGCTTCCCCGTCGCGAAGTAGTCGAGGAACAGCAGGGGCTCGGCCCCCTGCACCACGATGTCGTTGACGCACATCGCGACGAGGTCGATGCCGATGGTGGCGTGGAGGCCGGTCTCGATCGCGATCTTGACCTTGGTGCCGACGCCGTCGTTCGCGGCGACAAGGATCGGGTCCTGGAATCCCGCGGCCTTGAGGTCGAACAGCCCGCCGAAGCCGCCGATCTCGGCGTCGGCGCCGGGCCGCCGCGTCGCCCGCACGAGCGGCTTGATCGCCTCGACCATAGCGTTGCCGGCGTCGATGTCGACGCCCGCCTCGGCGTAGGTGAGCCCCTGCGGCAGTCCCTGCGGCTTGTTCATGGGCCCGCGACTAAGGCCCGTTCGCGGCAAGCGCAAGCGGCAGTGCGCTCGGACAGGCTGGCGGCGTCAGCCCGGGGGAAAGTCCGCTCGGTCGACCGTGCCTTCCGCGATCACCCTCCAGTCCCGCAACGTGAATCGTTGTCCGGCTTTGATGAATTCGCGTGCGGCACGTGGATTCAGGAAATTGATCAAGATGACGGCCTCTTGCCCGGGCACCGGCTTTTGGTTTGCAAGCTGCAATCGGACATCGAAATTACGACGTCCGACAGTCATGATGGCGCTCAGGGAATCCTTGGTAGGCGCGGTCTTCCGTCCTCCCTCCGCCTCGGTGCGAAACCTCACGGTCGCTACAAGGTCGGCTTGCTCAGCTCTGCGGGCGAGGTGCATCGGTCACTCCACCGTCTCAGGCCGCGTCAGATACGGAAGCAGTTCGGTCGGCAGCACGACCGTCCGGATGCCGTCGTCCACGCTCACCCGCATCTCGTCTTCGATAAGATCGGAGCGGATCGTCGTTTTCACAATTCCGTACGGTCCGTCGTTGAATCGGGCATCGGCGCTGGACGCATAGGTCCTGGCGCCTTCCAAGGTTTCGGCGAAGTATTTGGCCTCTATCCCTGGAGGGTTCGTGAACACTCCCAGAACCCTGATGCTTCGAGCCTCAGCCTCTTTCATCGCGCGGTAGAGCTCAGTATCGGGCGGTGTAAGGGACAATCGCCAGCCCTGGTCTATGGACGCACGACCCTATCAGCCCGCTCCGCGGTTGGGCAATCGCGCCGGCGCGCCGCGCGCCCCTCGCGGTTTTCCCGGTCTGAGGGTAGATAGGGCCGGCACTCTCCCCGTCCCCGCTCCATGACGCTCCCGAACCTCATCACGATCGCCCGGCTTCTCATGGTCCCGGTGGTCATCGTCATGCTCATGCAAGGGGAGTGGGGCTGGGCCTTCGCGCTGTTCCTCGCTGCGGGCGTGTCCGACGGCGTCGACGGGTATCTGGCCCGCCGGCTCGACATGCGCACCGAGTTCGGGGCCTACATCGACCCGCTCGCCGACAAGGCGCTCCTCGTCTCGCTCTACGTGACCCTGCCGATCATCGGCGTGCTGCCGGGGTGGCTCGCCATCGTGATCGTGTCGCGGGACATCATGATCATCGCCGCCATCATGGTGTCCTGGCTCATGGACCGCCCGGTCGAGATCAAGCCGCTCGCCATCAGCAAGCTCAACACGGCGGTGCAGATCGCCTTCGCGGCCCTCGTGCTGGGCAAGAAGGCCTTCGGCCTCGAGCTTTCCGCCTTCGACACGGCGGCGATGTGGGCCGTCGTCGTCTTGACCGTCGCCTCGGTCGCTGCCTATCTCGCCAAGTGGCTGCGCCACATGGCGGCCTGAGACGGCGGGCTAAAACCCATGGTGACCCAGAGACAGGTCGCGTTCTGGATCGCCGCGCTCGTGGTCACGATCCTCGCGCTCTACGTCTTGCGCGATATCCTCCTGCCCTTCGTCGCCGGCCTCGCGCTGGCTTATCTCCTCGATCCCGTCGCCGACCGCCTGGAGAAGGCGGGGGTCGGCCGGCTCGGCGCGACGATCGTGATTCTCGTCGTGTTCGTGCTCGTGTTCGTCCTGCTCCTCGTCCTCGTGGTGCCGCTCCTGTTCCACCAGATGGAGGCGCTCATCGACCGGATGCCGCAGTACGTGACGCGGCTCCAGGCGCTGGCGGTCGAGCGGGGCGGCCGGCTGTTCGAGCGCTTCGGCGGCGCGGACGCGCTCGCCAACATGCAGACCTCCGTCGGCGATCTCCTGCGGCAGGGCACGGCCTGGATGGTCGGTTTCCTGCGCGGCCTGTGGTCCGGCGGGCGGGCGCTCGTCAGCGTCTTCGCTCTCCTCGTCGTGACCCCGGTCGTCGCCTTCTACCTCCTCGTCGATTGGGACCGCATGATCGCGACCGTCGACGGCTGGGTGCCGGTGCGCAACCGCGAGACCGTGCGCATGCTCGCCCGCGACATCGACCGGGCGATCGCCGGCTTCATCCGCGGCCAGGCCATCGTGTGCTTCCTCCTCGGCGCGTTCTACGCCATCGGCCTCTCCATGATCGGGCTCAACTTCGGCGCCCTCATCGGCATGGGCGCGGGGCTCCTGAGCTTCATTCCCTACGTCGGCTCGCTCACCGGGCTCATCGTCTCGGTCGGGGTCGCGATCGTGCAGTTCTGGCCCGACTGGACCTGGATCCTCGCGACGCTGGGCATCTTCATCCTCGGCCAGTTCATCGAGGGCAACATCCTGTCGCCGAAGCTCGTCGGCGCCTCGGTCGGGCTGCATCCGGTGTGGCTGATGTTCGCGCTCTTCGCCTTCGGCTCGCTGTTCGGCTTCGTCGGCCTCCTCCTCGCGGTGCCGCTCGCCGCCGTTGCCGGCGTGCTCGGGCGCTTCGCCCTGCAGCAGTACCTCGCGAGCCACCTCTATCACGGCGGCGCGACGGTGCTGACGCCGACAGAGACGACGGCGCTGCCGCCTCCGCCCGGGCCGCGGACCGGGACAGATGCCTGACGCCCCGAAACAGCTCACCCTCGACCTGCCCCTCGATCCCCGCTTCGGCCGCGAGGACTTTCTGGTCAGCCCCTCGAACGAGCGGGCCTACGGGCTCATCGAGCGCTGGCCGGACTGGCCCGACACCGTCCTCCTCCTCGAAGGGCCGAAGGGCAGCGGCAAGAGCCACCTCGCCTCGATCTGGGCGACCGAGGCGCACGGCTGGACCGTCGACGCCTTCGAGGTGACGATGGAGCGGGTGCCGCACCTCATCTCCAACGGCGCCCTGGTGATCGAGGACCTCGATCGAGGCGGCGCCGACGAGCCGGCCCTGTTCCACCTCCTCAACCTCGCCCGCGAGCGCGGCGCCTTCGTGGTCCTCACCACCTCCGCCCCCGTCGCCGAGCTTCATATCCGCACGCCCGACCTCAAGTCCCGCCTCAGGCTCGCGCCCTCCGTCTCCCTCGACTCGCCCGACGATGCGCTCCTGAGGGCGGTGCTCGTAAAGCTCTTCGTCGACCGCCAGCTCGTGGTCGACACGACCGTGGTCGATTTCCTGGCCCTGCGCATCGAGCGCTCGCTTGCCGCCGCCGCCGAGACGGTCGCGGCCCTCGACCGGGAGGCGCTGTCCCGCGGCCGGCGCATCACCCGGCCGATGGCGGCGGAGCTTCTGGCCGGGGCGGCGGGAACGGAGGAGGAGTAGGCGGTTTACCCAACCGTCGCCAAGTTGTCGTAGACTGCCGCCGGACGGCGGCGGGCCGGTCATACGAATGGAGAGCCCCTGTGGTGCGTGGCGCTGCGGCCCGCGAGGCCGAAGCCGAGGTTTTCGAGGACGTTCCCGCCAAGGTCCCGGCAAAGAGCACGCCGGAGGCCAAGGGAGAGGCCGCGTCGGCCGCCAAGCCCGGCGCCGAGGGCGCGCTCTTGCGCCAGTCGCCGCAGCGCTTCGTCAACCGCGAGCTGTCGTGGCTCCAGTTCAACCGCCGGGTCCTGGAGGAGGCGGAGAACCGCAGCCATCCGCTCCTGGAGCAGCTCCGCTTCCTGTCGATCTCGGCCAACAACCTCGACGAGTTCTTCATGGTCCGGGTCGCCGGCCTCGTCGGCCAGGTCCGCTCCGGCGTCGCGACCCTGTCGCAGGACGGCCTCACCCCGGCCGAGCAGCTCGCCAAGATTTCCGTGGCGGTCTCGGACCTCGCCTCGGACCAGCAGCGGCGCTGGCGCGAATTGAAGGACGACCTCCTGCACGAGGGCATCGTCCTCGTCGACGCCGCCGCGCTGACCAAGGCCGAGGTCACCTGGCTCGAGGACCATTTCCTCCATTACGTCTTCCCGGTGCTGACGCCGCTCGCCATCGACCCGGCGCACCCGTTCCCGTTCATCCCGAACCTCGGCTTCTCCATCGCCCTCCAGCTCGTGCGCAAGGGCGAGGCCAAGGTGAAGACCGAGGGCAAGGTCTTGAAGGCCCTCATCCGCCTGCCCTCGAAGATCGAGCGCTTCATCCGCCTGCCGGACTTCGCCGAGACCGGCGCCGCCCGCTTCATCGCCTTGGAGCAGGCGATCGCGCTCTTCACCGGCCGCCTCTTCCCCGGCTACACGCTGAAAGGACAGGGCGCCTTCCGGGTCATCCGCGACTCGGACATCGAGATCGAGGAGGAGGCCGAGGACCTCGTGCGCCTCTACGAGACGGCGCTGAAGCAGCGCCGCCGCGGCACCGTGATCCGCCTCGAGGTCGAGGCCGGCATGCCCGAGGACATCCGCCATTTCGTCGCCGACGAGCTCGAGATCCCGCCCGAGGAGATCTTCGTCGTCGACGGCATGCTGGCCTTGAACGAGCTGTCGCAGCTCGTCGCCCTCGACCGCCCCGACCTCAAGTTCAAGCCCTACAACCCGCGCTTCCCCGAGCGCATCCGCGAGGCCGGCGGCGACTGCTTCGCGGCGATCCGGCAGAAGGACATCGTCGTCCACCACCCCTACGAGTCCTTCGACGCCGTGGTCCAGTTCCTGGCCCAGGCGGCGCGCGACCCG
The DNA here is from genome assembly GCA_036386395.1 of Beijerinckiaceae bacterium. Taxonomy (GTDB): domain Bacteria; phylum Pseudomonadota; class Alphaproteobacteria; order Rhizobiales; family Beijerinckiaceae; genus JAJKJG01. The sequence continues at coordinate 3,567 of DASVVU010000071.1, read as the reverse complement.
AACGTCGTCGCGATCAAGCAGACGCTGTACCGGACCTCGTCCAACTCGCCGATCGTCGCCGCCCTCGCGGAGGCGGCGGAGGCCGGGAAGTCGGTCACGGCCCTCGTCGAGCTGAACGCCCGCTTCGACGAGGAGGCGAACATCCGCTGGGCCCGCGACTTGGAGCGCGCCGGCGCCCAGGTGGTGTTCGGCTTCATCGAGCTCAAGACCCACGCCAAGCTCTCGCTCGTGGTGCGCCGCGAGGCCGGCCAGCTCATCACCTACTGCCACGTCGGCACCGGCAACTACCACCCGGTCACGGCCCGCATCTACACCGACCTCTCGTTCTTCTCCGCCGACCCGGTGACCGGGCGCGACGTGTCGCGGATCTTCAACTTCATCACCGGCTACGCCGAGCCCGCCGAGCTCGAGCGCATGGCGGTGTCGCCCGTGACGCTGAAGAAGCGGCTCCTCGCCCACATCGAGGAGGAGATCGCCTTCGCGAAGGCCGGCAAGCCCGCCGCGATCTGGGGCAAGTGCAACGCCCTCGTCGACCCCGCGATCATCGACGCGCTTTACGACGCGAGCCACGCCGGCGTGCAGGTCGACCTCGTCGTGCGCGGCATCTGCTGCCTCAGGCCCGGCATCCCGGGCCTCTCCGACAACATCCGGGTGAAGTCGATCGTCGGCCGCTTCCTCGAGCACGGGCGCGTCTACGCCTTCGGCGGCGGCCACGGGCTGCCGCACCCGAAGGCGCACGTCTACATCTCGTCGGCCGACCTCATGCAGCGCAACCTCGACCGCCGGGTCGAGGCGCTGCTCCCGATCCTCAACCCGACCGTGCACCAGCAGGTGCTCGACCAGATCATGATCGCGAACCTCCTCGACAACCAGCAGAGCTGGCGGGTATTGGGCACCGGCGCGAGCGAGCGCATCCAGCCGGGCCCCGGCGAGGAGCCGTTCAACGCGCACAAGCACTTCATGACGAACCCGAGCCTCTCCGGACGGGGCAAGTCCCTCAAGACGTCGAGCCCGCGGGCCCTGAAGCGTGGACAGCGTTCCTGATCTTAGAGGACATGGCGCGCCCGGACGGCTCGCCGTCGGCGCGCCGATCGCCATCATCGACATCGGCTCGAACTCGGTGCGCCTCGTCGCCTACGAGGGCCTGACCCGCGCGCTCACCCCGATCTACAACGAGAAGGTGCTGATCGGCCTCGGGCGCGGCGTCGCGACGACCGGGCGGCTCGACGACAAGGCGGTCGAGCGGGCGCTTCGGGCGCTTTCCCGCTTCCGCATCCTGTGCCGCACCATTGGGGTCGGCGAGACCTACGTGCTCGCGACCGCGGCGGCGCGGGACGCCTCGAACGGCGAGGCCTTCCTCCAGGCCGCCGCCGACGCCTGCGGATGCCCGGTCGAGCTCCTGCCCGGCGCGCGGGAGGCGGAGCTGTCGGCGAAGGGCGTGATTGCCGGGTTCCACCGGCCGGACGGCATCGTCGGCGACCTGGGCGGCGGCAGCCTCGAGCTTGTCGACGTGAGAGGCGACGCGGTCGGCCGCGGCGTGACCCTGCGGCTCGGCGGCCTCGCCCTCCAGGACCTCTCGGACAACTCGCCGAAGAAGGCCCGGAAGATCGTGCGTGAGGCGCTGGAGCGGGCGGACCAGCTTGAACGCCTCGCGGGCCGCACCTTCTACGCCGTCGGCGGCACCTGGCGCGCGCTCGCCCGCCTGCACCAGGCGGAGCGCGGCTATCCGTTGCGCGTCATGCACGGCTACGTCCTCGAGCCGGAGGACGGCTTAGGCTTCCTCCACCTCGTCGAGGAGAAGGACGCCGCGAGCCTCAAGGAGATCGAGAGCGTCTCCGAGGCCCGCCGTCCGCTCCTCGCCTACGGGGCGATCGTGCTGGAGGAGATCATCAGGGCCGGGCGGCCCGAGAAGATCGCGGTCTCGGCGCTCGGCGTCCGCGAGGGCCTCCTCTACGAGATGCTGGACGAGGAGAGCCGCCGCCTCGACCCGCTGATCGAGGCGGCGGACGAGTTCAACGTGCTCCGCTCCCGCGCCCCCGACCACGGCCGGGAGATGCGGGCCTGGACCGACCGCTTCTTCGAGTCGGCCGGCCTCGCCGAGACCGAGGACGAGCGCCGCTACCGCCACGCCGCCTGCCTCCTCGCCGACATCGGCTGGCGGGCGCACCCGGACTACCGCGGCCAGCAGAGCTTCAACCTCATCGCCAACGCGGCTTTCGTGGCGCTCGACCACCCCGGCCGGGCCTATCTCGCCCTGTCGGTGTTCTTCCGCCACGAGGGGATCTCGCCCGACAAGGCGAGCGCCAGGTTGCGCGCGCTCGCCGGCCCGCACCTCTTCGAGCGCGCCCGGCTGCTTGCCGGCCTCATGCGCGTCGCCTACCCGATCTCCGTCGCCATGGCGGGCGTCCTGCCGCGGACGCCCCTCGTGATGCGCGGGGGCGCCATCGTCCTCGAGCTGCCGCGCGAGCTCGAGGCGCTGGCGAGCGAGCGCCTCACGAACCGCATGCGCAGCCTCGCGCGGATGATGGAGGCGGAGGCGAAGGTGGAGGTGGCGGGATAGGCTACTCGATCACCTCGTCGGCGCGCAGCAGCAGCTCCCTTGGGACCTGCAGGCCGAGCGTCCTCGCGGTTGCCAGGTTAATGACGAGCTCGAAGCGGGTCGGCGCCTGGATCGGCAGATCGCCCGGGGCGGCGCCCCTCAGGATGCGGTCGACGTAGGCCGCCGAACGCCGATAAAGGTCGGCGACGTCGACGCCGTAGGAGAGCAACCCGCCCTCGGCCGCCATGTTGCGGAACGCATAGACCGCCGGCAGGCGGTGGCGGGCGGCAAGCCCGATGACCGCCGCACGATTGGCCACGATGAAAACGTCCGGCGGCACGACGAGGCCGCTGTCCGGTAAGCCCGCGAGCGCCTCCAAGGCGTTTTCCGCTTCGGCGATGGTGCGGACCGGCATGAGGTCGAGGGCGAGCGCGAAGGATGGCGCCGCGGCCTCGATGGGACGCAGGAAGAAGGCGCCGCCGCCGACTGCGACGGCCGGATTGTACAAGACGCCGACGCGCCGGACGCGGGGCGCGATCTCCTTCAGCAGCTCGAGCCATTTGCCGCCCATTGTCGGCTCGACATTGGTGAAGCCCGTGACGGTGCCGCCGGGACGCGCAAGGCTTGCCGCAAAGCCCTCTCCGACCGGATCGGAAACGGAGACGAAGACGATGGGAATTTTGCGGGTGTGCGCGAGGAGGGCTCTGACGGACGTGGTGCTCCTGGTCAGCAGCGCATCGGGCCTGAGGTCCACGAGTTCCCGCCCGGCTTCCGCGAGTCGCGACGGATCGCCGGCGCCAAAGCGGTACTCGATCTGCAGGTTCCGCCCTTCCGTCCACCCGAAGCCGCTCATCGGTTCGAGAAACGCCGCCTTCTCGGACTTCCACTCGGGATCGTGCTCGCTCGTGGTCGTGAGGATGCCGACGCGGCCGACCCGGCGCTCCGGCTGCGCGCGCGCCGCGAGCGGAGGCGCTAGGGCCGCAGCGCCGAGAAGCGCGATGATCTCCCGCCGCCTCATTCGATCACAT
>DASVVU010000070.1:0-12132 GCA_036386395.1 Beijerinckiaceae bacterium | reverse complement strand
TGGTCCCTTGATCCGGACACTCGTCCTGCGAATCTGGACGAGTTCGTCAAACAGACAACCGGCATTCTCGAGCTTCCCAAGGCGCCGGACGACTACATCAAGGCGCTCGTATTTGTGCAAGCCGGCAAGGAAGTGCTGATGATCCGCCTCCCTCCGGCCGAACTCGTCCAGAACACCCTCGACAACCTCAACACGGGTGGGAAATACCCAATGCCCGATTTCTACGAGGAGCGTCTGTTAAACGGCCAGCATCAGGATAACAAGGAATTTTTCACCTTCCGCGTCGGTGACTACACAATTGCCCACTGCACCTGACGTTCCCACTGGGAAGGAGCGGGAACCCCCGCGAGCTCCAGCCCCTGGCGCAGGCGCTCGCGGCCCTCCTCCCGGCGGAAGGGGAAGCAGTGCAGGAGCCAGCGGGCGACGGTCTCGTCGCTGGGCTCCGTGGCGCCTGCCCAGACGCTGCGGATGACGTTCACGAAGCGCCGTCCTTCCACCTCTGCCTCGGCAAGTCGCCCCGCGTGGGCGAGGACCGCGGCGCGCCAGCCCAGGAAGTAGTTGATGGCGTCGCCGGCACGCTCGGCGGCGCCGACGCTGCCGGCGTCGTCGCCGCAGAGCAGCCGGACCGTGCTCTGGTAGCACCAGTGGATCGGGGTCGCGAGCGGGCCGAGCTCGATCGCCCGGTCCGCGAACGCGAGGGCCTCCTCGAGCTCGTGGCTGTAGGCGAGCCCGAGCGCGGCCGAGGTCGTCGTCCAGGGATCGTGCTCGTTGAGGGTGCGGGCGTGGCGGAAGCTCGCGACCGCCATCTCGAACTGGCCGTTCATGGCGTGCGACCATGCCAGGCAAAGATGCGCGCGCGAATCGAGCGGGTCCAGGGTCGCCGCCGTTCGCGCCAGCGACAGCGCCCTGTGATGCCGCGCGATGGTGCGATAGACCCCCGGGAAGACGATGTGCCAGGAATTCTCCAGCTGGACGAGGCTGCTGTAGGCGGGAGCGAAGTTGGGCTCCGTCGAGACGATCGATTCGAGGATCTGGGCAGCCCGCTCGTGGTTCGAAGGCCGATAGTGCGAGATCAGGGCCTGGGCTCGCAGCCAGCGGTCGTAGATGTCGAGCGAGACGTCGGGGGCGCTCGCCGTCCTGGCCAGGCGTTCGGCGGACACATGCACGTTGAGCGTGGTCGCGAGGCCGTGCAGGATCTGCTGTTGCGTCGGGAAGAAATCGGGGAGCGAGAGGCTGTAACGCTCGCTCCAGATCACGACACCCGTTTCGGCCACCTGCAGGGTGAGGGTTGCGTTCAACGCGTTGCGGTCTTGGAACAGGTTCCCGGTGATGCGATAGTGCGGCAGGCTCGAATTGGGACGGACCGCGCCTGAGTGGGAGCCGCCGTCGACGAGCGCCCATTCCCGGAAGCGGACAAGCCGGGAGATGAGCTCGTAGCGAAAGCCGAGCGCCATGTATCTCTTGTCCGTCGGCACGCCTTCACAATCGAAGGGTTCTACGACCAATGCGAGTTTCGGCGGGAGGCCGCCTGCCTGCACTGCGGAAGCTTCGACCGGCACCTGAGCCAGGTTTCCAGGCAGTGCGGGCGCCGAACTCTCATGGAGCCGTACCGGGCCGCTTGGCGGTGTGTAGTCGCCGCTCTTGATTTCGGAGACGAGTTTCTGGGTCTTGTCCGACGGCTCCATGCCGTACTCGTCGTCGAGCAGGTCCCAGAGCTTCTTGTAGGCGCTGAGCGCGCTCGAGATGTCGCCCGCGTCGGTATGGGACCGCATCAGCGCCTGATAGGCTCCTTCATGGGTCGGATCGAGCTGGATCAATGCCTCGGCGAGACGGCGCATTTCATCCGGAGCCCAGGCTTTTCCCGCGAGCTGGTCCTCAAGCCCTCGGATCAGCCGCCGGCGCAGGTTCTCGCGGGTCACCAGCAGCCAAACGCGGAACGAGGGATCCACGTCCTCGTAGCCGAGAAGCAGGGTCTCCGTGACGCGGGTGCGATCGAGAAGGACTTCGTGCGGGCGGCCAGCCGTGACGCTTTCCAGCGCCGAGCTCACATCGAGGAGTACGGTCGACGGCTTGAACCCGATCTCGTTTCGCTCCGTCGAAAAGCCGCCGTAGCCGCAATGCTCGAAAATGGATCTCAGCTCCCTGAGCACCTGCCGGAGCGTCGCGCGCGCTTTCGCTTCGTCCGTTTCGCTCCAGAGGAGGCCGACGATGCGCTCCCGGGTATCGCGGTGCTCGGGCGCTAAGGCCAGATAGCCGACGAGGGCCGTCGCCTTGCGATTGTTGAGCTCAACCCGTCGACCACGAAAGTGAAGCGAGGCGCCGCCGAGAAGCGACACCAGGAGCTCCGGCCCGTCGCACGGAGTCGGTCGAACCGAGGCGTCAGCATCCGTCGCGGCTCCTTGGGCGGGGGCTGCCATCATCTACATCAGCTCGATGCCGCTCGTAAGGCCGAAGCCGCCGCCGGTCTCTGCGATCTGACGCATCAAGCGAGGCGTCACCAGGTTAGAAGGGTAGGATTGCAGTGCGGGCGCCAAAGCGCGTCCCGAGGAAAAGCCCAATTCGGCCCGCGTCAGGTCGACCCAGAATGCGTCGACGCCGCGGCTCTCCAGGCGGGCCGAAAGGGCTTGAACCGGCGCGATTGCCTCTCCCGGCCGCGATCCAGCCTCGCGGACCCGGTCGGCGGAGGGGAACAGCAGCGCGCATCGGCCGACGTCGAAGCCGAAGGCGCGGCGGAGGTACTTGCGGTCCACGTCGCCGAGCGCCTGGTCGCCGTCCTGCTGGCGCTTCAGCAGGATAAGATAAATGCCGACTTCCATCTGGCACATCTCGAATACCGCCGCGCGGATGGCTTCGCGATAGCCGAGGCGAGCCGCAAATCCGCAGGCAAGGCCCCGACCGTCTGCGCCCGTCGAGAACGAGGCAACGCAGGGAATCCCGAGATCGGTGGTGATGTCGAGAAGCCAGCTGACCCGCGTCGACGCCTCTCGGCCCAATTGGTCCTGCAGTTCGGCCGGAACTTCCGATCCTCCGGGCGGCAGTCCGCCCGGAAGTCCGCCGAGCCACCACAGCGCGACCGCGTCGCGCTCGACGAGCTCGAGCAAGCCGTGGAGCAGAGCCGCTTCTCGCGTCAGAGCGGCGCCGCACCCGCTGCTCAGCTTGATTCGCGGTTCAGGATCGTGCCGGTCCCGAATGTTTCGGTAGCATAGTGCAGCCGGAACCAGGATCGAGACATCCCCCGACACCGACCTTCCTTCCGCCCAGCGGAGCGCCGCGGCCGGCCTGGAGGCATCAAAGCCCGATAGTGCAAGAAGCTGGGCAACGACCTCAGGTGCGAGCCCATGAGCCGTCCGGTCCGGCGGCCCGGTGATGAAATCGCGTCCAGGCGGCGCGAGCTGGGATAGGAACTCCACCCCTTCGGATACGCAAGACCGGGCGGCCTGCCAAAGGTCGAGACCTATTCCGGTCACGCTAACCGTTTGGTTGCCTCCGGCCGCCTCGACGGTGGCGGCCTCGAACTCGCCGCCAAGCAGATGCAGCCGCGGAGCGTCGGCAACGGGAAGCTGAAAGATCCGGCGCATCTTCTGCGCGAGCGCCATGATCGACCGCGTCTCGGATGCAGCAAATCCGGTGCTTGCACCACGCGCGGGAGCTGTCGGAGGGACCGCAGACTTGAGGGCCGACAAAACTGAATCCGAGTCTGCAAGCACATGCAACCTGTGTTTTAGTTTCATCAGATAAGCACGTGCAATCTCATCAGCCAAGCGCCCATGGCGAATCATGTGCCGCAGGCTCATGGGGCCCAGACCGCCGCGTTGCGGCATCCGCTCTAAACGGCCTGGATCATACCCGAACGGTGCTTCGGGTGAGGCTCGACCGAATGAGGTCTGTGCCGACGCGGGCGAAGGACCTCGCCGTCACTGCGAACGCCCTGCGGGCCCGCCTTCACGCGAGGCTCCGGCGGGCTTACCCGGCGGCAAGCGCGCTCCTGATGCCGTCGAGGAGGGCGCCGTCCTCGAGGGGCTTTTCCAGGACCTGCCGGATGCCGCTGAGCGCCGCGCTGAGGCGCAGGTCGTCGCTCGCCTTAGCCGTGATGAGGATCGCCGGGATGTCGAGGCTGAGGTCGCGGATGCGGTCGACGAGCTCGATCCCGGTGAGTCCGGGCATCTGCTGGTCGACGACGAGGCAGCCGCCGGAGGCGAGCGCCGCGTCGGCGAGGAGCGCCGGGCCGCCGTCATAGGCGCGCACGTCGAAGCCCTCCATCTCGAGGGCGAACTTCAACGAATTGCGGACCGCCGCGTCGTCATCGACGACGAGGACCGGGCCTGAGGGCGCGGACATAGGACCTTTCTACGGATGCCCGGAACGGCCGCCTTGATGTGGCTCAACCCCGGCCTCCGCGAAACCCGAAGGCATCTCCCCTTTCGGAGGTCTCTGCGAGCGCGGCGATCTTGCCGCGACGGTCGGCGGGTTTGCCGGCATGGGCGTCTCCGAAAGAAGGGGATGATCGGGGACTATCGGGCGCACGGAATCCACCCCGGGCTAAGTGCCCGAGGCGGACTCCGGCCTTGTGAAAAGGCGAGGAGGGGACGCCGAAGAAACTTGGACGGCCGGCCTGTGGCGTCCCCGCGGTTCTCTCGCCCCGGCCTCCTCGGACGGGGCGCTTCCAGCCGCCTCGACCACCGCTCTTCGGGACCCGCTGCGGGGCCGCCCCTTCCGGGGCAGCCTTCGGGGTGCCTAAGCGCCCTATGGGCGCGCCCGGCTCGTAGTGGCCGGGGGCCGAACATGCCGACCGCGCCCGGACCCTTGTCCTTCAGGACGCGCTTGAATTGCCGCGCCGTCTCGTCGAAGGCGCGGTCCCACGACACCGGTCGGAACTCGCCGTCCTTGGCGAACTGCCCGTTCCGCATGCGGAGCAGCGGCCGGTCGGCGCCGTACATGATCTCTCAAGCCAACGCCGGCCCATCGATCTTCGCCGCCATGATGAAGTCGTTCTCGTGCAGGCCTTTGATCTTCTTCGTCTGCAGGGAGATTTTCGCGTAGCCCCAGCCGAAGCAGATGTCCGGATGGTGGCCCTCGCGCTCGGCCAGCGCGCCGACGCGGTCGACGAACGCAAGCGCCTCGCGAAAATTCCCGAAGCGGTACGTGCGCTCGATGGCGCTTCCCCCCTGGACAAGCGTCCAGCCGGGGACTTCGGCCAGATACCGCGCCGCGTCGTCGGGGCCGAGCGGAGCAACTCCGCCCTGACAAGGCGTGCAGACCTTCCCGGCAAGATCCTCAGTCATGTCGCGTCCCTAGTCAGCCACGATCGGCCGCCGCGGAGCAGCATCGCTACCCTGAGCACCCTCGACTAGAATCGGCTCCGCCAATCCCAGCCGCGCCATGACGCCGTCAGTGATACGGGCGCAACGCGCGCCCTCGAACGGGAAGGCGTCCTTCAGGACCGAGGCGAGCTTCGCGTCGAGATGCTGGCGCAGGAGCTTGCGGGCCCGGTGGAGCCGCGTCTTGACCGTCTCGGGCCGGATGTCGAGCTGCGCCGCGGTCTCCTCGATGCTCAGCTCCTCGACGTCGCGCATCAGGAAGACGAGGCGGAAGGTCTCAGGCAGCTCGTCGATCGCGTGCTCGAGGATCCGGCGCACCTCGGCGCGCGCGGCGGCGACCTCGGGGCTCGGAGTGGCGTGGACGCCCGGGAACATGATCACGCGGGTATCTCCCTGCTCGATCGCACGGTCGAGGCTCTCGAGCGCTTCCGTCGGCCGCCGCCGGCGCATCCGGCCGAAAGCCTCGTTCATCACGATGCGGGTGAGCCACGTCGCGAGCCCGCTGTCGCCGCGGAAATCGCGCAACGCCGCGAAGCCGCGCAAATAGGCCTCCTGCAGCACGTCCTCGGCCTCCGCCTCGTCCCGCACGATGCCGCGCGCGACCCGGTAGAGGCGCTGGTTGTAGCGCTGCATGATGGCCCGGAACGCATCGCCGTTTCCGCTCCGGACCAGGTCCACAAGCTCGGTGTCGGTGGAGTGGGAGACGTCCCGGCGCTTCGCCGTCGCGGTCTGCATGATGAGTCACCTCTCTGAGGGATGGGGAATATCACGGGTCAGGCGAGGGCGGCCAGGAACTCCTGACGCGCCGCAGGGTCGTCGCGGAAGGCGCCGAGCATCCGGCTCGTCACCATCGAGACGCCGTGCTTGCGCACGCCGCGCGTCGCCATGCAGGCATGCGTCCCCTTGACGATGACGCCGACGCCGCGGGGAGCCAGGACCTCGTCGATCGTGTCGGCGATCTGCGCGGTCAGCCGCTCCTGCACCTGGAGGCGGTGCGCGAACGCGTCGACCACCCTCGCCAGCTTCGAGATGCCGACGACCCGGTTTCTCGGCAGGTACCCGACGCTGACGGTCCCCCGGATCGCGGCCATGTGGTGCTCGCAGCAGGATTCGAACGGGATGTCGCGCAGGACCACGATGTCGTCGTAGCCGCCGACCTCCTCGAAGGTCCGCTTGAGGATCCCGGCCGGGTCCTGCTCGTAGCCCTCGAACCATTCCGCGTAGGCCCGCGTCACGCGCGCCGGCGTATCGGCCAGCCCTTCCCGGTCCGGGTCCTCCCCGGCCCAGCGGATCAGGGTGCGGACCGCCTCCTCGGCCGCCTCGCGGCTCGGGCGCTCCCGGATGTCCTGCTCGATCTGAATCTTCGCGAGCGTCCCGTGCATCTGTCTCTCCAAGCTGCGTCGTCGGCCAATTGGATGGCCGCGGACCGGAAAGGTTCCCGGCTGCGGGAACCTCGGCGTGCGCCGCTCATCCAACGGTGCGGCGAACCTATTGCGGGCAGAGGTGGCGATGCGGACAGCCCTGGTGACCGGCGGCGCGCGGCGGATCGGACAGGCGATCGTGAAGCGGCTCGCAAGCGACGGCTGGGCCGTCGCCATCCATTGCCACCGGTCCGGGCGCGAAGCAGAGGCGCTCGGCCGGGCCATCCAGGCGGCGGGCGGCCGGGCCGCCGTGATCGAAGCCGATCTCGCCGATGCCGCCGCGGTGCGCTCGATCGTCGCCCGGGCGGGTGCGGCGCTCGGCCCGGTCACGCTCCTCGTCAACAATGCCTCCGTCTTCGAGCCGGACGACATCGGCTCGCTCGACGAAGCTGTGTGGGAGCGGCATTTCGGCGTGAACCTGCGGGCGCCCGTCTTCCTCGCGGGCGACTTCGCCGGCCAGCTTCCCGACGGCGTCGAAGGCACCGTCGTCAACGTGATCGACCAGCGCGTCTTGAAGCCCACGCCGCACTTCCTCTCCTATACGCTGTCGAAGAGCGCCCTCTTCACGGCGACGCAGACCATGGCGCAGGCGCTCGCGCCGCGGATCAGGGTCAACGCCGTCGGCCCGGGTCCGACGCTCGCGAGCCGCCGGCAGCGGCGGGACGACTTCGCCCGTCAAGGCGCGTCCGTGCCCCTCGGCCACGGCCCGAGCCCGGAGGAGATCGCCGAGGCCGTGCTCTTCCTGGCGAGCGCGAAGAGCGTCACGGGCCAGATGATCGCGGTCGACGGCGGGCAGCATCTCGCCTGGCAGACACCGGACGTCCTCGCGGCCGCCGAATGAGTGAGGCCGCTCCGGCTCATCGTGGCGTCTCTCCAGGCGGATAGACGAGGCCCCGCCCCGGCGCCGGCCGGGCGGCGGGGGTCATCCTGGCCTCCTCGATCTTGCCGGGTCCGAGGATGTGGAACACCGGCTCGCCCGCGGCCAAGAGATAGTCGGCGATGATGCGCCGGTGGCAGCGCCACCAGACCGCCTCGGCGCACATGATCGCCGTACGCCGCTCGGCCCCGAGCTCGCGCAGCCGCACGAGGCCGGCGCCGAAGCTCTCGGAGAGGGCGTAATCGGCATAGTTCCGGAAGCTTCCGTTCTCCCAGAAGCCGTTCGGGGAGGGCTGCGCAAGCCGCTGCCGGCCGCGCAGGCCGCCGAGCTCGGCGATGTGCTCGTAGGCGATCTGGAACGCCGCCAGGCTCTCCGGCAGGACGTCGCGGTTGAACTGGGGGTTTGTGCGGGACCGCGGCACCGTGCGGACGTCGGCGACGAGCCGGACTTCGGCCGCCCGCAACAGCTCCACGAACTCCGGAAGCGAGCGCGTCGAATGCCCGATCGTGAAGAACGGGTGCGGCATCTCACGCGCCCGCGGCGCGCCCGGCCGGTCCGGCGGCGGCCAGCTGTCGGCGAAGCGCCTTCATCTCCTCGAAGCGCTCGGTCACGTCGCGCATGAGCGCCGCCATGCCGACCATGCGGCCGCTCTCGTCCTTGAGCGGCACGATCGTGAACTCGACCGAGATCCGTTCGCCGTCCTTGCGGACGGCGGGCACCGACAGGAGATCTCCGTCGCCGTATCGGCTCCGGCCGGTCTCGACGACGCGCCGCCAGCCGTCCCAGTGGGCGGGCCGGAGGCGCTCGGGGATGATCAGGTCGAGCGATTGCCCAATCGCCTCGTCGACGCGGTGCCCGAAGATCCGCTCTGCCCCAGGATTCCACAACCGAATGATCCCGTCGCGGTCGGTCGCCACCACCGCGTCGGCGGAAGCGGCGACGATGCCGTCGGCCGCGAGGCGCGCTAGATCCACCGGAACCCTCCTTTGACCTGTGCGGCGGCCGGCTTACTCGTGCGCGGACCCGCGTTCCAGCCGCATCTGTGCGTCGCGAGCCAGCATGGTCGTGAGGTCGCCTGCCGACATCTCCTGCGCGAGGCGGAACGCCTGACCTGCCCAGAGCGCGGTGAAGTCGTCCCGGCCGGCCGCTTCGGCTTTCGTCCGCGGCGGGGCCAGAGCGGTCGCGGCAAGGGGGAAATCCGGGGCGGCGTCGGATAGGGGACCGATCTCGCGCATGGCGCGGTTCATGATCCCTCTCGCGGGCCGGCCCGTGAAGACGTTGGTCAGCGCCGTCTCGTTCTCGTGCGCGCTCAGCAGCGCCTGGCGGTGCACGGGCCTGATCGTCGCCTCGGGGCAAAGGAGGTAGGCGGTGCCGATCTGAACGCCCGAGGCGCCCAACGCGAATGCGGCTGCGATGCCGCGCCCGTCGGCGATCCCCCCGGCCGCGATGACCGGCACCGTCACGGCGTCGGCGACCTGGGGGACGAGGGCCATCGTGCCCACCTGGGTCTCGACGTCGTGGCTCAGGAACATCGCTTGGTGGCCACCGGCCTCGAAGCCTTGAGCGATGATGGCATCGCAGCCTCGCTCCTCCAGCCAGCGTGCCTCCCGGACCGAGTTTGCGGACGACAGGACCCGAGCGCCGGCCGCCTTCGCGCGCCGGAGCAGGTCGGGCGCCGGCAAACCGAAGTGGAAGCTGACGACCTCGGGCTCGAGCTCCTCCACGACCCGGCAAAAGGCGTCATCGAACGGGTTTCGAACGGCCGCGGGGTTGGGCGCGTCCGGGTCGATTCCAAGCTCGGCGTAGTAGGGTCTGAGCCGGTCCCGCCAGCGGGCTTCCCTGGCCGGGTCGGGGCGCGGCGGCGCGTGGCAGAAGAAGTTCAGGTTGATCGGCCGCGAGGTCCTCTGCCGGATCACGCCGAGATCGTTGCGCGCCTGGTCCGGCGTGAGCGTGGCGCACGGCAGCGAGCCCAGCCCGCCTGCTTCCGAGACTTGGATCACCATCTCGGGCGACACGGCTCCGGCCATCGGAGCCTGGACGATGGGGTGCTCGACGCCGAGGAGGTCGATAAGCCGGGTGTCGGGCCACATGGGAGGTGTCCGTAGGCTAGGTGATGATCCGCCGAGCTATACGCGCCTCAGCCGCGCTGTAGAAGTTCATGCAGCTGCGGCAGGCCGCCGAGCACGGCGCCGTAGACCGCTTGGCCGAGGAGGGTCGTCAGAGGGGTGCGGTGGCCGTAGTTCAGCCCCATGAAGCCGGGCGGCTCGAGCTGCCGCATCGCCGTGGCCCCGTCGTACTCGGACGCCATGCGCGGGTGGACGTAGGGCAGGAGCGGCAGGCCGGCCGCGAGCAGGAACAGCCCGTGCAGGAGCCCGGCGAGGGCGCCGAGCCACCAGGCGTAGAGCCCGAGGCTGGCGAAGAGCAGGAAGTAGAGGAACGCGAAAATCCAGCCGCCGGCGACGTAGAACGCGAAGCCGACGATCACGGCCCGGCGCCGGTCGCCGGTGAAGAAGGTCCCGGCGAGGAAGGGAAGGCTCAGCCGCGACAGCCCGAGCCCCTGCGCGCCCTGCAGGATGGTCGTCATGGCGACGGTCGCGATAAGTCCCCACGTCATCATGCTCCAGAACGGAGGAAGCGGGATCCCGCTCATGGCCGGCGGTCTTGCCGGGCCGCCGCGATCGCCAGGGCGGCGTTGATCAGACCGACGTGGGTGAAGGCCTGCGGGAAGTTGCCGAGGGCAGTGCCGGCCTCCGGATCGATCTCCTCGGCATAGAGCCCGACGTCGTTGGCGAAGCGCAGCATGCGTCCGAGGGCGTCCTGCGCCTCGTCGAGGTCGCCGCGTCGCGCGAGGTTCTCGACCGCCCAGAAGCCGCAGATGCCGAACGTGCCTTCGCGCCGGGGCAGACCGTCGTAGCCTTCCTCGTAGCGGTAAAGGAGGCCGTCCCGCCCGAGCCGCTGCCGGATGACGTCGAAGGTGCCGCGCATGCGCCCGTCGCGCGGGTCCTTGTACCCGACGCAGGCCATGAGCAGCAGCGCGGCGTCGACGCGGTCGCCGTCGAACTCGCTCACATAGCTGCCGAGGCCCGCGTTGTAGCCGCGCGCCTCGATCGCCGCGGCGATGGCGTCGCGCTCGGCGCGGACGCGCGCCGCCTCGATGCGCACGAGCCCGCGTTCGGCGAGCCCGACGAGCCGGTCGAGCGCGGTCCAGCACATCACCTTCGACACCGTGTAGTGGCGTCGCTCGCCGCGGATCTCCCACATTCCGCTGTCCGGCTCGCGCCATTGCCGCGCCGCGACCTTGCCGAAGCCGGCGAGGAGCCGGCCCTCGTCGGCCTGCAGCGTCTCGCCGCTCACCACGTAGTCGAAAGCGGCCGACAGGATGCCGCCGTAGACGTCGAGCTGGAGCTGCTCGTGGGCGCCGTTGCCGATCCGCACCGGGCGCGAGCCGCGGAAGCCGGAGAGGTGGGCGAGCTCCCGTTCCCGCAGGTCGGTCCGTCCGTACACGTCGTACATGACCTGGAGCTCGGGCCAGGTCAGGCGGGTGGCATGGAGGAGCCATTGCAGGAAGGACGCGGCCTCCTCGCGGTAGCCGAGGCCCGTGAAGGCCCGCATGGTGAGGGCCGCGTCGCGGATCCAGCAATAGCGGTAGTCCCAGTTCCGCCCGCCGCCGATCGCTTCCGGCAGGGACGCGGTCGGCGCCGCGACGACCGCCCCGGACAGGGCGAAGGTCATGAGCTTCAGCGTGATCGCGCTGCGGACGACCGCATCGCGATGCGGGCCGTCGTAGGCGCAACGGCCGCTCCAGCCCTCCCACCAGTCGATCGTCGCATGCAGGCGCTCCTGTGCGTGACCGCCGAGAGGCGCGGCGACGCCGATGTCCGCCTTGGCGTAGGAGAGCGACACCGCGACCTTCTCGCCCGGCTGCACGCGGATTCGCCCCGTGACGGCGCGTCCGTCCGGCGCAAGCCCGAGCGGCGCTTCCGCGTGGAGAAGGAAAAGCTCGTCCTTCCAGGTGCAGGCCCATCCGAGCTTGCCGCGCGGGCGGAGCCGCGGCGTGGCGCGCGCGTAGTTGGGCCGCGGCGCGAAGCGGATCTCGAGGGCGACCTCGCCCGCGACGCCCTCGACGATGCGCAGGACCTCGCGCATCGGCCGGATGCCGCCCGGGTCCGCGGCGACCGGCATCAAGTCGACGAGGCGGGCCGTGCCTTCGGCGGTCTCGAAGGTCGTCTCCAGCACCGGCGTCGCGCCGACATAGCGCCGTCTTGCCCGGAACGGCGCCTCGGGCGCGATCGAGAGATGCCCGCCGCGTTCCCGGTCGAGCATCGCCGCGAAGACGCTCGGCCCCGAGAAGTGCGGCAGGCACAGCCAGTCGATCGCGCCTTCGCGCGAGACGAGCGCGGCGGTGCGGCAGTCCCCAACGATGGCGTAGTCCTCGATCGCCGGGCCGGCGGTCTCCCGCCCCGCCGCGGCGGATGCAGCCGCCGCGCTCTCGAGGATCGCGTTCATCGCGGCTCGT
>DASVVU010000069.1:0-1606 GCA_036386395.1 Beijerinckiaceae bacterium | reverse complement strand
TCGGCCCCTTCGGGAGTGCGGCGAGATAGGCCGCCTCGCCGAGCGTCAGCTCGTGCACGGACTTGCCGAAGTAGTCGAGCGCCGCCGCGGCGATGCCGTGGAGGTTTCGGCCGGGCGTGAGCGTGCCGAGGAAGATCTCGTTGAGGTAGAGCTCGAGGATGCGCTCCTTCGAGTAGGTCGCCTCGATGCGCAGCGCTATCAGCGCCTCGCGGACCTTGCGCTCGAGGGTCTGCTCGTTGGTGAGAAGAAAGTTCTTGGCGACCTGCTGCGTGATCGTCGAGGCGCCCTGCTTCTTGCCGCGCTGGAAATTCGCCACGATGGCGCGCACGACGCCCTCGGGATCGACCCCGCTGTGGCGATAGAAGTTCTTGTCCTCGGCCGACAGGAAGGCGCCGACGACGAGCTTCGGCACGGCCTGGATCGGCAGGTAGAGCCGCCGCTCGCGGGCGTATTCGGCGATCAGGCTGCCGTCGCCCGCGTGCACGCGGGTCATCACCGGCGGCTCGTAGTTGGCGAGCTGCGCGTGGTCGGGCAGGTCCTTCGAGTACTTCCAGTAGAAGTAGGCGCCGCCGATCGCGGCCAGCACGAAGAGCAGGGCCCCGATGCTGAACAGGAAACCGAAGAAGCGTAGGGCGATGCGCATCCGCTGTTGATCCGTCGTTGTGAGCGTCGCCCTTGAAGCGGGCGTTGTCTTGTCTCCGGACCCCGACCCTTGCGCCCTCAGGCGAACAGATCGCCAAAGCTCAACGGAATCGTGCCCCCGCGGCTCCCGATTGGCCGCGATCTATGGTGAAACTGGGGCGGTTCCCTGTTTGGCAAGGCGGGTCGAGAAAAATCGGTCGATGGCCCCGGACATGGACGCGGTCATGCGGTCGCGCCACTGGTCGGAGGTGAGGAGATCCGTGTCCTTGCTGCTCGAGAGATAGCCAAGCTCGACGAGCACCGCGGGGACGTCCGGAGCGCGCAGGACGACGAAGCGGGCCTCGCGGTGGGGCTTCACGTTGAGCTTCATCACCGGGGAGAGCTCGCGGATCATCTTGCCCGCGAACGCGTGCGAGAAGCCCCGCGTCTCCCGCCGGATGAGATCCTGCAGGATGTCGGCGACACCCTCGTCGGCGGCGTCCTCCGACTCGAGCCCGGCGACGGCGTCGGCCTTGTTCTCGCGATCGGCGACCTGGGCCGACTCGGCATCTGAGGCCCGCTCGGAGCCCGTGTAGACGGTCAGGCCGCGAACCTGCGGGGCTCCCGAGATCGTGTCGGCGTGAATGGAGATGAGCAGGTCGGCCTTCGCGGCGCGGGCGATGCGCACCCGCTCGGATAATGGAATGAAGACATCGTCGTCGCGTGTCATGACGACGCGATAGCGGCCCTTGGCCTCGAGCCGTGCCTTGAGGCGCTGGCTGAAGGCGAAGACGATGTCCTTCTCCGGCACCCCCGTCGGCGCATGCGCGCCGGGGTCGATGCCGCCGTGCCCGGGGTCGATCACGATAAGGGGACGCCTGTCCTCGCGGTCGGCCGCCGCCGCCACAGGCGCCGATGCTGGCGGGGCCACCGCGACGCGCGCATCCGCTGCCGCTGCCTTGCGGAACGTGTCACGGTCGACCCG
>DASVVU010000068.1:0-6042 GCA_036386395.1 Beijerinckiaceae bacterium | reverse complement strand
CCAGAACTCGGGCATCAGCGCTTCGCCTCGATCATCCCGGCGAGGTCGACCTGCTCCGCCGGCTCGTCCTCGTCGGTCTCGACGACCTCGAAGGCGCGGGCATGGGCGTGCAGGCGGTCGGCGCCGGCGATGGCAGGGTCGCGCCGATGCAGGCTGCGGAACTGCTCGCGGATCTTTTCGCCCTCCAGGGTGCGGTGCATGGCGATCACCGTGCCCTCGTCCTCCTGGCACAAGGAAGCCGCGAAATCGACCTCCTCCCGCGCCGCACCCCGCGCCTCCTCGAGGCTCGGCGCCCCGAGCTTCCCGTGGATGTGCCGCGCGAGCGCCTCGACCGCCCCGTCCCGCTCCTCTTCCGTCGCCTTGGCGACGACCACGAGGGTCGAGAAGCCCAAAGAGTCCACGCCCACGAACCCGGCCCGGAACGCCGCCCGCGCCTTGCCGGCAAGGTTCGGGATGTCCGCGTCCCAGAACAGGAACGACCCGACAACCGCCCACTCCCCGGGCTCGGCCGTCCGCTCGAACACGAAGGTGTCGGAGGGATCGAGGCGGATGGTGCGGGGGAGCTTCAGCATCGTTGAAAGCTTCGGACGGATCGTTTGCTCACCACCTCATGGTGCCCCCGGCCCGGCAGAGCGCGAGGCCGTCCTGGATCCATGCTTCCGACAGGTCGGCCTTGCCGGCCGGTCCTTTGACCGCGATCTCGGCCAGGTCCCCGACGTAGGCGACGCGGCCTGCCAGCTGGCGGGCGTCGCCGTTGAGCGGGTAGCGCTTGCCCGCGACCTCGACGAACACGCCTTGCAGCCCGCCATGGCGCAGGCAGAGCAGCATGACCGTGTCCGCCTTGAACGCCCACGGGCAACGCGCCCCCTCGCGCCGGGCCACGATCCGGTCGTGGGCCAAAACCCCTCCGCACCGCAGCGGCGCGGCGTCGCCGGCGGCGACACAGGTCAGGAACGCAGCGATCGCAAGCCCGACAGTCCTCATGCGCACCTCCTCGCCCGCGGCTCCCGGACAGTCAACGCCTCGGACGGCGGTCAAGCCTTGTCCAGCTCGCTCAGCACCGCCCGAAGGGCGGCGGCCGCCTCGGCCCGCTCGGAAGCCGACATCCGCGCGGGGTCGGCCTCGAGCCGCAGGTGCGCGAGCTCGGTGCGGATCGTGCGGCCCTCGGCGGCCTGATCGGCCTTCAGGCCGACGACCCGGTAGGTGCGGACCGGGTAGGCGATCCCCTTGACCCGGATCTCGCCCCCCTCCTCGCAGTGCGTCTCGTCCCTGACGTGGGCGAAGGTCTCGTAGGAGATGAGCACCCCGCCGGGGGGCGCCTCGTGCTCGAGCCGCGAGGCGAGGTTCACGGCGCCTCCGATGATCGTGTAGTCCATCCGATCCTCGCTGCCGAAGTTGCCGACCGTGCAGTAGCCCGTGTGGATGCCGATCCGGCAGCGCAGCGGCGTCTCGATCCCGGCGCTGCGCCACACGTCGGCGAGCTCGGCGATCCGCTTCTGCATGGCGAGCGCCATCTTCACGCAGGCGAGCGCGTCCTCCTTGACCCCGCGGCTCTCGGGGTCGCCGAAGAACATCATGATGGCGTCGCCGACGTACTTGTCGATCGTCGCGCCGTACTGGAGCGCGATCCTCGACATCTCGGTCAGGTAGTGGTTGAGGAGCTGCGTCAGGTCCTCCGACTCCATCTTGTCGGTGATCTCGGTGAAGCCGGCGATGTCGGAGAAGAAGACGGTGAGCTTCTTGCGCTTGCTCGCGATCGCGACGTCCTGGGTGCCGGTGAAGATCGAGTTGTAGACCTGCGGCGCAAGGTACTTCGCGAGCTTGCCCGACAGGGATTCGAGCGCCGCCGATTTCTCGGACAGGCTTTCCTCGCGCTGCTTCAGCTCGGTGATGTCGGAGTAGACCGCGACCGTGCCGCCGTCCTCGGTGCGTCGCTCGCTGACCATGATCCAGCGCCCGTCGGCGCGCCGCTGCACCTGCGGCTCGCCGGGATTGCGGTGCTGGGCGAGCCGCTCGGCGACCCATTCCTCGACGCGGCCCTCCGCGTCCTTCACGGAGCCGCGCTCGACGGCGCGCCGCACGATCGTCTCGAAGCTCATCCCCGGCGCCACGTCGGCTTCGTGGCCGGCGTGCAGCAGCTCGCGGTAGCACGAGTTGCAGAGCACCAGCCGGTCCTCGGAGTCGTAGAACACGAAGCCCTCCGAGATGCTCTCGATCGCGTCCGCCAGGCGCCGCTCGCTCAGGCGGCGGGCCTCCTCCGCCTCCCTCAAGGGCGTGATGTCGTAGAGCCAGGCGACGCGCTTGCCGCCGGCGAAGCTGACGTGGCCGCCCTGGTAGGCGGCCTGCACGTAGTTGATCAGGAAGTGGATCGGCCGGCCCTGCTTCGTCTTCCAGATCACCTCCTCGTTCAGGAGCTGGCCCCCGCGCGCCCGCAGGGTCTCGATCAGGCGGGTGCGATGGTCCTGGTCGAACCAGAACTTCCTGGTGTCGAAGAGGTGCAGCTCGTCCTCGTCGTAGCCCATGAGCTCGCGCAGGCGCGCATTGTGGAAGACGAGCCTTCCCTCCTCGTCGACGAGGCTCAACGCCGCGGGGCAGCTCTGCAGGAGCTCCCTGAACTGCCGCTCCTGCTCGGCGAGCCGCGCCTCGCGCTCCTTCAGGGCCGTGACGTCGTAGAGCCAGGCGACGCGCTTGCCGCCGACGAAGCTGACGTGCCCGCCCCGGTAGCCCACCTGGACGTAGGAGATGAGGAGGTTGACGAGGTTTCCCTGCTTCGTCTTCCAGACCACTTCCTCGTTCAGGAGCTGCCCGCCGCGCTCGCGAAGCGCCTCGATGATCCGGGCGCGATGGTCGAGGTCGGCCCAGAATTTTCGGGTGTCGAAGAGGTGCAGCTCCTCCTCGCCGTAGCCCATGATCTCGCGCAGCCGCGCGTTATGGAAGACGACCCGTCCCTCCTCGTCGACGATGTCGAGCGCCGCCGGACAGTGCTCCAGGAGCTCGCGGAACTGGCGCTCCTGCTCGGCGATAGCCGCCGCGGACGGGCGATCGTTGTGAGGAGGCGGAGGGTCCTCGCGGCGTTCGGCGGACATCTGCTTTCCACTCGGATGCACGGGAGGCTACCGCAGGGGAAGGCGGCGCGATAGCTCGGCCATGCCGGCCTGACTCTGGCCTATGGGACCCTGCGCGGGCGCCCTACGGCATTCACATATTTCCCGATGGCGCCGCCTCGATGGCCGGCAGAGGCACACCATCTCCCTCCCCCCGCTCGCGAAGCGAGTGGCGGGGAGGGAATAGGTGTGCGCTCTGCCGGCCTATCTCACCTGTGGCAGCTATCGAAGTGATGTGTGAATGCCGTAGCGCTGCGCGGGGAGGATCGGCACGATCAATCCCAAAAGGCCCTAGGTTCTGTGGACACTCACCGCAACCACAGGGCAATGGCGGCGATGGTGACCACAGCGAGGTAATTCTGAGCCGTCTTCTCGAAGCGAGTGGCGACGCGCCGGAACTGCTTGAGCTTAGAGATGCAGCATTCGACGAGGTGGCGCTGAGCATAGAGATGGGCGTCGAGCGGGTATTTGCGCGACCGGGAGGGGCTGCTGGGGATGACCGCCTCGGCGTTCTTCTCAGCGATCGCCGCGCGGATGGAATCGGCATCGTAGGCCGTGTCGGCGATCACGACCTCGGCCGCCTGCCCGTCGAGCAGCGCGGCCGCTTGCGGGGCATCGCCGGCTTGGCCCGACGTGAGCACGAAGCGGACCGGACAGCCGAGTCCCCGCACGGCGAGATGGATCTTGGTGGTCAGGCCGCCGCGCGAGCCTCCGATCGCCTGATCGCGAGCCCCCCTTTTGCGCCGCTGGCGTGCTGGTGGGCCCGCACGATCGTGGAATCGATGATCAGGTATTCGAAGTCGGGGTCGTCCGACATCGCCGCGAACATGCGCTGCCACACGCTCTTGCGGCTCCAGCGGCTGAAACGCCGGAACACGCTGTTCCACCCGCCGAACACCTCGGGCAGACGCGCCAGGGCGAGCCGGTGCGCACGATCCAGAGCACCCCCTCCACGAACATCCGGTTGTCGCGCCCGGTCGAGCCGCACTGGCCGGGACGCCCGATGATCAGGCCCGAGATCCGCTCCCACTGCTCGTCGCTGAGAACAAGCCGATCCATGACGCCCAAAGCCGCCTCCTCAAAAGCAGCCTTGAATCACGCCCCTCCTGATTCGAGAATCCCGAGAGTCCACAGGACCTAGCCTACCTGGGCCTGCGCGGCATGCCCTGGGCGGCAGTCACTGAGCGCTCCCCGATTCATCGCATCCCCTGACGAGACGGCGTGATGCTCGCAATGGAGGTGTCATCGCTACGAGGCCGCCGGAGAGTTCATGAGAAAATCTAACCCAAGCTGTACATTTTGTGCGTTGCAGGCCCCCTCCGCAAAGCGAAGGATCGGGCTTGGCGCAGCCGCTCGGTTCTCCGGGACCGATCCCGAGCGCCGCTCCGATCCCATTCCGGGATGCCGGCATCCATGACCCAGCAAAGCGCGTCGATTCCTTCCGGCTCGCCGGCCTCGGGCAAGATCTCGCCGCCGTCTCCCGCGGCGCGGACGAAGCTCCTGCTCGAGGGGCCGATCCTGCCGACGCTCTTGCGGCTTGCGGCGCCGAACGTCCTCAACCTCTTGGCCTTCGTCGGCGTGATCACCTTCGACGGATTCTTCTTAGGCCGGATCGGGACGGACGCGCTGGCGGGCGCCTCGCTGGCTTTCCCCTGGGTCATGCTGGTCCTGCAGACCACGAACAGCGGCATGGGCGCCGGCGTCTCGTCCGCGGTCGCGCGCGCGCTCGGCGCGGGGCGGCGCGAGCGCGCCGACGACCTCGTGTTCCATGCCCTTCTCCTGGCGCTCGCCCTCGCCGCGGTCTTCTCGACCGCGATGCTCTTCGGCTCGCCCGTCATCTTCCGCTGGATGGGCGGGCGCGACGAGATGCTGGCCGACGCGCTCTCCTATGCCAACGTCGCCTTCGGCGGCGCCGTCTCGATCTGCGTCCTCAACCTTCTCGGCAACGCCGTGCGCGGCACGGGCAACATGAGCCTGCACGCCTCGGTGCTCGTCGCCTGCGTCGTGGTCCACATCGCCATATCGCCGGCGCTGATCTTCGGCTGGGGGCCGATCCCGGCGCTCGGGCCCGCGGGCGCGGGCTTAGGCCTCGTGCTCCCCTTCGCAGGCGGCAGCCTGGTCATGCTCTGGTACCTGCGCTCGGCGCGCTCCCTCGTCCGGCTGCGGTTCCGCGGTGTCGCGCCGCGCTGGGAGCTGTTCGCGGACATCCTGAAGGTCGGCGTGCCCGGGCTCGTCAACACCGCGATCACCAACCTGTCCGTGGTCGTGCTGACCGGGATCGCCGGGCAGTTCGGACCCGAGGCCGCCATCGGCTACGCCATGGGGGCGCGCCTCGAATACATCATGCAGCCGGTGGCCTTCGGGTTCGGGACCGCGATCGTCGCCATGGTCGGGACGAACTGGGGCGCCGGGCGGCACGGGCGCGCGCGGCGGATCGCCTGGACCGGAGCCGTCACGGTCGCGGCGGTCTGCGGGACGATCGGCGCGGTCGTGGCCCTTTGGCCGGGCCTCTGGATGGGCCTGTTCAGCGACGACCCCGAGGTCGCCCGCCTCGGCGCCCTCTATCTGCGGATCGTCGGGCCGGCCTACGTGTGCTTCGGGCTCGGCCTCGGCCTCTTCTTCGTCTGCCAGGGCCTCGGCCGAGGCTTCGGCGCCATGAGCGCCAACGCGGCGCGCCTCCTCGCCAGCGCGGGCGCGGGGCTCGCCGCCGTGTCCTGGCTCGGGCTCGGCATCCCGGGCTTCTTCGCGGCCGTGGCAACCGGCTTCGTCCTCTACGCGGCCCTGCTCGCCTATGTCGTGCTTCGCGTCAGGGCCGGCGAGCGTCCCGCGTGACGGCAAAGGGTCAATCGGCTGGAATGAAGCAGCGCCTCAAAGCGGCGGCGCGCCGTTCCCTCCCCCTTGCGGGGAGGGCCGACTCGGCCGAAGGCCGAGCGGGGTG
>DASVVU010000067.1:0-20723 GCA_036386395.1 Beijerinckiaceae bacterium | reverse complement strand
CGGGCCGGTGCTGAAGACCTGCCTTCAGAACCGGATCCGCATCGTCAGCAATTTCGGCGCCGCGAATTCCCGCGCCGCCGCCGAGCGCATCGCCGCGATGGCGCGCGAGGCGGGCTTTCCCGCCATCCGCGTCGCCGTCGTCGAGGGCGACGATCTCACGAACGTGCTGTCGTCCGAGGAGTTCGCGGCGCGCGAGACCGCGGGCGCGCTTCTCGCCGACGCGCCGCCGGTCGTCGCGGCGAACGTCTATCTCGGCGCGGCGCCGATCGCGCGCGCGCTCGACGAGGGCGCGGATGTCGTCGTGACGGGCCGCGTCGCCGATCCCTCGCTGGCGCTAGGCCCGCTGATCCATGCCTTCCGATGGGCGCTCGACGATTGGAATCGGCTCGCGGCCGGCACGCTCGTCGGCCATCTTCTCGAATGCGGGGCGCAGGTGACCGGCGGCTATTTCGCCGATCCCGGCGTCAAGGACGTCCCCGGGATGGACGCCATCGGCTATCCCATCGCCGAAGTCGAGCCGGACGGCAGCTTCGTCATCACCAAGCCCGAGGGCACGGGCGGGCTCGTCGACCGCCGCACCGTGACCGAGCAGGTGCTCTACGAGATCCACGATCCGGCCGCCTATCTCACGCCCGATGTCGTCCTCGACCTCACCGAGGTCGAGCTCGAGGAGATCGGGGTCGACCGCGTGCGCCTGACCGGTGCGCGCGGCAAGCCCGCGCCGGACACGCTGAAGGCGACCGTCTGCTTCGACGGCGGCCTCCTGGGCGAGGCCGAGATCTCCTATGCCGGCCCGAACGCCGCCGCCCGCGCGCGGCTTGCGATCGACACGGTGAGGGCCCGCATCGCCCGGCGCGCGCCGAAGCTCGAGGTCAGAGCCGACGCCATCGGAATCGTCAGCATCCTCGGCGACAGCGCCGGCGGCGAGCTCGCGGCGGGCTGGCACGAGGCACAGGACGTGCGGGTGCGTTTCGCCGCGAAGGGCCGCGACGCCGCCGAGATCGAGATGCTGATGGGCGAGGTCGAGGCGCTCTATTGTGCCGGCCCGGCCGGCGGCGCCGGCGTGCGGCGCCGCATTACGCCACGGCTCGCGAGCGCTTCCTGTCTCGTCGAGCGCAGCCTGGTCGCGCCGGCCGTGTCCTTCGTCGGAGGCAACGCATGAGCGCGCTCGTCGAGGCGCCGCTCTATGAGCTCGCGCATGCGCGCTCGGGCGACAAGGGCAACCGCCTCAACATCGCGGTGGTGTGCCGCCGGCCCGCATTCTATGTCGCGCTCGCGGAGGCGCTGACAGCCGAGCGCGTCCAAGAAATCTTTGCGAGCCGCAGGCCGAGCCAGGTCGTGCGCTACGAACTGCCGAAGCTCTTCGCCTTCAACTTCGTGCTGGACGACGTGCTGGAAGGCGGCGTGAACGCCAGCCTCGGCCTCGACGGCCACGGCAAATCCCTCTCCTTCCTGCTTCTCGCCGCTTCCGTGAGCGTGCCGGCCGCGCTCCTCGCGCCTGCTCGCCTGCGGTCCGCCGCCGAATAGCCCAATGAGGACGTCCATGAAGATCAAGACCCTTCTCGCCGCCGCGCTCGGCTTCGCCTTTGCCGGCTCGGCCGCGGCCCAGAGCTATCCGACCCGCAGCATCAAGTTCATCGTGCCCTTCCAGGCCGGCAGCGCGACCGACGCGCTCGCGCGCATCGTCGGGGAGCACGCCTCGCGCACGCTCGGTCGCCCCGTCATCATCGAGAACATGGCGGGGGCGAGCGGGGTCGTCGCGGCCCAGAACGTCGCCCGCGCCGAGCCCGACGGCCACACGGTGCTGATCTCGACCAACACCACGCACGGCGCGAACCAGAGCCTCCTCAAGAACGTGCCTTACGATGCCGTCAACGGCTTCGAGCATGTGACGAAGCTCGGCACCATCACGCTCGCCCTCATCGCCAACCCCTCGGTGCCGGCGAACGACGTGAAGGAGCTCATCGCCTACGCCAAGGCGAACCCCGGCAAGCTCACCTTCGGCTCGGGCTCGAGCTCGTCGCGCATCGCCGGCGAGATGCTGAAGTCGCTGGGCCAGATCGACATCGTCCACGTGCCCTACCGCTCGAACCCGCAGGCCATCACCGACATCCTCGGCGGGCAGATCGCCCTCTTCTTTGCCGACATCTCGACGACGCTTCCCCAGGTGAAGGCCGGCAAGGTCAAGGGCTTCGCGGTCTCGACCGCGCAGCGCTCGAAGCTCGCGCCCGACCTTCCGACCATGGCCGAGGCCGGGGTGCCGGGCTACGACCTCGCCGCGTGGTTCGCCGCCTTCGTGCCGGCAAAGACGCCGCAACCGGTCGTCGAGAAGCTGCGCGAGGCGCTCGTCGCCGCCGTGAACGACCCGGCGACGCAGGAGAAGCTCCTGACGGCTGGCATCGAGCCCGAGACCAGCACCTCGGAGGAGCTCAAGACCTTCGTCGGCGCGGAGATCAAAAAATGGGCCGACATCGTCAAGGCGGCAGGAATCCAGCCGGAGTGAACGACGCGCCATGACCATCCGCATCGTTCTCGCGGGCAGCACCGGGTGGGTCGGGCGCGCCCTCGTGGCGGCGATTGCGCAGTCGCCCGACCTTGCCCTCGTCGGCGCTGTGGCGCGCAGCGCCGCGGGGCGGGACGCGGGCGAGGCGGCGGGGCTACCTCCGCTCGGTGTCGAGATCAGCGCCAGGCTCGCCGAGGCGCTCGCCACGCCGTGCGACGTGGTGATCGACTACACCAAGCCCGACGTCGTGAAGCACCACGCGCTCCAGGCGCTGGCCCACGGCTGCCACGTGGTGATCGGGACCTCGGGGCTCTCGGCCGACGACTACGCCAAGATCGACACCGCGGCGCGGGAGAAGGGCCGCGGCGTGGTCGCGGCCGGCAACTTCTCGATCACGGCGACGCTGATGCGGCGCTTCGCCTTGGAGGCGGCGCGGCTCGTGCCGGACGTGGAGATCGTCGACTACGCCTCAGCCAAGAAGGCCGACACGCCCTCCGGCACCGCCCGGGAGCTGGCGGAAATGCTCGGCGCGGTGCGCCACGCCGGCACGGCGAAGCCCGTCCAGGAGCTTTCGGGCGTGCGCGAGACCCGCGGCGGCGCGGTCGGCGGCCCGACGCCGGTGCAGGTCCACTCGTTGCGGATGCCGTCCTACGTGCTCTCCTGCGAGGCGATCTTCGGGGCCGACAACGAGCGCCTGACGATCCGCCACGACGCCGGCGCCTCCGCCGCCCCTTACGTCGCCGGCACGCTCCTCGCCGCCCGGCGGGTCGGCTCCTTCGTGGGCCTCAGGCGCGGCCTCGACGCGGTCCTTGCCGGCGGCGAGGACGAGGCATGAAGCCGCTCGCCGGCATCAAGGTCCTGGAGCTCGCCCGCATCCTGGCGGGACCGTGGATCGGGCAGCTCCTCGCCGATCTCGGCGCCGACGTGGTCAAGGTCGAGCGGGCGGGCGCCGGCGACGACACCCGCGGCTGGGGGCCGCCGTTCCTCGAAGGGGCTGACGGGGAGAACCTCTCGGCCGCCTACTACCACGCCGCGAACCGCGGCAAGCGCTCCGTCGAGGCGGACTTCGAGACCGAGGAGGGCCGCGCCCTCGTGCGCAAGCTCGCCCGGCACGCCGACGTGGTGGTCGAGAACTTCAAGGTCGGCGGCCTCGCGAAGTACGGCCTCGACGCCAAGAGCCTCAGGGCCCTCAACCCCCGCCTCGTCTACTGCTCGGTCACCGGCTTCGGCCAGACCGGTCCCTACGCGCCGCTCGCCGGCTACGACTTCATGATCCAGGGCATGGCCGGGGTCATGGACCTGACCGGCTTCCCCGACGGCCCGCCCATGAAGGCCGGCTACGCCACCGCCGACATTTTTTGCGGGCTCTACGCCGCGGTCGGCATCCTGGCGGCGCTCCGCCGCCGCGACGAGACCGGGGAGGGCGCGACCCTCGACATGGCGCTGATGGATTCGCAAGTGGCCGTGCTCGGCTACCAGGCGATCAACTACTTCGTGTCCGGGATCGTGCCGAAGCGCCTCGGCAACGGCCATCCGAACATCGTGCCTTATGACGTGTTCCCGGCCGCCGACGGCTCGGTGATCCTCGCGGTCGGCAACAACGGGCAGTTCGCGAAGCTGTGCGAGGCGGTGGGCGCCGAGGACCTGCGCGACCATCCGGACTACGCCACGAACGAGGGCCGGGTCCGCAACCGCGCCGTCCTCGTGCCCGAGCTCGGCCGGCGCACCCGGAAGTTCCGCCGCGACGACCTCCTGGAGAAGCTCGGGAAGCTCAAGGTGCCGGCCGGCCCCGTCAACACGGTGGCCGACGTCTTCGCCGACCCGCAGGTGGTGGAGCGCGGCATCCGGGTCGATCTCGCGGCGCCCGAGGCCAAGGGCGGCACGATCCCGACGCTCCGCTCGCCCATCGTCATGGACGGCGAGCCGATGGTGGCGGAGCGCCCGTCGCCGCGGCTCGGCGCCCATACGCAGGAGGTGCTGGCGGACCCGGCATGGGGTGGGTAGGCCGCGCATCATCGTCGCCATTGGACAATCGATGCTTGCCGTTGCGACCTGTCTGGAGGGGCTCGATCGGAATTTCAGGCCGAAAAACGGCGTCTTTCCGTAGGACGATCCCGCCTTTCCGGCTTTTTGCGGCCCGATGAGGGCGAAAAAGGCCCGTCCGGACGGGGATAAACCGCCCAACCTTGATCATGGTCGGGAGTGGACAATCGCATGACGCGCCGGCGACGGCGAACGGATCGAGCTTCGGGAGGCTTGATCCGGGATCGCAGGCCGAATAGGCGCCTTTTTGCCGAACGTGCCCGGCTCTCCGCTCCGTTCGGCCCCGAACGAGGGCGAAAAGCCCGGCCGGACGGCGGCCGACCATCCAGCGGATGACGTGCAGGGAATTGGACAATGAACACACGCCCCCGCACCGGCGGACAGATCCTCGTCGACCAGCTCGTCACGCACGGGGTCGACCACCTCTTCTGCGTGCCCGGCGAGAGTTATTTGGCCGTGCTCGATGCCCTGCATGACGCCGCGATCGCCGTCACGGTGTGCCGCCAGGAGGGCGGCGCCGCCATGATGGCGGAGGCCTGCGGCAAGCTCACCGGCCGGCCCGGCATCTGCTTCGTGACCCGCGGGCCCGGCGCCACGAACGCCTCCCCCGGCATCCACATCGCCATGCAGGACTCGACCCCGCTGATCCTCTTCGTCGGCCAAGTCGCGCGCGAGATGAAGGAGCGCGAGGCGTTCCAGGAGCTCGACTACAAGGCCGTGTTCGGCACGATGGCGAAGTGGGTCGTCGACGTCGACGATCCCGCCCGCCTGCCGGAGCTGATCTCCCGCGCCTTCCACGTCGCGACGAACGGGCGCCCGGGCCCTGTCGTGATCGCGCTGCCCGAGGACATGCTGACGGAGGAGGCGAGCGTCGCCGACGCGCCGCCGTACGAGCCCGTCGAGACCCACCCCGGGCTCACGCAGATGGCCGAGCTGCAGAAGCTGCTCTGGGCGGCGCGGCAGCCCGTCGCGATCCTCGGCGGCAGCCGCTGGTCGGCGCAGGCCGTGCAGCGCTTCGCCCGCTTCGCCGAGCGCTTCGCGCTGCCGGTCACGACCTCGTTTCGCCGCCAGATGCTCTTCCCGGCCGACCATCCCTGCTACGCCGGCGACTGCGGCATCGGCCCGAACCCGAAGCTCCTCGCACGGCTGAAAGAGGCCGATCTCGTCCTCCTCGTCGGCGGGCGGATGTCCGAGATGCCGTCGCAGAGCTACACGCTGTTCGAGATCCCGTCCCCGCGGCAGACCCTCGTGCACGTCCACCCGGACCCGGAGGAGCTCGGGCGCGTCTATCGCCCCCACCTCGCGATCAACGCCGCGCCGACCGGCTTCTCAGCCGCCCTCGAAGGGGTGCAGCCGCCGAACGACGTTCCCTGGGCCGAGGGCACACGCAAGGCGCATGTGGACTTCCTGGCCTGGACGGATCCCGCGACCGTCCATCCGCCCGGGCGCTTCCGCATGAACGAGGCGATGGCGCACCTGCGCCGCACGCTCCCCGCCGACACCATCGTCTGCAATGGCGCAGGCAACTTCGCGGTCTGGGTGCACCGCTTCTGGCACTTCCGGCACTACGCCTCCCAGCTCGCCCCGACCTCGGGCTCCATGGGCTACGGCGTGCCGGCGGCGGTCGGGGCGAAGCGGATGTTCCCGGACCGCACCGTCGTCTGCCTCGCCGGCGACGGCGACTTCCTGATGAACGGCCAGGAGCTCGCGACCGCGGTGCAGTACGACCTGCCCATCGTCGTGATCCTCCTCGACAACGGCATGTACGGCACGATCCGCATGCACCAGGAGCGCGAGTACCCCGGCCGCATCTCGGCCACGATGCTGAAGAACCCGGATTTCGCGGCCTATGCCGCGGCCTTCGGCGGCCACGGCGAGCGCGTCGAGACCACCGAGGACTTCGCCCCCGCCCTCACCCGGGCGCTCGCGAGCGGCAAGCCCGCCATCCTCCACTGCCTCGTCGACCCCGAGGCGATCACGCCGACGACGACGATCACGGCCCTGCGCGAGAAGGCGCTGGCGGGGGGACGCTGAGTGCGGCGAAGGGGCTGTCGCAGGCGCATTCGGCTGTCCTGTCTGGTCCCGTACAAGGCAACCGAATGCCGCCCATGGCGTTTGAAACCATAGGAGCTGGGCAATAGGATAAGGGCCGAAGGGGCCTCGACATCACACATGGCCGTCGCGATACCATCCCTCGATCACGGGCCGTTCGGAGCGGCGGCGGGCGTCGGTCAGGGGACGGGGCGGCTCGTCGTGGTCTCGAACCGGGTGCCGGTGCCCTCGAACGCGGGCTCCCCCACGGCCGGCGGGCTCGCCGTCGCCCTCGACGCGGCGTTGAGGCAGCGCGGCGGCCTGTGGTTCGGCTGGTCGGGCAACACCACGGACGGGCGCGAGCCCGAGGTCGAGGCGCACGCGTTCGGCAACGTCGCCTACGCGGTCTCGGACCTCTCGCAGCGCGACCTCGACGACTTCTACCACGGCTTCGCGAACCGCGCGCTCTGGCCCGTGTGCCACTACCGACTCGACCTCACCGGGTTCAACCGGCGCAACACCGCCGGGTACTTCCGGGTCAACGAGTTCTTCGCGAGGCGCTTGGCCCAGCTCATCCGCCCCGACGACGTGATCTGGGTCCACGACTACCACTTCATCCCCCTCGCCTCGTACCTGCGCGGCATGGGCTTCGCGAACCGGATCGGGTTCTTCCTCCACATCCCCTGGGCGCCGCCGGACCTCGCGAGCGTGCTGCCGGCCTACGACCTCATCCTGCGCGGCTTTTCGGCCTACGACCTCGTCGGGTTCCAGACCCCGCAGGACCGGGACAACTTCACGAACGCGCTCCTGCGCGACGGCCGCGGCCGCCTGCTGCAGGACGGCTGCCACGAGGCTTACGGCCGCCGCTTCCGGGTCGGCGTCTTCCCGATCGGGATCGACACGGCGGGCTTCCGCCAGATGGCGGTCGCGGCCGAACGCAACGCGGTCGTGCGCCGCACCGCCGCGAGCCTCGAAGGCAAGCGCCTCATCATCGGCGTCGACCGGCTCGACTACTCCAAGGGGCTGCCGCAGAGGATCGAGGCGTTCTCGTGCTTCCTCGAGGCCAACGCCGCGGCCCGCAACCGCGTGACGCTCCTGCAGATCACGCCGAAGTCGCGCTCCGAGGTGCCCGAGTACGCCCAGATGCAGCGCGACCTCGCCGAGGAGATCGGGCGCACCAACGGCCATTACGGCGACGTCGACTGGACACCGGTCCGCTACATCAACAAGCCGATCGCCCACACCACGCTCGCCGGCCTCTACCGCCTCGCCCGCGTCGGGCTCGTGACCCCTTTGCGCGACGGCATGAATCTCGTCGCCAAGGAGTACGTGGCGGCTCAAAGCGAGGAGAACCCGGGCGTGCTCGTGCTCTCCCGCTTCGCCGGCGCCGCGCACGAGCTTGACGGCGCCCTCCTCGTCAACCCTTACGACACCGATGCGACCGCCGCCGCGATCGCCCGCGCCCTCGACATGCCGTTGGAGGAACGCAGGGAGCGCTGGAGCGCCATGATGGAGCGGCTCGAGGCGAACACCGTCGAGCGCTGGTGCGGCGACTTCCTCAAGAGCCTCGCGGCGGACGAAACCTGCGCCATGGCGCCCGCCGACCCGGACGAGGGCGACGCGCTCGGCTCCGACCTGCCGAAGCCCGTCGGCGTCCCGTTGTGGGGGGTGACCAAGAATTAGGGCAGTCGGCAATCGGCAGTCATGAGCGGCGAGAGCCGTCCAGTTGTCGACTGCCGACTGCCCATTGCCGACTGCCGACCGACTAGCTACTCGCCACTCCCCGGCTCCTCACTCAAGGACCCCCATGTTCCGCATCGACGACGGCAGCCCCGTGCCGCTCGGAGCGACCTTCGACGGCAAGGGGGTGAACTTCGCCCTGTTCTCGGCGAACGCCACCCGCGTCGAGCTGTGCCTCTTCGATCCCAAGGGCAACCGCGAGGTCGAGAAGATCACGCTGCCGCGCCGCACCGACCAGGTCTGGCACGTGTACGTCGAGGGCCTCGCCCCCGGCCAGCTCTACGGCTACCGGGTGCACGGCCCCTACGACCCGCGCCGCGGGCACCGCTTCAACCCGCACAAGCTCCTGATCGACCCCTACGCGAGGCAGCTCTACGGGCGCGTTCGCTGGCACGACGCGACCTTCGGCTACAACCTCAAGGCCCACCGCGGCGACCTGACCCTCGATCGGCGCGACAGCGCCCCGATGATGCCGAAGTGCGTGGTCGAGGACCCGACGCACCAGTGGGGCGACGACCGTCCGCCCCGCCGCCCCATGCCCGACACCGTCGTCTACGAGGCCCACGTCAAGGGCCTGACCGAGCTCCACCCCGACGTGCCGCAGGCCATCCGCAGCACCTACGACGCCCTCGGCCACCCGGCCGTGATCGAGCACCTCGTGCGGCTCGGCGTGACCGCGATCGAGCTCCTGCCGATCCACGCCTTCGCCGACGACCGCTTCCTCGTCGAGAAAGGGTTGCGCAACTACTGGGGCTACTCGACGCTCGCCTACTTCGCCCCCGAGCCGCGCTACCTCGGGCCTGCCGGGACGTTCGGCCTCAAGAGCGCGGTCCGGGCGCTGCACGACGCCGGCATCGAGGTCATCCTCGACGTGGTCTACAACCACACCTGCGAGGGCAATCACCTCGGGCCGACGCTGTCGTTCCGCGGCATCGACAACGCCGTCTATTACAAGCTCTCGCCCGACAACCCGCGCTTCTCCTGGGACTCGACCGGCACCGGCAATACGCTGAACCTCAGCCACCCGCGCGTCCTGCAGATGGTGCTCGATTCGCTCAGGCACTGGGTCGAGAGCTACCACGTCGACGGCTTCCGCTTCGACCTCGCCTCGACGCTCGCCCGCGACCCCTACGACTTCAACGGGCGCGCCGCCTTCCTCCAGGCCTGCCTGCAGGACCCGGTGCTCTCCCGCGTCAAGCTCATCGCCGAGCCCTGGGACGTGGGCGCCGGCGGCTACCAGGTCGGCGGCTTCCCGATCCCCTTCAGCGACTGGAACGACCAGTTCCGCGACACCGTCCGGGCGTTCTGGAGGAGCGATCCGAACCAGCTCCCGAAGCTCGCCCAGGTGATGACCGGCTCCCGCGAGATTTTTTCCCCCTCCGGCCGCCAGACCTGGGCCTCGGTCAACTTCGTCTGCGCCCACGACGGCTTCACGCTCCAGGACCTCGTCTCCTACAACGAGCGCCACAACGAGGCGAACGGCGAGGACAACAAGGACGGCCACAGCCATAACCTGTCCTGGAACTGCGGCGTCGAGGGCCCGACTGACGACCCGGAGGTGCTGGGCTTACGCGCGCGGCAGAAGCGCAATCTGCTCGCGACCGTGATGCTGTCGCAGGGGGTGCCGATGCTGCTCATGGGGGACGAGATGTCCCGCACGCAGCAGGGCAACAACAACGCCTATTGCCAGGACAACGCGATCAGCTGGCTCGACTGGGGCGAGGACGGCGGAGATCCCGAGCTCCTCGCCTTTGTCCAGACGCTTATCGGCCTTCGCAAGCGCCACGCCGCCTTCCGGAGGCGCGACTTCCTCACCGGAGCGGCGGTGCCGGGGAGCGGCCTCAAGGACGTGTACTGGCTCGCCCCCGAGGGCCGCGAGATGACGACCGAGGACTGGGGCGACGGCCTGCGCCGGACGCTCGGCATGCAGCTCGGCAACGACGCGCCGGACGGGCAGCGCTTCCTCATCCTCCTCAACGCTGCCCCGGACGCGGTCGACTTCCGCCTCGCCGAGACGCCGCAGGACCGCTGGGCCGCGGTGCTCGACACGCGCCTGCCCCAAGGCCTCGTGCGCGGCGAGCCGGCGATCCTGGAGAGCGGGGGAACCTTCCGCCTCGATCCCCGTTCGCTTGTGCTCTTCCAGCACGCCCCCGCCCCCTCTGCATAATTCCATCTTGATGCAACGCTTCCATTCGATGCCCTTCGGCGCCGAGGTCACGGCCGAGGGGGTGCGCTTCTCCCTGTGGGCGCCGACCGCCCGCGAGGTCGCCCTCGTCCTCGACGGAGAGGTCCGTACGATGCCGGACGAAGGCTCGGGCTGGCGCTGCCTCACGGTCGAGGGCGCCCGCGCCGGCGCGCGCTATCAGTACCGCATCGACGGCGGCCTCGACGTGCCGGACCCGGCCTCGCGCTTCCAACCGGAGGACATCTCAGGGCCAAGCCTCGTGGTTGATCCGCGCGCCTACGACTGGTCGGATGGCGATTGGCGTGGCCGCCCCTGGGAGGAGACCGTCCTTTACGAAACCCACGTCGGCACGGCGACCCCCGAGGGCACTTATGCGGGGCTCGCCAGGACGCTGGAAGAGCTGCGCGATGTCGGCATCACGGCCATCGAGCTCCTGCCCCTCGCCGACTTCCCCGGCAAGCGCAACTGGGGCTACGACGGCGTCCTGCCCTTCGCGCCCGACTCCGCCTACGGCACGCCGGACGACTTGAAGCGCCTCGTCGAGGCGGCGCACCGGCTCGGCCTCATGATCTTCGTCGACGTGGTCTACAACCACTTCGGCCCCGCCGGTAACTACCTCCACGCCTACGCCAAGAAGTTCTTCACCGAGCGGCACAAGACGCCGTGGGGCGCGGGCATCAACTTCGACGGCGCGGACGCGGGCCCGGTGCGCGACTTCTTCGTCCACAACGCGCTCTATTGGCTCGAGGAATTCCACATCGACGGGCTTCGCTTCGACGCCGTGCACGCGATCCTGGACGACAGCCGAAAGAACATCATCGCCGAGATCGCCGAGCGCGCCCGTGCGGCGCTGCCGGACCGCGAGGTCCACCTCGTCCTCGAGAACGACGCCAACCAGGCCCGCTGGCTCCCCCGCGGGGAGGATGGGCGTCCTCGCCTGCACACGGCGCAGTGGAACGACGACATCCACCACTGCTGGCACACGCTGCTCACGGGCGAGTCCGACGGCTACTACGCCGACTACGCCGACGCGGCCGTGGAGCGCCTCGGGCGCTGCCTCGCCGAGGGCTTCGCCTACCAGGGCGAGCATTCGGGCCACAAAGGCGGCTCCAGGGGAGAGCCCTCGGCGCACCTGCCGCCCTCGGCCTTCGTCGCCTTCCTGCAGAACCACGACCAGATCGGCAACCGCGCCTTCGGCGAGCGCATCTCCGACCTCGCCCCGCCGGAGCGCTTAGCGCTCGCGCTCGCCGGGCTCCTGCTGTCGCCCCAGATCCCGCTCCTCTACATGGGCGAGGACTGGGCCGCCTCGACGCCGTTCCTCTACTTCGTCGACTTCTCCGATGACGAGGAGCTGTCACGCGCCGTGCGCGACGGGCGGCGGCGCGAGTTCGCCAATTTCAAGAGCTTCGCGGAACAGCACGGCGAGCGCCAGATTCCCGACCCGACTCTCGAGGAGACCTTCCGGCGCTCCAGGCTCGATTGGGCCGAGGCCGCACGCTCGCCGCATGCGGGCGTGCGGGCCGAGGTGCGCCGGCTCCTACGCCTACGCTGCGACGAGGTCGTGCCGCTGACGAAGAGCCGCTTCCGCGAAGCTTCCCACGACCTGCCGCATCCGGGATGTCTCGACGTGACCTGGCGTTTCGAGGCCGGGACGCTCCGCTTCCTTGCAAACTTCGGCGAGGCGGAGGCGGCGCTCGCCTCGCCTGCCAACGCGCAGGTCGTCTGGTCGAATATCGGCAAGCCGGAAGGTGGTGTCCTGCGCCTACCCTCTTGGACCGGCGCCTTCCTCAAGTCCGCCGCATGAGCGCACACGACGCTCTCATCGACCGCATCGCGGGCCTGATCGGCATCGCCCACGGCTACACCGACGCCTTCGGCAAGCCGGTCGAGTCCCCGGTCGAGGCCCGCCAGGCGATTCTTTCGGGCTTCGGCCTGCCGACCGGGACCGAGGACGAGGCCCGGGAAAGCCTCGCCCATGTCGAGCGGCTGCGGCACGGCCTCGTCCCCGCGCTCGTTCCCGTCGAGGCCAACCGCCCGGTCCAAATCCCCTTGCGGCTGCGCGACGGCGTGCTCGCGGTGACGTGGCGCCTCACCGACGAGGACGGCGCCTCGCGCGAGGGCCGCGCCGAGCCGGCCGACGGCCCGGATGGCCCCGTGCTGGCGCTGCCGCGCCTGAGCACCGGCTACCACCGCCTCCACGTCGAGGCCGGCAGCGACCGCGCCGATGCCACGATCGTCGCGGCCCCGCCCCGGTGCTGGGAGCCGCGGGACGTCGCCGGCGGCGCCCGCTACTGGGGCTTGGCCGCCCAGCTCTACGCCCTCCGCTCCAAAACGAACCTCGGGATCGGCACCTACGTCGATGCCGGCACAGCGGCCGAGGACGCCGGTGCCCTTGGCGCCTCGTTCCTGGGGCTCAGCCCCGTGCACGCCTTGTTCGGCGCCGACCGGACGAAGATCTCTCCCTATTCCCCGTCCTCGCGCCTGTTCCTCGAAACCCTGCACATCGACCCGTCTGCGGTCCCGGGCTTTGAGGACAGCGCGGCGCAGCGCCTCCTCGACGAGCGGCGCGACCGCATCGCGGCGCTCCGCGACGCCCAGTTCGTGGACCATGCCGGCGTCTGGGAGGTCTTGCGGCCCGTCCTCGACGCCCTCTGGACCGATGCCCAGGGCCGCGGCGGCGACTCTGCCTTCGAGGCCTTCCGGCGGACCTTGGGCGAGCCTCTCGAAAGCCACGCGACGTTCGAGGCGCTGTCCGAACACTTCAGGCAGCAGGGTGCGTTCTGGGTCGGCGATTGGCCCGAGGCGTTCCGCTCGGCGTCCTCGCCGGAGGTGCAGGATTTCCGCCGGAACCATGCCGAGCGGGTCGCCTTTCACGCCTGGCTGCAATGGCTCGCCGACAGCCAGCTCGGAGCAGCGTCGAGGCGCGCCCGCGCGGCCGGCATGGGGCTTGGCCTGTATCGCGACCTCGCGGTCGGAGCCGACCGGGGCGGCTCGGAGGTGTGGTCGCGGCCCGACCGCTTCGGCACCGGCCTCTCCGTCGGCGCCCCGCCCGACCTTCTCGGGCCGCATGGCCAGGACTGGGGCCTGCCGCCGTTCAACCCGCTGACGCTCGAAGAAGAGGGCCTTGCGGCCTTCCGGGCGCTCGTGTCCGCCAACATGCGCCACGCCGGCGCCGTGCGCATCGACCACGCCTTCCAGCTTCAGCGCCTCTTCCTCATCCCCCTCGGAAAGCCGGCGACGCAGGGCGCCTACGTGGCCTACCCGTTCGAGGCGCAGCTCGCGGTGCTGCGTCTCGAGAGCCACCGCAACCGCTGCATGGTCATCGCCGAGGACCTCGGCACCGCTCCCGAGGGCTTCTCGGACGCGATCATGCGCTCGGGCCTCCTGAGCTACCGCGTGCTGCCCTTCGAGCGCGAGGCCGACGGCGCCTTCAAGCGGCCGGAGGCCTACCCCCGCGACGCCCTCTCGGTCATCACCACGCACGATCTCCCGACCTTCGTCGGCTGGTGGCGCGGCCTCGACACGGACCTGCGCCAGACGCTGGGCCTCTACGACCGCGAGCGGGCCGAGCGCGAGCGGGTCGAGCGCGAGGTCGAGCGGCATCGCCTTACGGAGGCGCTGTTCGAGGAAAAGCTCCTGCCCTCGCCGGAGCCCCCGGAGCAGCCGCCGTTCGACGCCGTGGCGCGCTATCTCGCCCGCACCCCGTCCGTGCT
Source organism: Beijerinckiaceae bacterium (assembly GCA_036386395.1). Lineage (GTDB taxonomy): Bacteria > Pseudomonadota > Alphaproteobacteria > Rhizobiales > Beijerinckiaceae > JAJKJG01. Next base: position 6,508 of record DASVVU010000067.1, on the reverse strand, counting down.
CAACGCCGTGCAATATGAGGACGTGCTCGGCGAGCTCAACCAGCCCAACATGCCGGGGACGAGCGACGAGCACCCGAACTGGCGCCGCAAGCTCGCCGCCGATCTCGACGCCATCGCGGCCCCCGGCGGGCCGCTCGCCAAGCTCGCGGCCCTCATGGCGGCCGAGGAGCGCGGGGCGCGCCCAAGTGCGACGCCCCTCGCCGCGCCGCCGCCGCGGGCGACCTACCGCCTCCAGTTCCACAAGGACTTCACCTTCGACCACGCCGCCGCGGTCGTGCCGTACCTCAAGCGCCTCGGGATCAGCCACGTCTACGCCTCGCCGATCCACAAGGCGCGGCCGGGCTCGACCCACGGCTACGACATCGTCGACCACGGCGCGATCAACCCCGAGCTCGGCGGCGAAGAAGGTTTTTATCGCCTCTCCGACGCCTTGCGGGAGCACGGTCTCGGCCTCGTGCTCGACATCGTGCCGAACCACATGGGGGTCGGGGGCGCCGACAACCCGTCCTGGCTCTCCGTGCTCGAGTGGGGCCCGCTCTCGCCGGCCGCCAAAGCCTTCGACATCGACTGGGAGCGCCTCGGCGCGAACCACAAGCTCGTGGTGCCCTTCCTCGGCAACCGCTACGGCGACGCCCTCGACAAGGGCGAATTGAAGCTCGCCTTCGACGCCGCCGAGGGCAGCTTCAGCGTCTGGCACTACGAGCACCGCTTCCCGGTCTGCCCGCTCAGCTACCCCATCATCCTCGACCGGGCCCTCGTGGCGCTGGGCGAGATCGGCACCGAGGGCTCGGCCCATATGCTCGCCGCGAGCGAGCGCCTGCGCACCATGTCGGAAGAGCCCCTCCCCGAGCGCCGGACCGGCTTCCCCGAGGAGGGGGAAGCCCTCAAGCGGAAAATCGCGCAGGCCGTGGCGGGCTCGCCGGGGCTCGGCGTCGCGATCGAGCGCGCCGTGCGGCTCATCAACGGCACCTCGGGAATCCCCGAGAGCTTCGGCACGCTGCACCGCATCCTGGAGGAGCAATCGTACCGGCCGGCGCACTGGCGCATGGCGGCGAGCGACATCAACTACCGCCGCTTCTTCGACATCAACGCGCTTGCCGGCCTTCGCGTCGAGGAGCCCGAGGTCTTCACCCGGGCGCACGAGACGGTGTTCCGCCTCGTCCGCGAGGGCCGCATCGACGGCCTGCGCATCGACCACGTCGACGGCCTCGCCGACCCGGCGTCTTACGTCGAGGCGCTGCAGCGGGAGGTGGGGCCCGGCTTCTACATCGTGGTCGAGAAGATTCTCGAGCCCGGCGAAGAGCTGAGGCCCTGGCCCATCGCCGGCACGACCGGCTACGACGTGCTGAACGTCATCGACGGCGCCTTCGTGGACACCGAGGCCGAAAGGACCTTCGACGATCTCTACCGTCAGGCGACCGTCATCGGGCGCTCCTACGGGGCGCAGCTCCGCGCGGCGAAGGCTGAGATCCTGGAGACGAGCTTCGCGAGCGAATTGGAGGTCCTGACCTCCGACGTGAAGCGCATCGCCGACGCCGACCGCCACACCCGCGACTTCGCCGTCAACGCGCTCCGCCGCGCCCTCGTCGAGATTGTGGCCCGCTTCCCCGTGTACCGCTCCTACCTCGACGACGCCGAGATCGAGGCGGAGGACCTGCGCCTCGTCGAGGAGACGGTGGAGAAGGCGAAACGCCGGAGCGTCCTGCCCGACCGCACGGTGCACGACTTCGTCCGCGACGTGCTCCTCGGCCGCGTCCCGACCGAAGGTCCGGGCCGGCCCGATCCGGAGCTCGCCCGCCGCTTCCGCCGCCGCTTCCAGCAGCTCACCGGCCCGGTGATGGCGAAGAGTCTCGAGGACACGCTGTTCTACCGCTACGTCCGGCTCCTCCCCCTCAACGAGGTCGGCGGCGACCCGGCGCATTTCGGCTTGTCTCTCAATGCCTTCCACAAGGTGATCGCCGAGCGCGCCCGGGACTGGCCGCACGCCATGACGGCGACCGCGACCCACGACACCAAGCGCGGCGAGGATGCGCGGGGGCGCCTCCTCGCCCTCTCCGAGATGCCGCAGGAGTGGGCCGAGGCGGTGCGGCGCTTCGAGGCCATGACGGCGCCGCTTCTCAAGGAGGTTGACGAGGAGCCGGCGCCGGACGCCAACGACTGCTACATGCTCCTTCAGTCGCTCCTAAGCGCTTGGCCGAACGAGCTTTTCGGCGAGGATGATCCCAAAGCGATCGAAGCCTTCCGGGGCCGCATGGAGGAGTACGCCCGCAAGGCCCTGCGGGAGGCGAAGCGCCACACGAGCTGGGTCAACGTGAACGAGGCCTACGAGGAGGCGACGTTTGCGGTGTTGCGCGCGATCCTCCAACCCGAAAGCGAATTCTTGAGGAATTTCAGACCTCTGGCTCAGCGGCTCGCGTTTGCCGGGATGCTGACGGGATTGGCCCGCACGGTCCTGAAGTGCACGCTGCCGGGGGTGCCGGACGTGTACCAGGGGACGGAGTTCTGGGACCTGTCGCTGGTCGATCCCGACAACCGCCGGCTGGTGGATTACGGGGCCCGGGCCGCGGCGCTGGAGGGGGAGGCCAACCTGCGGACGATGCTGGAGAATTGGCCCGACGGGCGGATCAAGCAGCAGGTGCTGGCGCGCCTCCTCGCCGACCGCGCCGCGGCGCCGCAGCTCTATGCCGAGGGCGACTACCAGCCGCTCGAAGCCGAGGGCGGTCGAGCCCGGAACGTGCTGGCGTTCCGGCGCTCCCACGGCGGCGAAGACCTGATCGTCGCCGTGCCGCGGCTCGTCGCCGGAACCGGGTCCGGCACCGGAGCCGGCACCGGGAACCGAAACGGCTTCGCCACGGACCTGAACCCGGCCGTCGGCGATTTCTGGGGCGACACGGTTTTGCGCGTGCCGGCCGGCGCGCGCCGCGATGTCCTGACCGGTGCCGAGGTCCGGTCCGGGGAGGAGGGCTTGGCCTTGAGGGAACTGTTTTCGGCCTTGCCCATTGGCGTCCTGAGGACGATCCGATGAGAGCCAGGACAAGCGCGGCCGCAAAGGCCGAGCGGGGCTCGGCCTCGGCGCCGGGGCCCCGCATCTACAACCTGTTTCCGCTTCTCGTCGGCCGAGTCTCGGATTGGCGCGGGGAGCTGCCGCGCATCGCGGCAATGAACTTCGACTGGGTCTACGTCAACCCGTTCCACGAGACCGGCGGCTCGGGCTCGCTCTACGCCATCCGCGACCCGTTCCGGCTCGACCCGCGCTTCCGCGACGAGCGCGCGGGCTCGGACGACGACCAGATCCGCGCCTTCGCCGAGGACGCGGCCTCGCACGGCCTCAAGGTCATGGCCGACCTCGTGATCAACCACACGGCGAACGACGCGCACCTCGTGCAGGAGCGCCCGGACGTCTACGATCGCGACGAGGACGGCGGCATCCGCGCCCCCTTCGCGGTCGATCCCGACGACCCGAGCATCGTGACCGTCTGGGGCGACCTCGCGGAGCTGAGCTACCGCGAGCCCGAAGCCAAGGATTTCCTCCTCGGCTACTGGGACTCTTATGTCGAGCGGCTGCAGGGTCTCGGCATCCGCGGCTTCCGCTGCGACGCCGCCTACAAGGTGCCGCCGGAGGTGTGGCGGCATCTCATCATCCGCGCCAAGGCCCGCGACCGCGGCTGCCTCTTCGCGGCCGAGACGCTCGGCTGCACCTTCGACGAGACCAAGGCCACGGCCGGCGCCGGCTTCGACTACCTCTTCAACAGCTTCGCCTGGTGGGACCTCAAGGCGCCCTGGGCGCTGGAGACCTACGAGTCGCTCCGAACGGTTGCGCCCTCCATCGCCTTCCCCGAGAACCACGACATGGAGCGCATCGCGCTCAAGGCCGGCGACGATCCGGCCGCCGTCGCGGCGCACCTCAAGGCGCGCTACGCGCTCTCGGCCTTCTTCTCGGCCGGCGTCCTCATGCCCATCGGCTACGAGTGGGGTTTTCGACGCGCGCTGCACGTCGTCGAGACCACGCCCGACCAGCGCGAGGAGACGGGGATCGACATCTCGGACTTCGTCGCGGCCGTGAACGCGGCCCGCGCCGAGTTGCCGGCCGCCAACGTCGAGGGCGCGCAGTGGCGTCTCTCCGCGCCGGACGCGTCCTATCTCGCGCTTCTGCGTTTCGACGCCGGCCATCCGGCGGCGGCCCGCAACGCCGTGCTGACGCTGGCGAACCTTTCCGACGCGCCGGTGACGCTCGACCCCGGCCCGCTCCTCGCCCGCACGGGAGGCCAGCTCGGCCCGTTCCTGGACCGCACCCCGCGCGAAGCGCCGGGCGAGGCGCCGCTCGCATTCAGGCCGGGCGAGACGCTGACCCTCGCCCCGAATGCCGTGCGCGTCTTCGCGGCCGAGCGCGCCGCGGCGGTGAAATCCCGCACGCGGCCAAAGGAGCCGAGCCCCGAGGGCCGCGTGATCATCGAGACCGTGTGGCCGGAGCTCGACGGCGGGCGCACGCCGGTGAAGCGCGTCGTCGGCGAGACCGTCGAGGTGTGGGCCGACGTGTTCACGGACGGCCACGAGAAGATCGCGGCGGAGATTCTGTATCGCCCCGCGACCGAGATGGAATGGCGCCGCGCGCCCCTCAAATTCTTCGACAACGATCGCTGGCGCGGGAGCTTCCCCTTGGAGCGCAACGCCCGCTACCAGTTCACCGTCGAGGCTTGGCGCGACGATTGGACGACGTGGCTCTCGGAAGTCGGGAAGAAGCGCGCCGCGGGCCTCGATGTGCGCCTCGAGACCATCGAGGGCATGCGCCTCGCGCAAGCCGCGGCGGCGCAGGCGAAGGGCGACGACGGCGAGGCGCTGCGCTCCCTCATGGCGCGCCTCAAGGCCGCCGGCGAAGGCTCGGAGCAGCAGCTCGCCCTCCTCCTCGACGAGGCGAACGCGGCGCTCATCGACCGCAACGCCGTCCGGAAGAACCTCTCGCGCTACGACCGCGTCCTGGAGGTGATCGCCGACCGCCTCGCGGCGCGCTTCTCGGCCTGGTACGAGATGTTCCCGCGCTCGCAGTCCGGCGACCCTAAGCGGCACGGCACCTTCGACGACGTGATCGCGAAACTGCCGTACGTGAAGGACCTCGGCTTCGACGTGCTCTACTTCACGCCAATCCATCCCATCGGCCGCACCAACCGCAAGGGCAAGAACAACACGCTGAAGGCCGAGCCGGGCGACGTCGGCAGCGTCTACGCCATCGGCTCGGACGAGGGCGGGCACGACGCGATCCACCCCGAGCTCGGCTCCTTCGACGACTTCCGCCGCCTCGTCGAGGCGGCCCACGTCCACGGCCTCGAGATCGCCCTCGACTTCGCGATCCAGTGCTCGCCGGACCACCCCTGGATCAAGGAGCATCCCGAGTGGTTCGACTGGCGCCCGGACGGCTCCATCAAGTTCGCCGAGAACCCGCCGAAGAAGTACGAGGACATCGTCAACGTCCACTTCTACCGGGACGCGTTCCCGTCGATCTGGCTGCACCTGCGCGACATCGTGCTGTTCTGGGTCGGGCACGGCGTGAAGATCTTCCGGGTCGACAACCCGCACACCAAGCCGTTCCCATTCTGGCAGTGGATGATCCGCGAGGTGAACGACCGCCACCCGGACGTGATCTTCCTGGCCGAGGCCTTCACCCGGCCGAAGGTGATGCGCAAGCTCGCCAAGGTCGGCTTCCAGCAGTCCTACACCTACTTCACCTGGCGCAACACGAAGCAGGAACTGATCGCGTACGTCACCGAGCTGATGGGCGAGATGGGCGAGTACTACCGCCCGAACTTCTTCGCCAACACGCCGGACATCAATCCCTACTACCTCCAGACCAGCGGCCCCGCGGGCTTCGTCGTGCGCGGCACGCTGGCCGCGACCCTCTCCAGCGTCTACGGCCTCTACAACGGCTTCGAGATCGCCGAGGGCACGCCCTATCCGGGCAAGGAGGAGTATCTCGACTCGGAGAAGTACGAGCTCAAGGCCTGGGACTTCGACAGGCCCGGCAACATCAAGGACCACATCCGCAAGCTCAATCGCATCCGCCGCGAGAACCCGGCGCTTTGGGACTTCCGCAACACGCTGTTCCTCAACGCCGGCAACGACCAGATCCTGTCCTATGCCCGCATGACCCGCGAGAAGGACAACTGCGTCCTCGTCCTCGTGAACCTCGACCCGAAGAACCGGCAGGAATGCACCTACGAGGTGCCGTTGTGGGAGTTCAGCCTGCCCGACCACGGCTCGATCGAGGCCGAGGACCTTCTCGACGGCAACCGCCGCTTCACGCTGCACGGCAAGACCCACCGCATCGCGCTGGACCCGCGCGAGCGCTCGGCCGTGATCTGGCGGCTCATTCCCCCAGGCCGGCAATGACGATCCTTCACGCGGCGTCATCCTCGGCCGGAGCGAAGCGGAGAGCCGAGAACCCCGGGACGGGTGCGCGCCTTCTGCGGCACGAGCCTGGTCGGACGCGCAATTCCCCTCCCCCTTGCGGGGGGGG
>DASVVU010000066.1:0-5137 GCA_036386395.1 Beijerinckiaceae bacterium | reverse complement strand
GGCGTGAGCCTGAGCGCCTGCACGAGGGCCTTCACGGGCCGCTCGTAGCGGTAGACGGTGTCGTGGACGATTCGGACACGCATGACGGAGCTTCAGGTTACAGGCAGCCGCGGGACCGCGAGCGCGCCGGATCACCGGTTTCACACAAGATATTGCTCGGCGATGGCGGCCCCGAGCCGGTTGTTCTCGTCGATGAAGTCGGCGATGAACTCATGCAGCCCGTCGGCGAAGATCTCCTCGATGCGGGTGCCCGAGAGCCGCGCCCGCATGTTGCTGGCGAGCCGCTGGCTCGGGCCGCGGCGGCCGTAGGCGTCGGCGACGAGGTCGAGGTGGCGCACCAGGAGCTCGTAGCAGTTGGCGAGCGAGCGCGGCAGCTGACGGTTGAGGATGAGGAGGTCGGCGACGCGCCAGGGCTTCACGCTCTCGCGGTAGACCCAGTGGTAGGCGGTGAGCGCCGAGACCTCGCGCAGGATCGTGGTCCACTGGAAGTAGTCGAGGCTGCCGCCGACGCTCTCGGTCTCGGGCAGGAGGACGTGGAACTTCACGTCGAGGATGCGGGCGGTGTTGTCGGCCCGCTCGATCGCGAGGCCGAGCCGCGTGAACCAGTAGGAATCGTTGCGCAGCATCGTGCGGTAGGCCGAGCCGTCGAAGGCGAGCGAGACGCCCTTCACCCATTCGAGGAAGCGCACGAACGCCTCCCGGTTCATCGCGGCCTTGTCGAAGCGCTGCAGCTCGAGCCAGGCGCCGTTGATCGCGTCCCACATCTCGGCCGTGAGCGCGGTGCGCACGGCGCGGGCGTTCTCGCGGGCGGCCTCGATGCAGCTCGCGATCGACGACGGGTTGTTCGGGCTGAAGGCGAGGAAGTCGCGGACCGTGTCCTCGTTTACGGCGGAATAGAGCCGGCGGAACTCCTCGGTGTTGCCGGCGGAGGCGACGGCGCCCTCCCACTCGTTGCGCTCGCCGCCGTAGCTCGCCGGCAGCGCGGCGAGGCGCAGGGTTGCGTCGAGGATGCGGGCGACGAAGTCGGCGCGCTCGGCGTAGCGCGAGAGCCAGTAGAGGTTGTCGGCGGTGCGGGAGAGCATGAGCGGGCGTCAATCGGCTGCGGCTTGCAAACCATCCGGCACGAAGCCAGGCATCACCTCATTCCAGCTCAGCGTAGGAGGATAAAAGGCGAAAACCGCAGGCTTGAGGATCGGCCGGACCGGCTCGGCAGGGTCCACAGTCGGAGACCAGCGGGGCCCGAAGTTCACGAACAATTGCTCGCCCCAGGGAAAGGCCATGACCGAGCGTGAGTCCGGCTCGTGATCACGGCAATAGAGCTTGCCCTCGAACTCCCGGCAGGCCGCGCCGAACTTGTAGTCATCCGGATTCAACGGGCCCTTGCGGGGGAGGTCCGCGCTCAGGGCGGTCGCTGAGAGGCAGAGCCCGAGCGCAAGGACCGGTAGCGCTTTCATGCGAGGGCTAGCCATCCAGCACCCACGTGTCCTTGGTGCCGCCGCCCTGGCTCGAGTTGACGACGAGGGAGCCCTCCTTCAGCGCCACCCGGGTGAGGCCGCCGGGCACGATGCGGATCTCGTCGGCGCCAGTGAGGACGAAGGGGCGCAGATCCACGTGCCGGGGCGCGACGCCGGAGGCGACGAAGGTCGGGCAAGTCGAGAGCGACAGCGTCGGCTGGGCGATGAAGCCTTCGGGGGCGTGCTTGAGCTTTCTCGCGAACTCGTCGATCTCGCGCTTCGTCGCGGTCGGGCCGACGAGCATGCCGTAGCCGCCGGAGCCGTTGACCTCCTTCACGACCAGCTCCGGGAGCTTGTCGAGCACGTGACCGAGGGCGTCCTTCTCGCGGCAGCGCCAGGTCGGGACGTTGGCAAGGAGCGGCTCCTCGCCGGTGAAGAAGCGGATGATCTCCGGCATGTAGGTGTAGACGGCCTTGTCGTCGCAGATGCCGGTGCCGACCGCGTTCGCGAGGGTCACGTTGCCGGCCTGGTAGGCGCTCATCAGGCCCGGCACCCCGAGCACCGAGTCCGGCCGGAACACGAGGGGGTCGATGAAGTCGTCGTCGATGCGGCGGTAGATCACGTCGACGCGCTGCGGCCCCTCGGTCGTGCGCATGTAGACGACGTCGTCCTTGGCGAAGAGGTCGTTCGCCTCGACGAGCTCGATGCCGAGCTTGTCGGCCAGGAACGAGTGCTCGTAGAAGGCCGAGTTGAACCGCCCCGGGGTCATGAGGACCACGGTCGGGTCGCGGCTCGCGGTCTCGGGCGCGACCGAGCGCAGGGTCGCGAGCAGCGCGTCGGGGTAGTTCTCGACCGGGGCGACCTGGTGACGGGCGAACAGCTCCGGGAAGAGCCGGATCATCGCCTCGCGGTTCTCGAGCATGTAGGAGACGCCGGAGGGCGTGCGGGCGTTGTCCTCGAGGACATAGAAGGTGTCCTCGTCGACCCGCACCACGTCGATGCCGGCGATGTGGACGTAGACCCCGTGCGGGGGCTCGAAATTCATCATCTCCAGGCGGTAGTGCGGGTTCCGGTAGACGAGGTCCTCGGGCACGACGCCGGCCCGGATGCACTCCCGCGGCCCGTAGAGGTCGCGCAGGAAGGCATTGAGCGCGGTGACGCGCTGCTTCAGGCCGCGCTCCAGGCGCGACCACTCGCTCTTCGTCAGCACCCGCGGGATGATGTCGAAGGGGATGAGCCGCTCGGTCGACTGGTTGTCGCCGTAGACCGCGAAGGTGATGCCGATGCGGCGGAAGAACAGCTCGGCCTGGCTGCGGCGGGTGTCGAAGAACTCGGGCGGGCAGGTGTCGAGCCATTCCTTGAGGGCCGCGTAGGCGGAGCGGCAAGCCTCCGGGGCATGCCCGTTCGGCATGCCCGTCATCTCGTCGAACGCCTGCCGGCCCATCCTGCTCGCGCCGCTTCCTTGTCTTTCCCGAAAGCTTAGACGCAAGATGCGTTCCAGGGGAAGCTCCGCCGCTCAAGGAAAAACGATGCTCGACCGCTACGGCTACGCGACCCACGAGGTCCTGAACCAGCCGCCGCCGCTCGCCGACTACGACGCCTACGCCACCGATCCGGTCCTGCGCTCGATCGTGCGCGCCTTCGGTGCCGCCTGGGCCGAGCCGAAGCTTTTCGAGGCCGGCCGCACGGTCGGCAGCGCCCGGGTGCAGCAGCTTGCCCGACAGGCGAACCGGCACACGCCGGAGCTCCGCACCCACGACCGCTTCGGCAATAGGGTCGACGAGATCGAGTTCCATCCGGCCTGGCACGAGCTCATGGGCCTCGCCATCGGCCAGGAATGCCACTCCCTCGCCTGGACCGAGCGCCGTCCCGGCGCCCAGGTCGCCCGCGCCGCCCTCGCGTATCTGTGGAACGAAGGCGAGAACGGCATCATGTGCCCGATCCTCATGACCTACGCCTCGATCCCGACGCTCCGGAGCGACCCGGAGATCGCGCGGGAGTGGGAGCCGAAGGTTCTGTCCACCCGCTACGACCCGCGCCAGACGCGGGCCTCCGAGAAGACCGGCGTCACCGTCGGCATGGCCATGACCGAGAAGCAGGGCGGCTCGGACCTGCGCCAGACGCAGTCGGTCGCCGAGCGCGACGGCGACGAGTGGCGCATCGTCGGGCACAAGTGGTTCTTCTCGGTGCCGCACTCGGACGTCTTCATCGCGCTCGCCCGCACGGAGCGCGGGGTGTCGTGCTTCCTCGTGCCGGGCTGGCTCCCGGACGGCAGCCGCAACCGGATCGTGATCCAGCGGCTCAAGGACAAGGCCGGCAACAAGTCGAACGCCTCCTCCGAAGTCGAATTCCGCGGCGCCTACGGCCGGCTGATCGGCGAGGAGGGGCACGGCATCCGAGAGGCGATCTCCATGGGACACCTGACCCGGCTCGACTGCGCGATCTCGTCCGCCGGGATCATGCGCCTCGCGGTCGCGCAAGGAGCGCACCACGCGAGCCATCGCCGGGCCTTCCAGAAGGCGCTCATTGACCAGCCGATGATGACGAACGTCCTCGCCGACCTCCACCTCGAGGCGACCGCGGCGGCGTGGCTCGCCTTCCGGGTCGCGGCGGCGCTCGACGGGGAGGCGGGCGAGGGCGAGCGCCTCCTCAACCGCATCGGCGCGCCGATCGCCAAGTACTGGATCTGCAAGCGCGCGGTGTCGGTGGTCTACGAGGCCCTCGAGTGCCATGGCGGCAACGGCTTCATCGAGGACCACATGATGGCCCGCCTCTACCGCGAGGCGCCGCTCAACGGCATCTGGGAGGGCTCGGGCAACGTCATCGCCCTCGACGTGCTGCGCTCGATGGCGCGCGAGCCCGAGAGCGTGCCGGCGCTCCTCACCGAGATCGCCGCCGCGAAGGGGCAGGACCCGCGCCTCGACGCCGCGATCCGCGACATCGAGGCGGACCTCTCGGACCTCGCCCGCCACGAGGGCCAGGCGCGGCGCCTCGTCGAGCGCCTCGCGACGCTGCTGTGCGCGAGCCTCCTCGTCCGCCACGCCCCGCACGCGATGGCCGACGCCTACATCGCGAGCCGCATCGAGGGCGGATGGACCGGCGCCTACGGCACCCTGCCGCGAGGTATCGACACGGCTGCCATCGCCCGGATGGCGGTGCCGACGGTGCAGTGATGCGTCAGGATACACCATGATCCCCCGTCTGCCGCTCGCTCTCTTCGCGCTCCTCGCCTTGACGGGAGGCGCGCTCGCGCATCCCCTCGACGGGAGCTCTCCGCCGATCGGCCCGGCGGAGCTGGAGATCATCCAGTTCCGGCAGGAGATCGTGGACGCCGTGAAGGCGAAGGATGCCAAGCGCCTTCGAGAAATCTACGCCGACGGCTTCACCCACACCCACGGCTCGGGCAAGGTCGACGGCAAGGACGCGCGCATCGTCTCCGTGCTCGCCGGCGACCCGTCGATCGAGATGGCGCTCGCGGACGAGCTGTCCATCCGGGTCTTCGGGACCGACACGGCGATCGTGACCGGCCGCAGCCCGATCCTCAACGTCCGCGAGAATCGCGACTACGACTTCCGCTGGATCGCCGTCTACGTGCGCGTCGCCGGACAGTGGCGCCTCGCGGCGAGCCAGGCGACGCGGCTTGCGGCTCCTTGAGGGCAGCGCCCGATCAAGCGGCGCTCAGG
>DASVVU010000065.1:0-15569 GCA_036386395.1 Beijerinckiaceae bacterium | reverse complement strand
CTCGGCCGATGGCCGAGCGGGGTGGGGGTCGCGGGCGTAGAGCCCAGTGGTGAAAGCGGAGCTCTGTACGGGCTACCCGGCTCAACGACGCCACTCCGCCTGACCCTGCGACCCCCACCCCTTACCCCTCCCCGCAAGGGGGAGGGGAACGCGCGCCTCTTTCGCGGAGGTCTCCGAGGGGGAGAACTCCGCGAAACTCTCTCCATCATAATAAGAGTGCGGATCATTATAAGCGGGTCGGTGGGGGACCCTCTGGATTCGCACGCGAAATCACGCTGTCCGGATCGCGCTCATAATGGCTGCGGTGCGCCCTCGCAGAGGTCTCCATGAGGCCCCCGGCGGCCCCGATCCGAAGCGCCGGGCCCGGCATCCGGATGGCCAGCCGACCCGCGGACCAAGTGGCCATGACGGGCCGAGGCCGGGGCTTCAGGCCGCCTTCATGTCCCCCAGGAACGATTGCAGCTCGCGCCGCAGGTCGCTCGCGTGCCCGGCGACGCCGCGGGCCGCTTCGAGGACGTGGTTCGCGGCCTCGCCGGCCTCTCCGGCGGCGGCCTTGACGGTCTGCATGCTGCCCGAGACCTGGCGGGTGCCGATGGCGGCGTGCTGGACGTTGCGGGCGATCTCCTGCGTCGCGGCGCCCTGCTCCTCCATGGCGGCCGCGACCGCGACCGAGGTGCCGTTCATGCCCGAGATGATCCGGTCGACCTCGTGGATCGCCGCAACGGCGCTCGCGGTCGCGGCCTGGATGTGCTCGACCTGGGCCGCGATCTCGTTCGTCGCGGCCGTCGTCTGGTTCGCGAGCGCCTTGACCTCGGCGGCGACGACCGCGAAGCCCTTGCCGGCGTCGCCCGCCCGCGCCGCCTCGATGGTGGCGTTGAGGGCGAGGAGGTTCGTCTGCGAGGCGACGCCCGAGATGAGCTGCACCACGTTGCCGATGCGCTGCGCCGCGGCGGCGAGGCTCTGGATGATCTCGTCCGTGTGCTTGACGTTGTCGACCGCCGCCGAGGCGGTGCGGGACGACTCCATGATCTGGCGGGTGATCTCGCGGATCGAGGCCGCGAGCTCGTCGGTCGCGGCCGCGACGGTCTGGACGTTGCCCGAGGTCTGGTCGGCCGAGGCCGCGACGTCGAGGGCCTGGCGGTTCGTCTCCTCGGCGGTCTCGGCGAGCGAGCGCGCCGTCGCCTCCATGGCGTCGGAGGAGGCCGTGAGCGCCTGCGTCAGGGCCCCGACCGAGCCCTCGAAGCGGCGCGCGATCTCGTCGAGCCGCTGCGCCCGGCGCGCCTTCGCACGGCCCTCGTCGGCGGCGGCGGCGTCGAGGCGCTTCTTCTCGACGAGCGCCTCCTTGAACACCTCGACGGCGTCGGCGATGGCGCCGACCTCGCTCGCCTCGCCGCGGTGCGGGATCTCGACGATGAGGTCGCCGGCCGCGAGCGCCCGCATGGGCGCGACGACCGAGGCGATGCCGGCCCCGATGCTGCGCACCAGCCCCCAAGCCGCGAGCGCCGCGACCGCGAGCGTCATCATGATGATGGAGGTGGCGCTGCGCACCGCATCCGCCACAGCCGCGTCCGCGGCGCGGTTCGCCGCGTCCGCGCCCGTGGTCTTGAGCGCGACGAGGCCGTCCGCGGCGGCGAGCGCCTTGTCGACGGAGGCGACGGCCTTCTCGTTGTAGTAGAGGCCGGCCGCGTCCTTGGCGTAATGGCGCGAGTAGGTCAGGATCTCCTTGAGGGCGCCCTGGTAGGCCTCCCAGTTGCGGTCGAACTCGGCGACGAGGCGCCGCTCCTGCGGCGCGGAGATGCGCGCCCCGACCTCGCCCCGCGCCGCCGCGACCGCCGCGACCCCCTCGGCGAACCGGCCCTCGGCCGCCGCCATGCCGGTCTCGTCGGCGGCGAGGATATGCTGGAACACGGCGGTGCGGACGTCGCCGACGCCGGTCTTGAGCGCCGTCGCCCAGCGCACCCCCGGCATCCAGTTCTGCTGCACCTCGCCCATGAGGCCGTGGATCGCCCGCACGCCCGCGAGGTCGAACAGCCCGAGCCCGACAAGGCCGAGGATGAACAGCGACAGCACGCCGATGAGCTTGCTGCGGATCGAGAGCGCCTTGAATCTGGTCATGGAGAACCCTGAAAGCCCTTGGACAACGGCCCGCGACCCGCACCGGCTGCCGAGTGCGCGGGGCGTCCGGGAGGATGCGCCCGCAGGGTTAATGTTCCGGAAAGCGCACGCCTGCGGTGTGGGCGGCCGCCTACTCCCAGCGCGACTGCCCGGTGCCGTCCGGCCCCTGCACCTCGATGCGGTTGCCGTCGGGGTCGCGGATGAAGAAGCGGTCGACGCCGCGGATCTTGCCCCTGTGCTGCCAAGAGACCGTCTGGCCCTGCGCCTCAAGGGCCTTCGCGGTGCCGTGCACGTCCGCGACCCAGAGGCAGATGTGGTCGTCGCTCTCGGGCTCGGGCGGGCGCACCACGAGGTGGAGGTCGACGTCGCCGATCCGGTACCAGGCGCCGGCGAAGTCGAAGCTCTCGGGCCTAGGCACCTCCGTCAGCTCCAGCACCCCGCCGTAGAAGCGCCGGGCGCGGTCGAGGTCCGTCACGTTGACCTGCACGTGGTCCATGCGGATGACCGAGATCGCGGGCATGCGTCAGCGCCTGAAAGTCCGCACGCCGCTCTTCGTCCCGTCCACGTAGGTGAGCTGCACCGAGACCGCACGCACCCCCTGGGGCAGGGGGCGAGAGGTCTCGGCGTCGACGGGGACTGCGTGGGGATTCGCCTCGTCGCACTCCGGGATCGGGATGTCGATGGCGAGCGGCCCCTCGTCGAGGCCCATCTCGGCATGCTCGATGGCGCAGCGGTTCGCGACGAGGTGGGTGAAATAGAGGACGTTCGGCCTATCCGGCCGGAACGCCACCCAGGCGCCCGGGAAGCGCTCCAGCACCTCGCGCTGCGCCGCGGCGAGCGCCGCCGACGGGTCGAAGACGATCGGGAACGGGCCGGCGGTGCGGCCCGTGGCGTCGTCGTAGCGCACGTAGAGGGTCGACTTCGGCTGGTCGGCCGGAAGCTCCAGCGACGGGTTCGGCATCGGCTTGCCGGTGCGCTGGTCGACGGCGGGCAGGAACCCCGTCGCCTTGAACTCGCCGGTCTCGCCGACCCGGACGGCAAGCGCGGTCGCGGGCTCGGGCAGGTGGAACGCCGCGATCCAGCCGGTGTTGGCGCGCTGGAACGAGGCCGTCGGCTTCGTCTGCGCGCCCTGGAAGAACGCCTGCGTGGCTTCTTTCCGCTTCTTCGCCTTGTCGAGCCACTGCGAAAGCACCGACTGGTCGAGGAAGAAGGGAGTCAACCGCCCCTCGGCGTCCGCCTCGAGGAAGCGCTCGAGGGCGTCGAACTCGAGCCGGCGGTCGGTGAGGCTTTGGGTGCCGATCCGGTCCTCGGAGTGCTCCTCCGCGAGGAGATAGTGGGCCGGCGCGTAGTCGGGGTTCTGGGCTGCGAAGGCCTCGACCTTGGCGCGGCGCTCGGCGCCCTCGAACTGGAGCGCGTGGGCGAGGGCCGCGGCCCGGGTCGGCTTCTCGCGCAGGAGGGCGGAGAAAGCCTCGCGGGCGCCGGCGCGCCCATCCTGGACCCTGAGCAGGGCGGCATAGCGCAGGTGCGGGTCGATGTGCTCGTGCCCGAGGCGGGCGAGGGCCTGATAGGCCCGGCGAGCCTGTCCGGCGTCGCCTCGCGCCTCGTGCAGGCGGGCATTGTGGTAGAGCTCGGGCGCGGTCTTCGGGTCCGGCACGATGCCGCCCTGCTGCGCGAGCTTCTGGAAGGCCTCGGCCGGATCGGCAGGGGTCGGGGGCGAGCCCTGCTGGGCCGGGGTCTGTCCGCCTTGCACCTGCGGATCGGCCTGAGCCGTCTCCTTCGGAGCCTCCGGCCTTGTCGGGGCCTGGGCCCGCTGCCCGGTCGCCTGCTGCGGCTGCGGCGCCGGGCCGGCCTGCGTCGTCGGCCGGGGCGCTTCCGGCGGCTTGACGGGGGCTTGGGCCTGCTGCGCCGTCGGAGGCGGGGCCGGAGGCGCCGGGCGCAGGGCCAGGAACGCAATGCCGGCGGCGGCAAGCGCCGCGGCGCTAAGCGCCACGGCCTTGCCGCGCTTAGGACCCGGAGCCGGTGCCCGCCCGGCCCTGTCCTCGGGCTTGAGCTCCGGGGTGAGCCCCGGCCACGCCACCACGAAGGCGTGGACCCGGTTCGGGATGTTCTTGACCTCGCGCTCGCCGATGTCGCGGAACGGCACCGCGATCTTGTTGGCCACCGCCTCGTGCACCGAGCGCGAGACGCAGATGCCGCCCGGCTCCGCAAGGCTTTCAAGCCTTGCCGCGATGTTGACGCCGTCGCCGAGAAGATCGCCGCCGCGCTCGACCACGTCGCCGATGGTGATGCCGATGCGGAACTGCAGGCGGCGGCCGGCCGGGATGTCGCGGTTGCGGGTGCGCAGGCTCTCCTGGATGTCGATGGCGCAACGCACGGCCTCGACGGCCGAGTCGAACTCGCACATCACCGAGTCGCCGGCGGTGTTGAAGATGCGGCCGCCGAAGCGGCCGACGAAGTCGTCGAAGACCTGCCGGAAGGCGGCAAGGCGCGTGAGCGTCTCCTCCTCGTCCTCGGAAACGAGGCGCGAGTAGCCGGCCACGTCCGCGGCGAGGATCGCCGCGATCTTGCGCTTCATCGGGCCGCCGCCCCCGTGCGTCATCTTGGATTGCGACCTTGGGACCTTGAGTGCCGGGGCGAGGTGCGCCGCCGCACGTTCCGCAAGGGCAGAATCGCCACGGGATTGGGGCGAATCAACGGCTTGGGCGCCGTGTGCACATGGGATTTTCCGTCGCGCTCCGGCCGGAGCGCCGCACTAGCTTCGCCGTTCCACCTGCCCCAAGATGCCGCCATGACTACTCCGACGAACTTGCGCATTAATGGCGACCGCCTCCTGTGGCGGCTCGAAACCCTCGCCAAGATCGGCGACACCAGCGACGGCGGCTGCCGTCGCCTTGCCCTCTCGGACGAGGACCGGCAGGGGCGCGACCTCCTCGTGTCCTGGATGCGGGAGCTCGGCCTCGAGGTCCGCGTCGACCGCATCGGCAACATCCTCGGCCTCATGGCAGGCGAGGCGGACGGTCCCGCCGTGATGCTGGGCAGCCACATCGACACCGTCGCGACCGGCGGGCGCTACGACGGGGCGCTCGGCGTGCTCGCCGCCTTGGAGGCGGTCGCGGCCCTGAAGGAGGCCGGGATCAGGCCGAAGCGCCCGCTCGCCGTCGTCGCCTTCACCAACGAGGAGGGCGCCCGGTTCCACCCCGACATCCTCGGGAGCTGCGTCTGGACCGGCACGCTCCCCCTGGAGGAGGCCTACGCCATCCGTGACGACGACGGCCTCGCCGTCGGCGACGAGCTCCGCCGCATCGGCTACGCCGGGGAGACGGAGCCGGGCTCCGTCCCGGCCCACGCCTATCTCGAATTGCACATCGAGCAGGGGCCGATCCTCGACGCCGAGGGCGGCGGCATCGGCGCCGTCACGGGGGTGCAGGCCATCACCTGGCTCGAGCTCACGGTCGAGGGCGAGCCGAACCACGCCGGCACGACGCCCATGCGCTACCGCCGCGACGCCGGCTACGCGGCGGCCCGCATCATCGCGTTCGCCCGCGAGCTGACGCACGGGATCGAGGACCAGGTCGCGAACGCCGGGCAGATCCGCTTCGAGCCCGGCAACGTCAACGTCGTGCCGAAGCGGGCGGTGTTCACCATGGACATCCGCAACCCGGACGATGCCCGCCTCGCCGCGGCCGAGCGGCGTCTGCGCGAGTTCGCCGCGACGGTCGCCGAGGAGGAGAGGGTGGCGATCTCGACCCGCGACCTCGCCCGTTTTCCGGCGGTGCGCTTCGACGAGCGCCTCGTCGACTCGGTTGAGGCCGCGGCCGCGGCGCTCGGCCGTCCCGTGCGCCGCATGTTCTCAGGCGCCGGCCACGACGCCCAGATCATGGCCTCGATCGCTCCCTCAGCCATGATCTTCGTGCCGAGCCAGAAGGGCCTGTCGCACAACCCGCAGGAATACACCGCCCCGGACGACCTCATCGCCGGCGCGAACGTGCTCCTCGCCGCGGCGGTCGCGGCGGCGAACGGATAGGCGGCCACGCCTACTCCGCGGCCTCCTCGGCCCGCGCCCCGTCCCCGGCCGCGAACTGCAACGCCGCGAGCCGCGCGTAGAGCCCGCCGCGGGCCAAGAGCGCGTCGTGCGCGCCCTCCTCGACGATGCGGCCGTGGTCCATCACGAGGATGCGGCCGGCGGCGCGGATGGTGGCGAGGCGGTGGGCGATGACGAGGGTGGTGCGCCCTTCCATCAGCCGGTCGAGGGCGTCCTGCACGGCGCGCTCGCTCTCGGCGTCGAGGGCCGAGGTCGCCTCGTCGAGAAGGAGGATCGGGGCATCTTTCAGGATCGCGCGGGCGATGGCGAGGCGCTGGCGCTGGCCGCCCGACAGCGTCACGCCGCGCTCGCCGATCTCGGTGAGATAGCCCTTGGGCAGGGCCTCGACGAAGCCGTCGGCGTGGGCGAGGGCGGCGGCGCGGCGGACCTCCTCGGGCGTGGCTTCCGGGCGCCCGTAGCGGATGTTGTCGAGGACGCTTCCGGCGAAGATCGCCGGCTCCTGCGGCACGAGGGCCATCCGACGCCGCAGCGCCGCCGGATCGACGTCGGTCACGGGCAAGCCGTCGACGAGGACGAGGCCGCGCTGGGGGTCGTAGAAGCGGAGCAGAAGCTGGAGCACCGTGCTCTTGCCGGCCCCGGAGGGGCCCACGAGGGCGACCCGCTCGCCCGGGCGGACCTGGAAGGTGAGGCCGTGCAGCGCCGCGTGCTCCGTGCGGGTCGGATAGGAGAAGTGCACGTCCGCGAAGGCGACGGCGCCGATCGGCGGCTCGGGCAGGGCACGTGGATTGGCCGGCGCCGCGACCGCGGGCCTGGCGGCGAGAATCTCGCCGAGGCGCTCTGCCGCGCCCGCCGCCTGGGCGAGCTCGCCGTAGACCTCGGAGAGCTGCCCGAGCGAGCTGGCCGCGAAGACGGCGTAGAGCACGAACTGCGACAGGCGCCCGGCCGTCATCTCGCCCGCGAGCACGCCTTGGGCGCCGTACCAGAGCACGCCGACGACGCTCGCCGAGACGAGAAAGATGCCGGTTCCGGTCAGGATCGCCCGCGCCTTGGTCGAGACCCGCGCCGCCTCGAAGGCGTCCTCGGCCGCAGCCGCGAAGCGCCGGGCGGTCTCGCGCTCCATGCCGAAGGCCAGCATGGTGCGGACCGCGCCGATGGCCTCGGCCGCAAACGCCGAGGCGTCGGCGAGGCGGTCCTGCGCGGCGCGGGAGCGCCGCCGCACGCCTCTCCCCGAGAGCACGAGGGGCAGCACGATCGCCGGGATGGCGAGGAGGACGAGGGCCGAGAGCTTCGGGCTCGTCCAGACCATGAGGGCGATGGCGCCGGCGAAGAGGAAGAGGTTACGCAACGCGATCGAGACGCTCGCCCCGAAGGCGGCCTTCACCTGCGTCGTGTCGGCGGTGAGCCGCGAGACGATCTCGCCGCTCTTCACGGCGTCGAAGAAGGCCGGGTCGAGGCTCGTGAGGCGGGCGAAGACCGCGGCACGCAGGTCCGCCACGACCCGCTCGCCGAGCGTCATGACGAGGTAGTAACGCAGCGCGCTCGCGACGGCGAGGACGCCGACGACGAGGATCAGCACCCCGAAATAGGCGTCGATGAGCGCCCCGCTGCCCTCCGAGAAGCCGTGGTCGACGACCCGGCGCACCGCGACCGGCACGACGAGGGTCGCGGCCGAGGCGGCAATGAGCGCCGCGAGCGCGCCGGCGATCCGCCCCTTGTAGGCGAGCCCGTAAGGCACGAGGGGCCTGAGCGAGCCGAGCGCGGCCTTTTCGCGGTTGGGTAAGGGTTCGCCCGCCATGGAGCCTCTGGATCGCGACTTTTCGGGCTTCCGGCTTGTTTCCGGCGCCCCGGTGAGCTATAGGCCCGCCTTCTTCAGGAACAGGCTCGAACGGACGCCGCGGGCCGCCTCAAGGGCGGGCGACGCGGAATTCCGCGGCGAAGGAACACGACGATGGCGAAGCAAGCGACCGAGCATCCGGACTACCACTTCATCAAGGTGGCGATGACCGACGGCACCGAGTACACGACCCGCTCCACCTGGGGCAAGGACGGCGACGTCCTCCACCTCGACATCGACCCGCGCACCCACCCTGCCTGGACCGGCGGCCAGCAGCAGCTCCTCGACCGCGGCGGCCGCGTCTCGCGCTTCAACTCGCGCTTCGGCGGGATGAACTTCGCAAAGAAGTGACGGGCGCTTCAGCCGGTCGCGCGGATCGAAGCCCCGGCCGGAAGGCCGGGGTTTTTCGTTGGAATTGACATCCGTCCCGACTTCTTAAGCCTTACGCCATCACCACGTCCGCCGCCTGCACGGCAAGCCTGTCCCGCGGCGTCTCGCTGCCCGCCATGAACTGCGCCTTCGCGAGCTCGGCGAAGCGGCCGCCCTTGGCGACGAGTTCGTCGAAGGTGCCGGTCTCGACGATGCGGCCCTGGTCGAAGACGAGGATGCGGTCGGCGTTGCGGATCGTCGCCAGGCGGTGGGCGATGACGAAGGTGGTGCGGCCCTTCATCACCTCCTCGAGGGCCATCTGGAGCTTGCGCTCGGTCGCGGCGTCGAGGGCGCTCGTCGCCTCGTCGAGGATCAGCACCGGCGGGTTCTTGAGGAGGGCGCGGGCGATCGACAGGCGCTGGCGCTCGCCGCCGGACAGCGAGCGCCCGCGCTCGCCGATGGTGGTGTCGAGCCCCTCGGCCTGGCGGTTGATGAACTCGAGCGCCTGGGCGCGCTCCAGCGCCTGGATCATCTCCTCGTCCGAGGCGTCGGGGCGCCCGACCTGGAGGTTCTCGCGGATCGAGCGGGCGAACAGCATCGGCTCCTGGAACACGACGCCGATGTTGCGGCGGAGCGACGACAGGCAGATGTCGCGGATGTCGTCGCCGTCGATGCGGATGAGGCCCGACTGCGGGTCGAAGGCCCGGTGCAGGAGGCCGAGCGTCGTCGACTTGCCCGAGCCCGTCGCGCCCACGAGGGCGACGGTCTCGCCGGGCTTCACCGCGAACGACACGTCCTGCACGGCAGGGCGCTTGCCGTTGTAGGAGAAGCTCACGTCCTGGAACGCCACCGCGCCCTCGAAGCGGTCGAGGTTCTTGGCGTTCGGCCGGTCGTGGACGGCGGGCGCGGTGTCGAGGATCTCGAAGAACTCGCGCATCTTCGGCGCCTGCAGGAAGAGCTGGTTCACGAACTGCACCGCCTGCTCCAGGCGCCCGATCAGCATGGTGGCGATCGACATGAACATCACGATCTCGCCGATCGAGGCGAGGCCGTTAAGGTGCAGCCACGTGCCGACCAGGAAGATCGCCGTCACCGTGACGGTCGCGGAGGCGCGGGTCGCCACGGAGGCGAGGGCCCACCAGGTCAGAACCGGGTTCTGGGCCTGGAGGAGCTGGTGGATGATGCCCTTCAGCGCCGAGGCCTCGGCCTTAGTGCGGGTGAAGCTCTGGATCACCGGAACGTTGCCGAGCGCGTCCGAGGCCTGCTCGGCGAGGCTCGAATGGTAGCCCTCGACCGTGCCCTGGAGCGTCTCGGTCTTGCGCATCACGATCGCGGTCAGCACCGCGAAGACGGCGACGAGGGCCACGAGGAGGAGCCCCAGGCGCCAGTTCAGGAACACGGTCAGCGGCAGAAGGACGAGGAGCGCGATGAGCGCCGCGAGGTGGTCGCGGAAGAACCCGAGCCACAGCCAGGCCATGCCGTTCGAGCCCTCGAGCATCACCTTGAGGACCCGGCCCGAGTGGGTCGCGGTGTGGAAGGCGAGGGGCAGCTCCAGCACGTGCTCGAAGTAGTTCGCCATGGTGGCAAGCCGCCGGCGGTGCGAGAGCCGGTCGGCGTGGAGCGCAACGGTGACGCCCGCCCCGATGGCGAAGAGGCCGAAGCCGACCCAGGCGACGATCAGCGGCATCAGCGAGGCGAAGGTCACGGGCGTGCCGCCCGCGGCTTGCCCCTGGGTCAGCCGGTCGACGATCCGGCCGAAAAGGATGGGCTCGGCGAAGGCCGCGATGGCGAGCGCCACGTTGGCGAGCGCCAGGACGCCGCCGATCCTGAGGTCGGACCCGAGCTGGCCGAGGACGCGGACGTAGAGGCGGATCAGGCTCATGCGGCGCTCACACGGTCAAGCTCGGCACAATGGCGGGGACCCGGGCGGGCGGCAAGCAGGCTCGCCCGCCGGCCCGGCATCGACCGGCTTCACGTCCCCATCGTGAGTTCAACGCGAAGCCCGGGGATGCGTTCACGGTGGCGCCTGCCCTCAGGCGGCCGGCAGGCGGTGCTCGCGGTAGGTCTCGCGCAGCTTGGTCTTGAGGAGCTTGCCGGTCGCGGTGTGCGGCAGCTCCTCGGCAAAGACCACGTCGTCGGGGAGCATCCACTTGGCCATGCGGCCCGAGAGGAACTCCAGGAGGCCCTCCTTCGTCGGGCTCCGGCCCTCCTTCGGCACCACGATGAGGAGCGGGCGCTCGCTCCACTTCGGGTGCGGCAGGCCGATGACAGCGGCCTCCGCCACCTCCGGGTGGCCCATGGCGGCGTTCTCGATGTCGATGGATGAGATCCACTCGCCGCCGGATTTTATGACGTCCTTGGCCCGGTCGGTGACGCGCAGATACCCGTCGGGATCGATGGCGCAGACGTCGCCGGTGCGGAACCAGCCCTCCTCGTCGATGGCGGCTTTCGTCGCCTTCGCGTCGTCGTAGTAGCCGGCGACGATCCAGGGGCCGCGCACGAGAAGCTCCCCGACCGCGACGCCGTCGTGGGGCAGGCATTTGCCCTCCGCGTCGACGATCTTCATCTCGACCCCGTACATGGGCCGGCCCTGCAGGGCCTTGATGGCGATCTTCTTGTCGATGTCGAGGTCGCGGTGCTTGCCCTTCATGGTGCCGACGGTGCCGACGGGGCTCATCTCGGTCATGCCCCAGCCGTGCATGACGGTGACGCCGTAGGTCTTCTCGAAGGTTTCGATCATGGCGTAGGGCGCCGCGGAGCCGCCGACCAGCAGCCGCTCGAGCTTCGAGGGCTTCTTCCCCCGCGCCTCCATCTCCTTGAGCATGCCGAGCCACACCGTCGGCACGCCGAGGGTGAGGGTCACGCCCTCGCTCTCGAACAGCTCGCACAGGCTCGGGCCGTCGAGCGCCGCGCCCGGGAAGACGAGCTTCGCCCCGACCATCGTCGCGGCGTAGGGCACGCCCCAGGCGTTGGCGTGGAACATCGGCACGATCGGGCAAATGGTGTCGGCCGAGGAGAAGCCGATCGAGTCCGCCGAGCACACCGCCCAGGTGTGCAGCAGCGTCGAGCGGTTGGAGTAGAGCGCCGCCTTGGGGTTCCCGGTCGTGCCCGAGGTGTAGCACATCGAGCAGGCGGCCTTCTCGTCGAACTCGGGCCAGACGAGATCGTCCGACTCGGAGGCAATCAGCGTCTCGTAGCAGAGCACGTTCGGCAGCGACGTTTGAGGTATATGCGCCTCGTCCGTCATGATGACGTAGTGCCGGATCGGCTCGAGCTTCTCCGCCAGCTTCTCGACGAGGGGCACGAAAGTGAGGTCGAGGAAGAGGAGGCGGTCCTCGGCGTGGTTGACGATGTAGACGATCTGGTCGTGGAACAGGCGCGGGTTGATGGTGTGGCACACGGCGCCGATGCCGGAGACGCCGAAGTAGAGCTCGAAGTGCCTGTATCCGTTCCAGGCCAGCGTCCCGACCCGGTCGCCCGGCCGGATGCCGAGCCTTTTGAGCGCGTTCGCGAGCTTCTTCGCCCGCCGCTCGGCCTTAGCGTAGGTGGTGCGGTGGATCGGCCCCTCGACCGTGCGCGACACGATCTCGGTGTCGCCGTGGTAGGTCCCGGCATGGGTGATCAGGCTCGAGACGAGGAGCGGGCGGTCCATCATCAGGCCGTCCATGGCGTGTCCCTCCGGGCGTTCTCGGTCGTTGGCGGCAGCGTAGCGGAATTCGTGCCCGCCGCTCAATGGACCCTCGGACAGCCGCTTGCGGCCTTCCTCCCGGCCATTAGAGTGGCCGGCCCATCGTCCCGAGGAGGCCCTTTGAGATGCGTGCCCTGATCGGCCTTGCGGCGCTCGCCGCGCTCACCGTCCCGAGCCTTGCCCAGCAGCCGCGCCCGCCGGGGCAGCGCCCGCCGGCACAGCGGCCTCAGGCGCAGCCGCCGACGCCGCCCGCCCCGCCGCCGGGCATGTTCCCGTGCCGGAGCGAGGGCGAGGTCTGCTTCATCGGCGTCGTCACCGGCCCGAGCCAGATCGCAGTCCTGTTCACCAACGCCCCGCAGGCCGAGAGCATCGAGGCGAAGCCCGTGGATCTCTCCTCGGCCGAGGCGCCCGGCACCGCCCTCGACCTCGCGGGAAGCCTTGGCCGGGTCGTGATGGTGACGGGGACTTACGCGGCCGCCTCCGGCATCACCAAGGCCCAGGTCGTCGACACCGCCTCGCCGCTCCTCTCCTTCATGATGAAGCAGTCCGCCGGCGGCGACGAGGGCCAGCCCGCCCCGCAGCGGAGCGGCGGCAAGCCGCCAAAGCGGCGGTAGCCTTCGGCAAAGGGGCTCCGAGGCGCTACCGCGCCGCCGTCACCATGATCTCGACCGTGTACTGAGGCGAGGCGAGCTTCGCCTCGACGGTCGCGCGGGCCGGCGTGTTGCCCGGCGCCACCCAGGCGTCCCAGACCGCGTTCATCTCGTTGAAGGTCGCGATATCGGCGAGCCAGATGTTCGCCGTGATGAGCTTCGACTTCTCCGTGCCGGCCTGTTTCAGGAGGCCGTCGATGATCCCAAGAATGTCCTTCGTCTGCTCGGTGACGCTCTTGCCGGCCGCGTTCCGGGCGACCTGGCCCGCGAGATAGACCGTGTTGCCGTGGACCACGGCGCCGCTCATCCGCGGGCCGGGCTCGATGCGCTGGATCGTCATGGCGTCTCCTTCCCCTTGAACTGGAGGCGCCGTTGTGCCGGGTCGAGGCGCCCGCGTCAAAGGGGCCGGCGCTTCGCGCTTCACGGGCGCTTAAGGGCGCCCTGCCAGACTGGGGCGTTCCTCGCGACTCCCGGCTCCATGGCGCGCTCGACCACCCTTCCTCTCGCCGGCATTCCGGCCGTGCCGCTCGCCGCGGCGCTCGCGCTCGGCCTCTACGCCCTGCACCACGCGGGCGATGCCGGCGCGGTGCTGCGGGAGCTTGCGCTTCCCGACACCGACGACGCCATGCGGCTCGTCGGCGTGCGCGACCTTCTTGCCGGCCAGGGCTGGTTCGACACGACGCAGCACCGTTATCTCCCGCCCGCCGGCGGCTCGATGCACTGGTCGCGCCTCGTCGACGCACCGATCGCGGCCCTGATCCTTGTCCTGAAGGCCCTGTTCGGGCCGGTGGGCGAGCGGCTTGCGGTCTTCGCCTGGCCGCCGCTGCTGTTCGCCGCCTACGTCGGCGCTGCCGCCTTCGCGGCAAAGCGCCTGTTCGGCCCGGAGGCGGCGGCCTGCGCGGCGCTCTCGACCGCCTTGGTCCACATGGCCCTGACGATGTTCGCGCCGGGGCGGATCGACCACCACAACGTCCAGATGCTGCTGGTGCTCACCATGGCGGCCGCCGCGGCCTGGCCCGGGCGGTCGGCCGGCCCCGCCCTCGTCGGCGGCGGCTGCGCCGCGCTCTCGCTCGCCGTCGGGCTCGAGACCCTGCCCCTCGTCGCCGTCGCGGGGCTTGGCCATGGCGCCGTGTGGATCGCGGACGGCGCGCCGGCGCGGGCGCGGCTCACCGCCTTTGCGGGGGCCCTCGCCGGCGGCGCCGTCCTGCTCTTCGCGATACAGACGGCCCCACATCTGTGGGCGAAGCCCGCCTGCGACGCCCTCTCGCCGCCCTGGCTCACGCTCGCCGCCGGCGGGCTCGCCGTCGCGCTTGCGCTGACCTTTAGTCCCGGCCTCGACACCCGCCTACGCCGCTTTGCCGCGGCGGCCCTCGCGGGCGCCCTCCTCCTCGGCGCCTTCGTGTGGCTGTACCCCAGCTGCCTCGACCCCTACGGGGAGGTGCCGCCCCTCGTGCGCGAACATTGGCTGAATGCCGTCGGCGAGACCATGCCGTTGGCCAAGAGCCTCGCGGCGACGCCCCGCTTCACCATCGGCACCCTCGGCCCTCTCCTCGCCGCCGCGATCATCGCGACCGCCGGGGCGCTTGCCGGCCCGCCGGCCGCGCGGCGGCCCCTCCTCGTATTGGCGGCGTTCCTGTGGACGGGCCTCTTGACCGCCTGCGTGCAGATCCGCGCCGTCGGAGTGGGCTCCGCGGCGCTACCCCTGGTTATGGGCTTCATTTTCGCCCGCGTCATGCGGGCCGCGCAGGAATCGCCGAGGGTCGCCCGGGCGTGGCTCGCCGCGGCGCCGCTCGTCATCGGCACCCTCTGGGTCGCCGCCTACGACGCCGGGCGGATGCTCCTCGTCGGCGACGCGGCGGCGCCCGCCGGCATCTACGCCGGCTCGCAATCGTGCCGGCGGCCCGCCGACGTCGCGGCGCTCGGGCGCCTCGCCCCCGGCATCGTGCTGGCGCCGCCGGACCTCGGCCCGGCCCTCCTCCTGCACACGGGCCATGCCATCGTGGCGGCGCCCTATCACCGCAACGTCGCAGGGCTCGAGGCCGCGGTCGTCGCCTTCCGCGGGACGGAGGCCGACATGCGGACGATGGCCGAGCGCCACCGGGCCGACTACGTGGTGCTGTGCCGGGCGCTCGTGGACGCGCCGGACGGCGCCTTCGCGCGCGACCTCCTGGATGGACAGGGCGCCTTCTGGCTTGAGCGCGTCGCGGTCGCGGCCGGGCCGCTGCAGGTGTGGCGGGTCCTCAGTACAGCGTCGCCTTGAGGCGCTCGGGATAGGCCTTGTCGTAGGCCTCGCCGCCGACCCGATTCTGGCTTGCCGCTGCGAGGATCTGGCCGGCGGTCGGGAGCGTGCGGCGGTCGACGCGCTTGTCCGGGTTCCACAGGTCCGAGCGCACCATTGCCTTCTGGCACTGGAAGTAGATCGCCTCGACGCTCACCACGATGACGCTGCGCGGCGCCTTGCCGTCGACCGCGAAGCTTTCGAGGAGCGCGGGCTCGGTCGAGATCGCGGCGCGGCCGTTGACCCGAAGGGTCTCGCCGACGCCGGGGATCAGGAACAGGAGCGCGACCTGCGGATCGCGGACGATGTTCTTGAGCGAATCGATGCGGTTGTTGCCGCGCCGGTCCGGGATCATGAGGGTCTTCTCGTCCGCGACCCGGACGAAGCCCGCCGCATCGCCCCGGGGCGAGCAGTCGAGCCCCTCGGGGCCGCGAGTCGCGAGCGCCACGAAAGGCGCGGCCGCGAATTTCCGCGAGCATGGCCTTGCCTTCGACGCCCTCTACCGCGCCCACGAGTTCATCCCAGAAAGCTTCGAGCGGCTTCCCCCCGCGGTCCGCTAGAGGGAGCGCCCATGGACCACCGCATCACGACGC
>DASVVU010000064.1:0-19942 GCA_036386395.1 Beijerinckiaceae bacterium | reverse complement strand
ACCAGAGGTCGTGGCTGCGGAACGGATAGGAGGCGTGGTCGCGCCAGTACTTCATGATGTGCGGCGAGTTCTCCACCACGCGCCCTGTGCCGTAGTCGAACCGGCCCTTCATGCGGTCGGTGACGTCCTCCACCGGGCAGTTGATCCACTGGCGCTTCGCGACGATGGCGGAGAGCTCGCCGCGGTTCTCGTCCTTGTCGCACCACATCTGCGCTTCCTGGACGGCCATCAGCAGCGCCTTCGCCGCCTTCGGGTGCTTGTCGACCCAGGCCGCGCGCATGGCGAAGGCCTTCTCCGGATGCCTGTTCCAGAGCTCGCCGGTATTGATCGCGGTGTAGCCGATGCCCTGGTGGATGAGCTGGAGGTTCCACGGCTCGCAGACGCAGAAGCAGTCCATCGTGCCGACCTTCATGTTCGCCACCATCTGGGGCGGCGGCACCACGATGGTCTCGATGTCCCGGTCGGGGTCGATGCCGCCGGCGGCGAGCCAGTAGCGAATCCAGAGGTCGTGCGTGCCGCCGGGGAAGGTCATGGCGGCCTTCACGGCCTTGCCGGCGGCTTTCTTCTTCAGGAGCGCTTCCTTGAAGGGCCGCGTATCGAGCCCGACCTTGACGTCGAGGTATTCCTTGGCGACCGAGATGCACTGGCTGTCGAGGTTGAGCCGCGCCAGGAGGTACATCGGCACCGGCACGTTGTTCTGCGTCACCTTGCCGGTGGAGATCAGGTAGGGCATCGGCGAGAGGATATGCGCCCCGTCGATGCCGTTGCCCTCCGAGCCGAGGACGAGGTTGTCCCGGGTCGTGCCCCACGAGGCCTGCTTCTGCACTTCGACGTCGGGCATGCCGTATTTCGCGAAGATCCCCTTCTCCTTGGCGACGAACAGCGGCGCCGCGTCGGTGAGGGCGATGAAGCCGAGCTTGGCGGCCTTCGTCTCCGGCCCCGCCCCTTGCGCGAAGGCGCCGCCCGGGAAGGCGGCCTTCGCGGCCGCGGCGAGCGCCGCCGTCGCGCCGGCCTCCTTCAGGAGCCTGCGCCGCGTGATCCCTTTGGTCGAAACGTCGCTCATGTTCCCATCCGCTTGGCCGTCGTTCGCGGACTTCAATTCAAGCCGCGTGCCAGACCGCGCTCTCAGGGACAGGCGCTATCCGAGGCCTCGGGAATGTTGTGCGTTGCACAAGAAGGCGGCAGCGATGACGGATTCCGGTCAGGGAATCAGGCTTTGCCCCAGCGCGCGTTAAGCCTCGCGCTCTCCTCCTCGAGGGTCGAAAGGAAGGCCTCCGCGGCCGGCGACATCGGGCGGCGAGAGGGCTCGATCAGGACGAGGTCGAGGCTGAAGGGCGGGTCCGCAATCCGGTTCACCGTGAACAAGCGCGGCTCGCCGTCGTCGGCCATCATGATCGCGGGGAGGATCGTCATCCAATCCGTGCGCCGGACGAAATCGAGGGTGCCAAGCATGGCGTCGAGCTCGATCAGGCGCTCGACCGCGACGCCGTTCGAGGCGAAGTAGGTCTCGAGCAGGTTGCGGCGGGTGTTCACCCGCGACGGCACGACGAGCTTCAGCCGGCCGAGGTCGGAAAGGCGCACCGCCTCTCCGTGCCTCACGGGCGAGCCCGGGCCCGAGACGAGGAGCTCGGGGGTGCGCAGGAACAGGCGGCTCTTGAGGCCAGGCGCGCCGGAGAAGGCGGGCACGATCGCGAAATCGAGCTCGCCCGCCTGGACCTGCTGGGTCAGCGCCGCGCTGTAGCCCTCGACCACCCGCACGGCGACGTTGGGATGCGCTTCGATGAAGGCCGCAAGCACGGGCGCGAGAGCGCAGCGCGTCATGGTCGGCATGAGACCGACCACGATCTCGCCGTCGAGCCCCTGGGCATAGGCGCGGACGGCGCGGCCGGCCGCCTCGTGGGCGCGCAGGACCTCGATGCAGCGCTGGTAATAGCTGTCGCCCGCCGGCGTCGGCACTACCCGGCCCCTGTCGCGGACGAAAAGATTCACCCGCAGGCTCTCCTCGAGCTTGCGAATGTGCTGCGACACTCCCGACTGGGTCGCGTTCTCCCGCGCGGCCGCCGCCGTGAAGGAGCGCTCCTCGTAGGCCGCCACGAAAAGGCGCATGTCGCGGAAGCTGCCGCTCACGAGGCCATCCATTTTTCTGATCGAAATCAGCACGCCATATTATTTCGGATATTGGCCGTCCTGCCATACATTTCGGACAGGAGGGGACGCGGCCGATGATCCACACCGTCTCGTTCGAGCCAGACCATGCGAACCACCGCTCGTTCCGCACGGCGCTCGGGCGCTTCGCCACCGGCGTCACGGTCATCACGACGCGCACCCCCGAGGGCAAGCTCGAGGGGCTGACCGCCAACTCCTTCTCGGCGGTGTCGCTCGACCCGCCCCTCGTCCTGTGGAGCCTCAAGCAGCACGCGCCTTCGCTCAAGAGCTTCCTCGATGCCGGATACTTCGCCGTGAACGTGCTGGAGGCCGGGCAGGTGGCGCTTGCGCGGCACTTCGCGGTCCCGCGGCGCGACAAGTTTGATGCTCACCCCTATGTCCCGGGCCTTGGCGGCTGCCCGCTCCTGCCGGGGACGCTCGCGGCCTTCGAGTGCAGCACCCATACGACGATGGACGGCGGCGACCACATGATCTTCCTCGGCCGGGTCCACCGGGCGAGCCACGGGGACGGGGAGCCGCTGATCTTCAGCGCCGGGCGCTACTGCACGCATTCCCTCGCTCCCGCGCGGCACGAGGGACGATGATCCGCGCCGCGGTCGCCGGCCTCGGCTGGTGGGGCAAGCACATCGTGCGGCGCATGAAGGGCTCGGAGGCGCTCACCGTCACGACCGCCGTCGAAGCGAACCCGGCGCACGCGGGCTTCGCGGCCGAGCATGGCCTCGCCTTCACGACCGACCTCGGGGAGGCGCTGCGCGACCCCTCGATCGACGCCGTCATCCTGTGCACGCCGCACTCGCTCCACACCGAGCAGGTGCTGGCGGCCGCGGCGGCGGGAAAGCACGTGTTCTGCGAGAAGCCGCTGGCGCTCTCCCGCGCCGACGCCGAGCGCTCGGTCGAGGCCTGCCGGCGGGCCGGCGTCGTCCTCGGCATCGGGCACGAGCGGCGCTTCGAGCCGGCACTCGCCCACGTGCGGCGCCTCGTCCGCGACGACACGCTCGGCACGATCATGCACGCCGAGGCGAATTTCTCGCACGACAAGCTCGCGAACGTGCCCTCGGGCGATTGGCGAACCTCGCCGAAGGACGCGCCGGCGGCCGGCATGACCGCCATGGGCATCCACCTCACCGACCTCTTCGTCGACCTGTTCGGCCCTGCGAGCGAGGCTTACGCGGCCACGACGAGCCGGGTCGCCTATCCGGACAACGGCGACGTGATCTCGGTCCACCTGCGCTTCGCCTCCGGGCCCACGGCCTACCTCAACGCGATCCTCGTGACGCCGCTCTATCTCTGCTTCACCGTCTTCGGGTCTGAGGCCTGGGTCGAGGTCGTGAACGAGACGCACCCCGACACGCCCGGCCCCGCGACCCTCACGCTCCAGCACCGGGACGGGCGCCGCGAGAGCGTCCGCTACGAGTGGACCGACGCCGTGCGGGCAAACCTCGAAGCCTTCGCCCGCGCCGCCGAGGGCAAGGGCGACTACCCCTTCACCGATGCGCAGAAGATCGCCAACATCGCGGTCCTCGAAGCGATCTGCCGCTCGGCGGCCGAAAACGCCCCGGTGAGGATCGCCGGGATCTGAGGAGCCTCAGGCGGCCTTCGGCGCGCCTGGTTGGCGCAAGGGGTGGGCGCGGGCGAAAGCATCCTGGGCCAAGCAGCGCTCCACCACCGCGGCGCACCTCGGAAAATCCTCGACGCGGCCCTGGAAGTAGTGGCGGTAGCCGACCGTGAGGCTCACGAGGCACACGTCGGCGAGCGTCACCGCGTCGCCATGGCAGTAGGCGCCCGTCTCGGCCTCCGCGAGGTGCGCCTCGATGGCCCGCAGGCCCTCGCCGAGCCAGTGTCGGCACCAGGCGAGGCGCTGCGCCTCGGAGAGGCCGAACTCCCGCTCCAGGAACTCGCGGATGCGCGGCACGATGAGCGGGTGGGAGTCGCAGGCGACGATCTGGGCGAGGCCCCGCACCCGCGCGCGTCCGCGCAGGTCGGAGGGGAGGAGAGGGGGGTCGGGGAAGCGCTCGTCGAGGTACTCGCAGATGGCGAGGGACTGGAACAGCGGCGGGCCGTCGCCGTCGATCAGCGCCGGCAGCACGCCTTGCGGGTTGACGGCCCGGTACTCGGGCGAGTGCTGCACGCCGGCCTGGAGGTCGACCATCGTCTCCTCGGCCGCGACCCCTTTGAGGTTGAGGACGATGCGCACGCGCAGCGTCGCGAGCGAGCGCCAAAAGCCGTAGAGCTTCATGCCTCCCCTCCCTTTTTCGGCCCGCCGGAGCGCGGATTCGGTCATTCACGACGCTCATGGGACGGCCTCGGGCCATCATGCAGGCGTGCTGGGACGCGCCCCGTGGGACGCGTCCCATGTGCCGTGGGACGTCCCGTGAGCGTCCCACGGCGGAAAGGCTGGCCCGGAGGCCCGCTTATCCCCCCATTCGGCCCGGCCAGAAGGCCGGGAGAGTCGCGCCGTCGCGGCCGCCCCAGCCCTCCTTGGCGGCCTCGTCGAAGACTGCGAGCGTGCGCTCGACAAGGGGGAGCGCCGCGCCCTTTGCCTTCGCCTCGGCCAGCATGGTGCGCAGGTCCTTGCGGATCGAATCGACGCTGAAGGCCGCAGGGCCGGGATCCTTTCCGGCCAGCGCCTTGGCGATGCTCGGCCCGCGCACTTTCAGGATGTTCGGGCCGCCGGAGGTGTCGGCGAAGAGGTCCATGAGCCAGGCCGGATCGCGCCCGAGGTGACGGCAGAGGGTGTAGGCCTCGCCCAGCGCCTGGTAGAACACAAGGAGCGGCAGGTTGATGGCGAGCTTGAGGCTCGCGCCGGCCCCGACCGGACCCGCGTGCTCGAGCCGCCGGCACAAGCTCTCGAGGATCGGGCGGGCGCGCTCCACGTCCTCAGGCGTGCCGCCCGCAAGGCCGATGAGCTTGCCGGCCCGCGCCGGCCCCGTGGTGCCGCCGACCGGGCACTCGACGAAGGCCGCTCCCTTGGCGCGCACGTCCTTCGCGAGCGCTTCCTCGGTCTCCGGCTGGACCGTGCTCATGTCGATGACGAGCTTGCCGGCGACGTCGCCCGAGAGGAGCCCGGTGGGGCCGCGGTAGACCGCGTCGATGGCGGCGGCGTCGGTCAGGATGGTGACGATCGCCTCGGCGCGCCCCGCCAGCGCGGCGGGGCTCTCGGCGACCTCGGCGCCCGCGTCCGCCAGCGGCTTCGTCTTCTCAGGCGAGCGGTTCCAGACCACGAGGTCGTGCCCGACCTCCCTCAGCCGCTCGGCGATGGCGCTGCCCATCCGGCCGAGCCCGGCGACGCCGATGCGCATTCTTCACGCCCCTTATCGACCCGTGGCGGGCGGACGAGTATCACGCGCCACAAGGGCTGCCAACGCGCGGCCGAAGCAGGGCAGGGACTCGATGCAAAGCGTCGTCGGCATCGTCGGGCTCGGGATCATGGGTGGGGCGATGGCCTGCAACCTCGTCGCGGCGGGATGGCGCGTCATCGGCTTCGACACGGAGCCTCAGCGCCGCGCCGAGGCGGCCGCGGACGGGGTCGAGGCGGCGGAGAGCCTCGCGGACCTCGTGGGCGAGGCACCGACGATCCTGACGAGCCTTCCCTCGCCTCAGGCGGCGGTCGCGGTGGCCGAAGGAATCGCGGCGAGTGCCCCCGGCCGCCGCGTCGTGATCGAGACCAGCACGCTCGCCCTCGACGACAAGCTCGCCGTCGAGCGCATCCTCGCCGCCGCCGGCCACGTCGTCCTCGACTGCCCCTTGAGCGGCACGGGGGCGCAGGCGAGGACGCGCGACCTCGTCGTCTACGCGAGCGGCGACGCCGCCGAGATCGAGCGGCACCGCCCCCTGTTCGACGGCTTCGCGCGGCGCACCGAGAACCTCGGCGCCTTCGGCAACGGCAGCCGCATGAAGTTCGTCGCGAACCTCCTGGTCGCGATCCACAACGTCGCCTCGGCCGAGGCGATGGTGCTCGGCATGAAGGCGGGGCTCGACCCCGACCAGGTCGTCGCCCTCGTCGGCGCCGGCGCCGGCAGCTCCCGGGTCTTCGAGCTGCGCGCCCCGATGATGGCCGAGAACCGCTACGAGCCCGCCACCATGCGGCTCGGGACATGGGCGAAGGACATGGCCGTCATCGGCGCCTTCGCGAAAGCGCTCGGCTGTCCCACGCCCCTCCTCGACGCCACGCAGCCGATCTACGACGCAGCCAGCGCCGAGCGCGCCGCCGAGGACACGGCAGCGGTCTGCGCCGTGCTGGAGAAGATGGCTGGCGTCGAGCGTTGAGCGCGCTTCTCCTTTCACCGTCATGCCCGGGCTTGGCCCGGGCATCCACGCCTTTGCCGGGGAGGGATACCCATGCCCGCCGTTCGGGCGCCCCCGGGATGCGCGGGCTACGCCCGCGCAACGCGCCTCGGCGCGCAAGGCGTGGATGGCCGGGACAAGCCCGGCCATGACGGCGAGGGTGTCACGGGAGGGGAGTGCAATCGGCGCGACTAGCGCCATTACGGAACCTGATCCGCCTCAGCAGTTCATTTTATCGCGAAGCCGTGAAGCCAAATTGCGCTGAACGTCACAACCTTGCATCATCGCGCCAGACAACAGGCTCCGCAAGGAGCCGAGGGAGAGAGGGACGCCCATGACCATCCGCCGCCGCACCGTGCTCGAAGGCCTCCTCGCTTCCGGCGCCGCGCTCGCCATGCCGGCCGTCGCGCGGGCGCAGGGGGCGCCGTTCAAGATCGGCCTCCTCACCGTCAAGACCGGGCCGCTCGCCCAGGGCGGCATCCAGATGGAACAGGGCATCGCGGTCTTCCTCAAGGAGAAGGGCTCGACGCTCGCCGGCCGCAAGGTCGAGCTTCTCGTGGCCGACACCGGCGGCAATCCGGCCGGCGCCAAGACCAAGGCGCAGGAGCTGATCGAGCGCGACAAGGTCGACATCATCCTGGGGCCGCTCGCCGCCTTCGAGCTCCTCGCCATCACGGACTACGTGCGCGCCCAGGAGACGCCGCTCATCAGCCTCGCCGCCGCCGAGGACGTGACGCAGCGCAAGGTGAACCCCTGGGTGATCCGCCCCTCGGCGACCTCCGGCCAGTGCTCGCACGTGATGGCCGACTACGCCCTCAACGAGATGAAGCTGAAGCGCATGGCGACGATCTCGGAGGACTTCGCCTTCGGCCACGAGCAGATGGCGGCGTTCCAGCGCGTCTTCGAGGACAACGGCGGGAAGATCGTCAAGAAGCTGTGGCCGCCGCTCGTGACGCCGGACTACACGCCCTACATCGCGCAGATCGGCGACGTCGAAGGCGTGTTCAACGGCTTCGCGGGCTCGAACCCCGTGAAGTTCATGCGCTCCTACGCCGACCTCGGCCTCAAGGCCCGCATCCCGCTGTGCGGCGGCTGGACCGCCATGGACGACGCGCTCCTGAAAAGCGTCGGCGACGAGGCGGTCGGCGTCATCTCGGCGAGCTACTACACCGCCGACCACGACACGCCTTCGAACAAGCGCTTCGTCGCCGCCATGGCCAAGGACTACGACGTGCTCCCCGGCGCCTATTCGGCCGGCATGTACGTCGCCGGCCAGTGTGTCGAGGCGGCGATCGAGAAGTCCGGCGGCGGAGGCGACAAGAAGGCGCTCAACGCGGCGCTCCACGCCCTCTCCCTCGAGGACACCCCGCGCGGGCCGATCTCGTTCGACGAGGGCGGCAACGTCGTCGGCAACGTCTTCGTGCGCCGCTGCGAGAAGAAGGACGGCAAGCTCGTCAACACCACGATCAAGACCTACCCGAAGGTCAGTCAGTACTGGACCTATCCGCCCGCCGAGTTCCTGAAGCAGCCCGTCTACTCCCGCGACAACC
This sequence comes from Beijerinckiaceae bacterium, assembly GCA_036386395.1. Taxonomy (GTDB): domain Bacteria; phylum Pseudomonadota; class Alphaproteobacteria; order Rhizobiales; family Beijerinckiaceae; genus JAJKJG01. Next base: position 11,942 of record DASVVU010000064.1, on the reverse strand, counting down.
CGCCGGCGAAGAATTTGCAGTGAGGCGGAAAGGAGCGGATGGCGGCGAAAGGGTTGGCGGGGTGGGGCACACCTCTGTCATTCCGGGGCCTCGCGCAGCGAGGAGCCCGGAACCCATAACCACCGCATTGGGGATGCCTGGCGCGACCTCCCAACCGCGGTGTTTATGGGTTCCGGGCTCTCCGCTTCGCGGAGCCCCGGAATGACAGCGAGGCGCCGATGACCCTCTGGCTCACCCTCGGGGTGAACAGCGTCGCGCTCGGGGGGCTCTTGTTCCTGCTCTCGGCGGGGTTCTCGCTGATCTTCGGGCTGATGCGCATCCCGAACCTCATGCACGGCTCGTTCTTCATGCTCGGCGCCTATCTCGGGGCGACGTTCCTCGGCCGAGGTATCAACTTCTGGCTCGCGGCGCTTCTCAGCGCCGCCGCCATGGTGGTGATCGGCGGGCTGATCGAGCGGGTGCTGCTGCGGCGGCTCGCGGGCCAGGAGCTCGCGCAGGTGCTCCTGACGCTGGGGCTCTCCTTCATCGTCGCCGACCTCTGCCTGATGATCTGGACCGGCGATCCGCTGCAGCCGCCGACGCCGCCGCAATTGCAGGGCGTCGTCAACGCCTTCGGCCTGTTCTTCCCCCTCTACCGCCTCGCCATCGTCGCCGTCGCCGTCGTCATCGCGGTCGTGCTGTGGCTCATGATCGAGCGCACGCGGCTCGGCGCCATGATCCGCGCCGGTGTCGACGATGCGCCGATCGCCCGGGTCGTCGGCATCAAGGTGTCGCGGCTGTTCACGCTGATCTTCTGCCTCGGGGCGGGGCTTGCCGCCTTCGCGGGCGTGATGGGCGCGCCCTATCTCTCGGTCTATCCCGGGCTCGACGCCGAGATGCTGCCGCTTGCCCTCATCGTCGTGATCCTCGGCGGCACCGGCAGCCTCGTCGGGGCGCTTGCCGGCAGCTTCATCATCGGCTTCCTCTACAACTTCGGCCAGGCGATGGTGCCGGACCTCGCCTACGTGATCCTGTTCCTGCCGATGCTCCTCGCTCTGGTGCTGCGCCCGCAGGGACTGTTCGGCAGGGCGGCGCCGTGACGGCGACGTTCCGGATGGCGGCGGGCGCCGCCGCGCTCGCGCTTCTTGCCACCCTGCCGCTGTGGGTCGGCAACCCCTATTACGTGAACGTCGCGAGCCAGATCCTCTTCTGGGCCGTCTTCGCCCTCGCCCTCAACGTCCTCGTCGGCTACGGCGGCCTCGTGTCCCTCGGCCACGCCGGGCTCTTCGGCATGGCGGGCTACGCCGCAGGCCTCATGGTGGCGGCCGGCTACGGGCACCTCCTCGCGGTGGTCACGGCGCTGATCGCCACGCTCGCGACAGCGGCGGTCTTCGCCGTGCTGTCGCTACGCGCGACCGGCATCGGCTTCCTGATGATCACGCTGGCCCTCGGCCAGATCCTGTGGGGCATCGCCTACCGTTGGGCGAGCCTCACCAACGGCGACAACGGCGTGAACCTGCCGAGCCGGCCGGCGCCCTTCGGCCTGTCGCTCGTGGGCTCCGCCTCGTTCTACTACGCGACGCTCGCCGTCTTCGCCCTCTGCCTCATCTCGATGTGGCTGTTCGTGCGCTCGCCCTTCGGGGCGAGCCTGCGCGGCACCCGCGACCAGAGCCGGCGCATGAGCGCCCTCGGCTACAACGTCTGGCTCATCCGCTTCCTCGCCTTCCTGTTCTCCGGGTTCTGGACCGGGACCGCGGGGCTGCTGTTCGTCTATTACAACCAATTCATCAGCCCGCAGGTCACGGCGCTGCAGACCTCGGCCGAGGCGCTGCTCATGGTGATCTCCGGCGGCACCGCGACGCTGCTCGGCCCCATCGCGGGCGCCGTGATCGTGGTCGTGATGAAGAACGTCGTCTCAGCCTACGTCGAGCGCTGGAACCTCGTCCTCGGCGTCATCTTCGTCGTCATCATCACCTTCATGCCGGAGGGCCTCGTGCCCGGCTGTGTGCGTTTGACGCGGACCGGCTGGCGAGCGGTGCGGGGCCGCTCCGGAGAGCCGGCGCCGCAGCCGTCCGGAGGCGCGCCGTGAGCGCCTTGGTCATCGAGAAGCTGACCAAGAGCTTCGGCGGGCTGCACGTGACCCGCGGCGTGAGCCTGTCCGTCGAGCCCGGCGAGCGCCGCCTCATCATCGGCCCGAACGGCGCCGGCAAGACGACCCTGTTCAACCTCGTCTCCGGCGACCTCAAGCCCAACGCGGGATCGGTCCGCCTCTTCGGGCAGGACATCACCCGGCTGCCGAGCCGGCGCCGCGCCCACCTCGGGCTCGCGCGCACCTACCAGATCATCACCCTCTTCCCCGGCGACACGCTCCTGCGCAACGTCACGCTCGCCCTCCTCGGGCTCTCCCCCTTGCGCTGGAACCCCCTCGTCGACCTCGACCGGCAGGCGGACCTCCGCGAGCGGGCGCACGCCGCGCTTGCGCAGGTCGGCCTCGCCGCGCTCGCGGACCGCCCGCTGTCGCAGACGTCCTACGGCGAGCGGCGCCGGGTCGAGATCGCCATGGCGCTGGCGCAGGCGCCGAAGGTGCTCCTCCTCGACGAGCCCTTCGCCGGCCTCTCCGCCGACGAGCGCCGGGAAGTGCGCCGGCTCCTGTTCTCGATCCCCCGCGACGTCACCATCGTGATGATCGAGCACGACATGGACGTGGCCCTCGACTTCGCCGACCGCATCACCCTCCTGCACTTCGGCGAGACGGTGGTCGAGGGCACCCGCAACGAGGTCGTGAACGACCCCCGCACCCGGGAGGTCTACCTTGGCCACTGAGGCCCTGGCCCTCTCGGGCGTCGACGCCTTCTACGGCGACAGCCACGTCCTGCACGGGGTCTCCTTCGCCTTGGGCGAGGGCCGCCTCCTCGGGCTCTTGGGCCGCAACGGCGCCGGCAAGTCGACCTGCCTCAACGTCGCCGTCGGCCTCCTCCCGGCCCGCGCCGGCGCCGTGGCGGTGTTCGGCCAGAGCGTGACCAACCGCGCGCCGGAGAGAATCGCGGCCTGCGGCGTCGCCCTCGTGCCGCAGGGGCGGCGGGTGTTCCGCAGCCTCACGGTGCGCGAGAACCTCGCCGTCGCGGCGAGGGGGCCCGTCGGGGGCGGCGCGCGGCGCTGGACCGCCGAGACGGTCTTTGCCATGTTCCCGCGCCTCGGCGAGCGGCGCCACCAGGCGGCCGGCCTTCTCTCAGGCGGCGAGCAGCAGATGCTGGCGATCGGCCGGGCGCTGATGGGCAATCCCCGCGTCCTCCTCATGGACGAGCCGTCGGAAGGGCTCGCGCCGCAGATCGTCGCCGAGGTCGGCCGCACCGTCGGCGAACTCAAGCGCGACGGCCTCTCCATCGTTCTCGTCGAGCAGAACATCAAGCTCGCCCTCGAGCTTGCCGACGAGGTCGTGGTCATCAACACCGGCACGGTGGCGTTCAGGGGCACGCCCGCCGCTCTCCACGCCGACGAGGCCGCGGTCGCGCAGCACCTCGGCGTCTTCTAACAGGGCTACGACGATGCGCGGCAGGGTCGACAAACGATGCACAGCACGATCACGACCGCTGCCTGGCGCGGTCGATCAGGAAATGCGCATAACATCCTGAGGATGAACAAGAAACATCTGACAGCACATGCCCATGATGATGGATGGAGCATGCACGGATGTCATGATGAATGCAGGGCAAAAACCGACGCGACTCACGAGCAAGGGCGAACACCATGGCGAACGTCTGGAACCGGTACGACGCGACCTCGGCCCGCGAGCACGGCCGCCCCGGCCGCGAGACGCGGCCGAAGAGTCTTACCCTCGACATCCACTCCCACGTCGGCGTGCCGCGGGCGGCGCAGCTCGTCCAACCGCATCTCGATCCCGCGACGGTGCCCCTCGTGCACTTCCAGTCGCCCGAGACGCAGGCGGTGAACGCCAAGCAGGAGCAGGACCTCAAGACGCGCATCACGAATCTCGATGAGCGCCTCGCCGACCTCGACGCCATGGGCCTCGACCGGCAGCTGATCATGCCCCCGCCGCCGCAGTGCTACTACACCGTCCCCCTCGACGTCGCCGTGGAGGCCGCGCGCATCGTCAACGACGGCCTCGCCGAGTACGTGGCACGGCGGCCCGACCGCTTCACGGCGCTCGGCACCGTGCCGATGCCGGACGGCGAGGCGGCCGCCCGGGAGCTCGAGCGCTGCATGGGGCCGCTCGGCTTCAAGGGCGTGCAGGTCCTGACCAACGTCGCCGGGAAAGAGCTGTCCGACCCTGCCTTCGCGCCGTTCTGGGCCAGGGCCGAGGCGCTCGGCGCCTTGGTGGTCATCCACCCGAACGGCTTCACCCACGCCGAGCGCCTGCGCCGGTTCTACTTCAACAACGTCATCGGCAACCCCCTCGAGACCACCATCGCGCTCCACTACCTCATCTTCGACGGGGTGCTGGAGCGGCATCCGAATTTGAAAATCCTCGCCGTCCACGGCGGCGGCTATCTCGGCGCCTACTGGGGCCGCATCGACCACGCCTGGGGCGCCCGCTCCGATTGCCGCGCCGACCTGCCGAACCCGCCGACGAGCTATCTGCGCAAGGTCTACTTCGACACGGTGGTCTTCACCCCCGAGCAATTGCGCGCCCTCGTCGACACCTTCGGGGCCGACCGCATCCTCATGGGCACCGACTACCCCTTCGACATGATGGACTCCGACCCCATCGGCCACGTCGTCTCCGCCGGCTTCGACGAGGCGACGACCGCCAAGATCGTCGGGGGGAATGCGGCGCGGCTGCTGGGGCTGTAGCGGCGCTGCCCTCCCCCCTTCAGCGGGGGAGGGCCGACTCGGGCGAAGCCCGAGCGGGGAGAGGGGGCGTGCGGCCTCCCCCCTCTCCCGGTCGCGGCTTCGCCGCGACTCGACCTCCCCCGCTAAAGGGGGGAGGTGGGCGGTTGCGCGCTTAGAAAGTTCAGCACCGCCGTCTCGGCCATCACCGCCTGCGGGCCGTGGTGGCGCTCGGCGAGGATGCGCTGCTCTTCGGTCTCGAACCGCGTGCGCATGTACGCCCCGAGGTGCCGGGCGCGTTCGACGATGCGGCGGCCGATGCCGATGCGCTCGGCCTCGAAAGCCGTGAGCGCCGGCTCGACGCTATCGTGCGCGTCAAGCGCCGCCGCGAGCGCGATGGCGTCGTCCGCCGCCTTCGCGACGCCGGCGCCGACGTGCGGGCGCGCGACGAACGCCGCGTCGCCGACGAGCGCCACGCGGCCGAGCGCCATGCGCGGCGTCGCTAGGTCGTAGATCGGCTGGAGGAAGGGCTGCTCCATGAGCCGCACGAGGGCGCGGAACTGCGGCGCGAGCACTTCTTGGGCGTGCGCCCGCATCTCGGCGACGACCGCCGTCGCGATGAGGGGAGGGGGGATCGATAGCGCGTGGGTGCGCCCGCTCTCGTCGGTGAGGAGGCGCGGCAGCTCCGTGCCCTCGTCGGCCGGGCGGTACCAGACGAGGTTGTACCAGCGGTGGCCCGGGCGCAGGTCGTTGCCGGGGCCAGCGACCGGGTAGCCGAGCATCTGCTCGCCGGGCGGCAGGCAGAAGGCGAAGTATTCGAAGAGGTCGCGATGCACGTCGGGCGCAAAGGCGCTCTCGGGGACGAGCCCGCGCCAGGCGACGTAGCCGGCGTAGAGCGGCTGCACCTCGGGCAGGACTTGCGCCCGCACGCTGGAGCGGAACCCGTCCGCCGCGACGAGGAGGTCGCCGGCCTCCGCCGTGCCGTCGGCGAAGTGGGCCACGACCTCGCCCCCGCGCTCCTCGACCTGCACCAGCTCCTTGCCGAGACGATAGCGCTCGTCGGGAAAGCCGTCCCGGAGCAATTCAAAAAGCTTGTTCCAGGAGGTGGCGATCTGCGGGCAGGGGTGCTCGCCGACGACGCCCCCATCGCGGCCGAAGGTGCGCCGTAGCGCGATCGGCACGCCGAGGTCGGCGCCGACCCCGACGCCGGTCTCTGCGAGCGCTGCGCGCAGCTCCGGATGCGTCATGATGCCGGCCCCGCGCCCGGCCATCGGCACCGGCGAGCGCTCGAACACCGTCGCGTCCCACCCGCGCCGGGCGAGCAGCAGCCCCGCGAACAGCCCGCTCATCGAGCCCCCGATCACGAGGGCCCGCCTGTTCTTGCTCCCCACCACGCGCCGCTCCGTTCGACAAGCGATCAATCGCCGAACGCAAGCGCGGGTCAAGCAGGGTGAGAAGGGCGCTTGGCCCGGGCGTCTGGATGCCCGGGACAAGCCCGGGCATGACAAGGAAGAGGTCGTGCGAGCCTCCCCCCGTTGTCATCGCCGGGCTTGACCCGGCGATCCAGCGCGCCGGCTCATGAGTGACAGCGCTTGACACCGGAAGCGCCGCGCCGACACTCGCCCTTATCGAGCCGCTATGGAGGCGAGCGATGGCGAAGTTGGATTACGGGGCGGCGGTCGACCGCGGGCCGTGGCCGGAAGAAATCGCCCGGGAGTTCGAGGAAAACCAGGAGAACGGCTGCGTCGGCACGCGCCTCATCTCCGAGACCGACCGGGTGCGGGTGTGGGACATCCGGCTCAAGCCCGGCGAGCGGATCGGCTTCCACCGGCACAGGCTCGACTACTTCTGGACCGCCGTGACCGCCGGGCGCGGGCGCTCGCACATGCAGGACGGATCGACCTTCGAGCGCACCTACTTCGCCGGCGAGACCCAGCACGAGACCTACGCCGCGGGCGAATCCAAGATGCACGACCTCGAGAACGTCGGCGACACCGAGCTGATCTTCATCACCGTCGAGTTCCTCGACAGCGCCAACCCGGCGCTCCCCGTCCCGGGCGAGGTCCGGGCGAAGGCGGCGTGAGTCTCCGCTGCTTTAGCGCCACAACCCTCCTCATGCTGAGGAGGAGCGAAGCGCCGTCTCGAAGCACGCACCGACGGTAGGGCGCTGCATCGGCGTGGTGCGTCCTTCGAGACGCCTCGCTGCGCGAGGCTCCTCAGGATGAGGGCTTGGGAGCATGGCCCAAACTAAGCCGCCGCTTGACGCCGCTCCCGCCGCCATTGCATCCCTCACGGGACAACGCGCGAACAAGCGCGGGCCCCACGAGGAGACGCCATGGACATCGCGGTCGGGAAAGCCGCCATCTACGAGGCCGCCGAGAAGCTCTCGAACTGGGGCCGCTGGGGGGCGGAGGACGAGATCGGCACGCTGAACCACGTGACCCCCGCGGACATCGTCGCGGCGGCCCGGCTCGTGCGCAAGGGCAAGGTCTTCGCCATGGGCATCCCGCTGAACCAGCAGGGCCCGCAGAGCGGCCTCTTCGGCGGGCGCTGGAACCCGATCCACACCATGCTGGCGACCGGCACCGACGCGCTCGCAGGGCGCTTCGACGACACGAACAAGCTGCGCTTCTCCGACGACGCCATCAACATGCCGGTGCAGGCCGCGACGCACTGGGACTCACTCGGCCACATCTTCCTGGACGACAAGATGTACAACGGCCACCACGCGAGCCGGGTCGACGGCGGCGGCGTGCACAAGCTCGGCATCGAGCACACGCGGGCCAAGATGGTCGGCCGCGGCGTGCTCCTCGACGTCGCCCACCACAAGGGCGTGCCCTGGCTCGAGGACGGCTACGGGATCGGAAACGACGAGCTCGACGCCACCGCGAAGGCGCAAGGGGTCGAGGTGCGAAAAGGGGACTTCGTCATCGTCCGCACCGGGCAGATGGAGCGCTGCCTCTCCGAGAAGAAGTGGGGCGATTACGCCGGCGGCGACGCGCCCGGCGTCAGGTTCGAGAACTGCTACTGGTGCCAGGAGAGGGAGGTCGCGGCGATCTGCTCCGACACCTGGGGCGTGGAGGTCAGGCCGAACGAGACTGCCGAGGTGCAGCAGCCCTGGCACTGGGTCGTGATCCCGGCCATGGGCCTCACCATGGGCGAGATGTTTTATCTGGCCGAGCTTGCCGAGGACTGCGCCGCCGACGGCGTGTACGAGTTCTTCTTCACCGGCCCGCCGCTCGTCATCACCGGCGGCACCGGCTCGCCGATCAACCCGCTCGCGATCAAGTAGGGCGCTGCCCATGAAGGCGCCGGCTTTCGACTACGTCCGGGCGAAGTCCCTGCCCGAGGCGCTGGGGCTTCTGCGCCGACACGGGGACGAGGCGAAGGTCATCGCCGGCGGGCAGAGCCTCGTGCCGGCGCTGAACCTGCGGCTCTTGGCGCCGCGGCTCCTCGTCGACATCGGCGCTCTGCCCGAGCTGAAGGGCGTCAGTGCGGCTGACGGCCGGCTGCGCATCGGCGCGCTCACCCGTCACGCCGAGCTGATGGACTCGCCCGACATCGCCGCGCAGGCGCCGCTGATCGCCCAGGGAATCCGCCACGTGGCGCATCCGGCGGTCCGCAACCGCGGCACCCTCGGCGGCAGCCTCGCGAACGCCGACCCCGCGACCGAGCTTCCGGCCTGCATGCTGGCGCTCCGCGCCGAGATGATCGTCGCAGGCTCCGACGGGGAGCGGCGGATCGAGGCCCAAGAGTTCTTCACCGGCCTGTACGAGACGGCGCTCGCCCCCGACGAAATCCTCGTCGCCGTGGAGGTCCCGGCGATCCGCCCGGACGAGCGCTGTGCCTTCCTGGAGCTCGCCCGCCGCCTCGGCGACTACGCCCTGGTCGGGCTCGCGGCGCAGGGGACGGTGCGGGACGGCGCGCTGTCCGACCTGCGCCTCGCCTACTTCGGCGTCGGCGCGAAGCCCACCCTCGCCGCGGCCGCCGCGGCCCGCCTCGCCGGGCCGGTCACGGAGGCGGCGCTCGCCGAGGCGCAGGGCGCGCTCGCGCAGGACCTCGACCCGCAGGACGACATCCAGGCCTCCGCCGCGACGCGGCTGCATCTGGCCGGCGTGCTCCTCCGGCGCGCCGTGCATGAGCTTGTGCCGGAGGCCTTCCCCGATGCGGCGGAAAGGAAATCGGCGTGAGTGCGCCCATGGAAATTTCCCTCACCGTCAACGGCGAGCCGGTCTCGGCCGCGGTGTCGCCGCGGACGCACCTTGCGGACTTTCTGCGCGAGGAGCTCGGGCTCACGGGCACCCACGTCGGCTGCGAGCAGGGGGTGTGCGGCGCCTGCACGGTCAGGCTCGACGGCGCGATCGTGCGCGGCTGCCTGGTGCTCGCCGTGCAGGCGGAGGGCGCGGAAGTCTGGACCGTCGAGGGCCTCTCGGACTCAGGCGAGATCGCCGACCTCCAGGCGGCCTTCGAGGCTCGCAACGCCCTCCAGTGCGGCTACTGCACGCCCGGCATGCTGATCGCCGCGGACGACCTCCTCCGCCGCGAGAGCGCGCCCAGCCGCGAGGACATCCGCGAGCACCTGTCGGGCAACTACTGCCGCTGCACCGGCTACCAGGCGATCGTCGACGCGGTCGAGACCGCCGCGAAAGCGCGGCGAGGGACAAGCGCATGAGCGACGATACGCAGCCCGGCCTCTCCGCCCTCGACCGCCCGAACAGCTACATCGGCCGCTCGGTGCCGCGGCCGAACCTCGCCCGGCTCCTGCAGGGGCGCGGCCAGTACGTCAGCGACTTCGTGCTGCCGCGGATGGGCCACGTCGCCTTCGTGCGCTCGCCTTATGCCCACGCCCGCATCGTCGCGATCGACGCGGCAGAGGCGAAGCGCGCGCCCGGCGTCATCGCCGTCGTGACCGGGGCGGAGCTCGCCGAGGTCTGCACTCCCTGGGTCGGGGTGCTGTCGCACTTGAAGGGCCTGAAGTCGGCGCCGCAGCACGCGGTTGCGGTCGACCGCGCCTGCTGGCAGGGCGAGGCGATCGCGGCGGTGGTGGCGCGCACCCGCGCCGCCGCCGAGGACGCGGCCGAGCTGGTCCAGGTGGATTACGAGGAGCTGGAGCCCGTCACCGACATGGCGACGGCCCTCGACGCCGGGACGCCCGTCATCCACCCGGAGCTCGGCGACAACCTCGCCTTCGAGCGCCGGCTCGACGCGGGCGAGGTCGACCGCGCCTTCGCGGAGGCCGACGCCGTGGTCGAGGCGAGCTTCGGCTTCGGCCGCCACACCGGCGTGACGCTGGAGCCCCGCGCCATCGTCGCCGACTGGAACCCCGGCGAGGGCCGCCTCACCGTCTACCAGGGCACGCAGGCCCCGCACATGATGCAGAACATCATCGCGAAGCATCTCGGCCTCGCCGAGCCGCAGGTGCGCGTGGTGTGCAAGGACGTCGGCGGCTCCTTCGGCATCAAGGTCCACGTCTACGCCGACGAGATGGCGGCGGCGGCGCTCTCGAAGCTGCTGCGCCGCCCGGTCAAGTACGTGGCCGACCGGGTCGAGAGCTTCGTCACCGACATCCACGCCCGCGACCACGTCGTGCAGGGCCGCATCGCCGTGATGCGGGACGGCCGAATCGGCGCCTTCGAGATCGACGACCTCACCGGCATCGGCCCCTACTCCATGTACCCGCGCACGAGCGCCATCGAGGCGAACCAGGTCGTCAACCTCGTCGGCGGGCCGTACACGTGCCGCAACTACCGGGCCCGCGCCCGCGTGGTGTTCCAGAACAAGAACGTCATGTGCCAGTACCGGGCCGTCGGCCACCCCATCGCCTGCTCGGTGACCGAGGGGCTCGTCGACCTCGCCGCGCAGGCGATCGGCATGGACCCGGTCGAGATCAGGCGGCGGAACCTCGTCCGCGACGATGCCTATCCGACGGACTCGGCCTCAGGGCTCAAGTTCGAGGCCCTGTCGCACCACGCGTCGCTGGACAAGCTCGTCGCCATGATGGGCTACGACGCGTTGCGCGCCGAGCAGGTCCGCCTGCGCGAGCAGGGTGTTCATCGCGGCATCGGGTTTGCGAGCTTCATCGAGGTGACGAACCCGTCGGCCGCCTTCTACGGCGTCGGCGGCGCGCGCATCTCGTCCCAGGACGGCGCGACGGTGCGCCTCGACGCGACCGGGGCCGTGGTCTGCCAGTCGAGCGTCACCGAGCAGGGCCAGGGGGCCGAGAGCGTCATCGCCCAGGTGGTGGCGACGTCCTTCGGCGTGCCGATCGAGCGTGTCCGCGTCGTCACCGGCGACACCGACGTGACCCCCTACGGCGGCGGCACCTGGGCGTCGCGCGCCGCCGGCATCGGCGGCGAGGCGGCGCTCCAGGCCGGCAAGGCCCTGCGCGAGAACGTGCTGTCCGTCGCCGGCGCGATCCTCCAGGCCACGCCGAAGAGCCTCGACATCCGCGAGGGCGCCGTGGTCGACGCCGACACCGGACGCGAGCGCATGGGCCTCGACGAGATCGCCCGCATCGCCTACTTCCGCCCCGACACCCTGCCGGCCGGCGTGCAGCCGGAGTTCGTGGCGACCCGACACTACGTCCCCAAGAAGTTCCCCTTCGCCTTCACGAACGGCATCCAGGCTTCCTACCTCGAGGTCGACACCGACACCGGCTTCGTGCGGCTCCTGCGGCACTGGGTCGTCGAGGACTGCGGCACGGTCATCAACCCGCAGCTCGTGGACGAGCAGATCCGCGGCGGCGTCGTGCAGGGCCTCGGGCCCGCGCTCTTCGAGCACTGCCTCTACGACGAGCGCGGCCAGCTCCTCAACGGCTCGATGGCCGACTACCTCGTCCCCATGGCGGCCGAGATGCCCGACATCGCGGTCGGCCACGTGGTCTCGCCCACCCTCGAATCGGAGCTCGGCGCCAAGGGCGCCGGCGAGGCCGGCACCGCCGGCGCCGCCGCCGCCGTCATGAACGCGGTGAACGACGCGCTCTCGCCGTTCGGGACGCGCATCACCGACATCCCGATCACGCCGGAGCGGGTGCTCAAGGCGCTGGGGCGAGTGTGAGCCCCGCATGCTCCCAAGCCCCTCACGCTGAGGTGCGAGCGAAGGCGAGCCTCGAAGGACGCAACCTGCCGACGCAGCGCCCTACCGCCGGTGCGTGCTTCGAGGCTCGCCTTCGCTCG
>DASVVU010000063.1:0-6334 GCA_036386395.1 Beijerinckiaceae bacterium | reverse complement strand
CTAAGCATCAAGCCTAGCGGCCATCCACGCACAAACCGGGGCCCGAACCCCTGTTTCGCCTAAAAAGAAAGCAGATGTTGCACAAAAAGCCAGCGACTGCGCCCGCCTTCGACAGAGCGCCTGTCCGGGGCTGAACCGATGCATCGGCTCCTCACCACGCAGGAGATGGCCCGGGCGGACGCGCTCACCATCGCGGCCGGCACCCCGGGCTACGCCCTCATGCTCCGGGCCGGGCAGGCGGTGGCGGACGCCGCCGGGGAAATGCTGGCGCCCGGCGGGCGCATCCTCGTCGTGTGCGGCCCCGGCAACAACGGCGGCGACGGCTTCGTCGCGGCGCGGCTCCTCGCCGAGCGGGGCTACCCGGTCGAGCTTTTCCTGCTGGGGACGCGGGAGCGCCTGAAGGGTGACGCGGCGCTCGCGGCGGCGGACTGGAGGGGGGAGGTCCGGCCGATCTCCGGCATGTCCGCCGCCGGCCATGACCTCATCGTCGACGCTCTGTTCGGGGCGGGCCTTTCCCGCGACCTGGACAGCGAGGCCGCGCGCGCGGTCGAGGCCATGAACGCCTCCGGGCAGCCCATTCTCGCGGTGGACATCCCTTCGGGCATCGACGGCGACACAGGGGACGTCCGCGGTGTCGCCGTGCGGGCGACCAGAACGGTGACCTTCGCGCGGCGCAAACCCGGGCACTTACTCCTGCCGGGACGCATCCACTGCGGGCACGTGACGATCGCCGACATCGGCATTTCGGACGAGACCGTCGCGGCGGTCCACGGCGGACTCTTCGCCAACGGCCCCGAGCTGTGGCGGGACGCCTTCCCGCGCCCCTCTCTCGACGCCCACAAGTACCGCCGCGGCCACGCCCTCGTCCTGTCCGGCGGGGCGACGCGGACCGGGGCGGCGCGGCTTTCCGCCATGGGTGCGCTGCGGGCCGGAGCCGGGCTCGTGACCCTCGCCTCCCCGTCGGACGCGCTGGCCGAGAACGCCGCCCACCTCACCGCGATCATGCTGCGGCGCTGTGATGGGGCGGGGGAGCTCGCGTCGCTTCTTGGCGACAAGCGTTTTACGACGGTCGCGCTTGGACCGGGACTTGGTGTCGGCCCCGCCGCCCGGGAGATGGTTATGGCGGCCCTCGCGGCAGATCGAACGGTAGTGCTCGACGCGGACGCGCTCACGAGCTTCGAAGGCACCGCCGCCGATCTCGCTCGGCTGACGGAAGGTCGCCAGTCCCCGGTGCTGACGCCGCACGAGGGTGAATTCGCGAGGCTTTTCAGCAATGAGCCGGAGGTTCTGCAAGGAGCATCGAAGCTCGGCCGCGCCCGCTGGGCCGCCGCCCGCGTCCACGCCGTCGTGGTGCTGAAAGGCCCGGACAGCGTGATCGCGGCCCCGGACGGGCGGGCGGCCATCAACGAGAACGGCACGCCCCATCTCGCCACCGCCGGCTCCGGCGACGTGCTGACCGGCCTCGTCGCCGGGCTCCTCGCCCAAGGGATGGCGCCGTTCGAGGCCGCCTGCGCCGCCGTCTGGATCCACGCTGAGGCCGGGCGGCGCTTCGGGCCGGGGCTGATCGCGGAGGATATCCCGGGGCTGGTGCCGGGGGTTTTGCGGGAGCTTTCTGTGGCAAGAGATCCCCGGATCTCCGCTCCGCTTCGTCCGGGGATGACCTGAGCGCCGCTTGCGGCGCTCAGGTCACCTCGAACCACGTCCACAGCCCCGTGTCGAAGCGCTCCAAGACCGTCGAGGCGAGGAGCCACTTGCCGGGGTTGTCGGCCACGAAGGCGATGCGGACCGTGCGGTTCTCGGGGACCTGCATGGTGTCGAGGAAGTAGGGCTCCCAGCCGTCGTCGAAGGGGTGCAGCAGCCGGAACACATGGCCGTGGAGGTGGAGCGGCTGCATCGCCGGTGTCGTGTTCTTGATCGCGAGCACCACGGGCTGGCCGCGCTTCACGGTGACGAGCGGCTTCGACCCGGGGTCGCCCGCGGCCCCGTTCACGGTCCAGATTTTTCGGGGGTCGCCGTCGTAGACCGGCCCGCCGCCCGGGCCTTGCCGGGCTCCGCCGGCGATGACGACGTCCCGGCGCACCGCGTCCTGGAGCCTGATCGCGGGCGGCAGGAGCTTGTTGAGGGCAAGCCCCGCGATCGGCGGCAGGGCAGGGCGCTTCGCGGACGCCGGCTCGCCCGCCGCCGCGACGGTGAGGAGCGGCACGCCGGGTCCGATCAGCGCCGTTACGGCCCCCTTCGCCCCAGCCTCGGGCACGTCGAAGAGGAGGTCGTAGCGGCTGCCGGGCGAGAACGGCAGGGTCGAGCGCAGGGGCTCGAAGCTCTCCGTCGGCTGGCCGTCGACGCTGACGACGTAGACCTTGAGGTCGTCGAAGCGCAGCCGCGTCGCCCGCGCGTTGCAGAGGTTCGCAAGCCGCAGCCGAATGCGGGAACCGGGCGCGGCCTCGACCGCCTGCGGCGGCACGTGGCCGTTGATAGTCAGGAAATTGCCGAGCCGTCCGGTTGTCGCGGCCTCCGCCACGGCCCCGAAGGGGGACAGCGTGCCGTCCCGCTCGAGGCGCCAGTCGTCGAACAGAAGGACGATCTCCTGATCGACGGGCGCCTTCTCGCGCTCCTCGACGACGAGGAGCGCCGTGAGCCCGCGCTCCGCCGCCTTGGCGCTCGCGCCGATCAGGCCCGGGCGGACGAGATAGGTGCCGGCATCCGGCGGGGTGAAGCGGTAGTCGAAGTCTTTTCCGGGCAGGACCGGCGCCTGGGTCAGGGGGGCCGCCCCGTCCATGGCGTTCGCGATCCTCACCCCGTGCCAATGCAGGGACAGCGGCCCGTCCGTGCGGTTCTTGAGCCGCACCCGCACCTCGTCCCCGTGCCGGATCCGCAGGATCGGCCCCGGCACCTCCCCGTCGAAGGCCCACAGCTCCGCTTCAACGGGCGCCTCCGGATGCAGCTTCGCCCGCTTCGGCGCCGCTGTGAGGACGCGGAAGCCGTCCTCCTCGGGGAGCGCGACTTGCGATGCGACGTGGCCGATGGGCACGAGCGTCGTCGCGAAGCCGGCAGTGAAGGTGCGGCGCGTGATCATGCCGGTGGAGATGACCATTGAAGCGGTTCCGTTCGGCGTGCTCATTAAAGGTTGGACGCCGTTCGGCCAATCTCCCGCCTGGCAGAGGAAATCCGAACTTTTTTGCTGCACGCCCGCAACGGCATGATATAGAGCCCGCGTCCCGGAGGAGAGGCGCCCTGGCGCTCTCCGAGCGGGCGTGGCGGAATTGGTAGACGCGCTGGATTTAGGTTCCAGTGACGAAAGTCGTGGGGGTTCGAGCCCCTCCGCCCGCACCAATCCCGCCGGCGGGTTGGTTTTCCGGTCGGCTCCGCTTAGGTCAGGGCTGCGGCGCTCAGAAGCGTCGCCAAGCTTGGCCGTCGAGTCCGGCCAAGGCTTCCAGGACGACTGGACGAGAGACGAAAAGGCGAATGCGATGCAGGTGACCGAAACGCTGTCCGAGGGCTTGAGGCGCGAGTTCCGGATCGTGCTGCCGGCGGCGGAGCTCGACGAGCGGCTGACGAACGAGCTCTCGACCCTCAAGGACAAGGTGCGGCTCAACGGCTTCCGGCCCGGCAAGGTGCCGCTCGCCCACCTGCGCAAGGTCTACGGCAAGTCCGTCATGACCGACGTGATCCAGAACGCGATCATGGAGGTGGAGAAGCAGATCGTCGACGAGCGCGGCCTGAGGCTCGCGAACCCGCCCCAGCGGGAATTGCCCGAGGATAAGGACGAGATCGCGAAGATTCTGGAAGCCAAGGGTGACCTCGCCTTCAAGCTCGCCGTCGAGGTGCTGCCGAGCTTCGAGCTCGCCGACCTCTCCGACGTGACCGTGAAGAAGCCCGTCGCCGCGGTGACGGACGCCGACCTCGACGAGGCGCTGAGCCGGATGGCGGCTCAGAACCGTCCCTTCTCCGACAAGGGCGAGGGCGCCGAGGCGGCCGCCGGCGACCGGGTGGTCGTCGACTTCGTCGGGCGTATCGACGGCCAGGAGTTCCAGGGCGGCAAGGGCGAGGGCATCCAGGTCGAGCTCGGGGCCGGGCAGTTCATCCCGGGCTTCGAGGACCAGCTTTTGGGCGCCAAGGCCGGCGAGGGCCGCGAGGTCAAGGTCACGTTCCCGCCGAACTACGGGGCCGAGCACCTCGCCGGCAAGGACGCCGTCTTCGACGTGACCGTGAAGGAGGTCCAGGCCCCGGGCGAGGTTGCGATCGACGACGACCTCGCCAAGGGCTTCGGCATGGAGTCCCTCGACAAGCTGAAAGAAGCGGTCCGCGGCGCGATCCAGCGCGACCACGACACGGTCTCGCGCCGCAAGCTCAAGAAGGAGCTCCTCGACGCCCTCGACACGAAGTACACCTTCGAGCTGCCGCAGGGCCTCGTCGAGCAGGAGTTCGCGGCCGTGTGGTCGCAGGTCGAGGCGGACCTCAAGAACAACAACAAGAGCTTCGCCGACGAGGGCACGACCGAGGAGGCGGCCCGCGCCGACTACCGCCGCATCGCCGAGCGCCGGGTGCGCCTCGGCCTGGTCCTTGCGCAGGTCGGCGACAAGGCCGATATCAAGGTCTCCGACGACGAGGTGAACCAGGCCCTCGTCGAGCGGGTCCGCCAGTATCCGGGCCAGGAGAAGCAGGTCTGGGACTACTACCAGAAGAATCCGCAGGCGCGCGCCGAGATCAGGGCGCCGCTCTTCGAGGAGAAGGTCGTCGACCACGTGCTCGCCCAGGTGCGGGTGGTCGAGGAGCCGGTCTCGAAGGAGAAGCTCTTCGGCGACGACGAGGACGAGGCCCAAAAGCCCGCCGCGGCGTAAGCCGGGGGACACGAATCACAAGGGGGCAGCGCCCGCTCGACGGCGCGCCCGCCCGGCCGCGGTCCTCGCGGACGGTCCAGGAGCGGCCAGGACGCGAGAGACGATGAGAGATCCGATCGAGGTCTACAACAACACCCTCGTCCCCATGGTGGTCGAGCAGTCGAACCGGGGCGAGCGGGCCTTCGACATCTACTCGCGCCTTTTGCGCGAGCGCATCATCTTCCTCACCGGCCCGGTCGAGGACTACTCGGCCTCGCTCATCGTGGCGCAACTCCTGTTCCTCGAGGCCGAGAACCCGAAGAAGGAGATCTCCTTCTACATCAACTCGCCGGGCGGGGTCGTGACCTCGGGGCTGTCGGTCTACGACACCATGCAGTTCATCCGCTGCCCGGTGGCGACGCTCTGCGTCGGGCAGGCGGCCTCCATGGGCTCCCTTCTCCTCGCGGCGGGGGAGAAAGACCACCGCTTCGCCCTGTCGAACGCCCGGATCATGGTCCACCAGCCCTCGGGCGGCTTCCAGGGCCAGGCGACCGATATTCTGATCCACGCCCGCGAGATCGAGGCCCTTAAAAGACGCCTCAACGAGATCTACGTGAAGCACACGGGCCGCGACCTCGCCGCGGTCGAGCTTGCGCTGGAGCGCGACAACTTCATGACCGCCGAGGCGGCGAAGGAGTTCGGCATCGTCGACGAGGTTCTGGTGAAGCGCCCGGAACCGGGGCAGTAGGCCGGCGGTCTGTCCGGCCCGAAGCCTTAAATTTGACAGGGAACCTGCGTCTTTTGCGCATCAGGGATGCTATTGATCCCGGCCTGGACGCGTGTTTGCATTGGGATTCGAGGGCGAGGAGGCTCGCGAATCCTGGAGTTTTCGCCGTCCACCCTTTCTTAGGCCGGCGTCCTTTAGCCTGAGTGTGAGCGAATCGGCGAACCGCAGGGGGCGCCCTCGCGTTGGAGACAGACCATGAGCAAGGCAGGCGGCACCGACTCGAAGAGCACGCTGTACTGCTCGTTCTGCGGCAAGAGCCAGCACGAGGTCCGCAAGCTCATCGCGGGCCCGACGGTGTTCATCTGCGACGAATGCGTCGAGCTGTGCATGGACATCATCCGCGAGGAGTCGAAATCCTCGCTGGTCAAGTCCCGCGACGGGGTCCCGACCCCGAAGGAAATCCGCCGCGTCCTCGACGACTACGTCATCGGCCAGGACCACGCCAAGAAGGTTCTCGCGGTCGCGGTGCACAACCACTACAAGCGCCTCGCGCACGCGACGAAGCACAACGACGTCGAGCTCGCGAAGTCGAACATCCTTTTGATCGGGCCGACGGGCTCGGGCAAGACACTGCTTGCCCAGACCCTCGCCCGCATTCTCGACGTGCCGTTCACCATGGCGGACGCGACGACGCTCACCGAGGCCGGCTACGTCGGCGAGGACGTCGAGAACATCATCCTCAAGCTCCTCCAGGCCTCCGACTACAACGTCGAGCGGGCCCAGCGCGGCA
>DASVVU010000062.1:0-2905 GCA_036386395.1 Beijerinckiaceae bacterium | reverse complement strand
GTTTCAAGCCGCTATGGAAAGGATTCGGAATTACGACTCCACCGAATATGCTAAGCTGTTGGACCAGATTGACCAAATAGTCTCAGCATACGTGATCTCCCGACCAGATCAATTCAGCTAAATTAATTCAACTTTCCAGTGCCCGTTACTTGACTGTTGCCCTCGGCACTAGGCTCTCTCAGGCAGATGGGAAAGAGGATCAGCCCTCCCGGTCCGCCTCCTCCACCTCTCTCACCTCCCGCGTCGACGGCTTCACCACCACCATCGTGCCGATCGGGACGCGGTTGAAGAGGTCGGAGACGTCCTCGTTCAGCATGCGGATGCAGCCGGAGGAGACGGCGCCGCCGATCGACCACGGCTCGGTCGTGCCGTGGATGCGGTAGAGGGTGTCGCGCTCGCCCTGGAAGAGATAGAGGGCCCGCGCGCCGAGCGGGTTGTCCGGCCCGCCCGCCATCATGACGGGAAGGTCGGGGATGCGCCTGAGCATCGCCTCGGACGCCCGCCACGCCGGCCACTTCGCCTTGCGCCTGACCTGCGCCGTGCCCGACCAGGCAAAGCCGAGGCGTCCGACCCCGACGCCGTAGCGGATCGCCGTGCGGCCCTCGCGCACGAGGTAGAGGAAGCGCGCGTCCGTATCGACCACGAGGGTGCCCGGCTGCTCCGGGCCGTCGTAGTCGACGAGCTGGCGGTGGAAGGCGGGATCGATGCGGGACAGGTCCACGAGCCGGATGTCGAACGGATCGTCCGGGATCGCGCCGACGTACCACTCGGACGCGTCGCGCCCGTCCGGCGCCGCAAACGCGGTGACGCCGAGGTCGTCGGGGCCCGGCGCAAAGGCGCGGGCCGAGAGGGCGGGGAGCGAGGCGGCAAGGCCGCTAAGGAGGGCGCGTCGGGAGAGCATGGCGGGGATGGCCGGGGTTGAAGGGGTGGCGGGTCGTCGAACCCGCTCATGGCGCCGCGCCGCCATGTCCGGCCCATGGAGAAGCGATGGCGGATTTGCGGCGCGCCACAAGCGTTGCAGGCATGCAACGAGAAGCGAGCCTCACAGCATTGCGAAAACCGCGTGCCGTGATTACAATGTAGTCACGGAGGCGGTCATGCGCGCGAAGATCATTCGCATCGGCAATTCGAAAGGCATCCGGCTGCCGAAGCCGATCCTCGAGGCGAGCGGCATCACGGACGAGGCGGACGTGACGGTCGAGGACGGCCGCATCGTCCTGCTCCGCCCGCCGAAGCACCCGCGCGAAGGCTGGGCGGAGGCCATCGAAGCTATCGGCGTGGACGAGGAGGATTGGTCCGATTGGGACAACGCTTCCGGCGAGGTGCTGGAAGAGGATTGGACGTGGCCGGAGGACTTCAAGTGGCCGGACGAGCCCATCGTTTCGACGTATATCTCACCGCCCCCGATCCCGTCCGAGGCTCCGAAATCGCCAAAGCCCGGCCCTGCGCGATCGTCTCATCGGATGAAATGAACTTGAGGCTTCGGACCGTGATCGTGGTCCCGATGTCCTCCAAGCCTAAAGGGTATCCGTTTCGACTCCCCGTAGGCTTTGGCGGTGTTTCCGGCGAGCTGCTGACCGATCACATACGTTCGGTCGACCGGTCGCGGCTGATCCGTCACCTGGGCACGCTCGACCCGGCCACGAGTCAGGCGCTCTTGGCCAAGCTCGTCGATATCTTTCAGCCCTGACCCTGCGGCTCGTACCGCCCGAACACCACCTTCGTCTCCCCGTAGTCCCGCTGTTCGATCTCCGCGAAGCCCACAGGCAGCGTCACCTCAGCCCCTTGCGCTTCCTCCACGACGACGAGCGCGCCCGGCTCAAGCCAGCCGCCTTCGGCGCAGGAGCGGAGCGCGCGGGAGGCGAGGTCCTTACCGTAAGGAGGATCGCAGAACACGAGGGAGAAGGGGGTGTTCGGGGCGGCCTGACCCATGCGAGTGGCGTCGCGGCGGAAGAGGCGCGTTGCGCCGCCGATCCCGAGCGCCTCGACGTTCGCGCGGATGATGCCGCGGGCCTCGGCGCCCTCGTCGACGAAGAGGGCAAAGGCGGCGCCGCGGGAGAGCGCTTCGAGGCCCATGGCGCCGGTGCCGGCGAAGAGGTCGAGGACGCGCGCGCCAGCGACCGGGTCATCGTAGGGGTGGGCGAGGACGTTGAAGATCGTCTCGCGCAGCCGGTCGGAGGTCGGGCGGATCGCGTCCGAGCGCGGCCCTGAGAGCGCGCGTCCGCGGAAGCGCCCGCCGACGATGCGCATGCGTCAGCCGCGTGGGCGGCGCGGCGGCCCCT
Organism: Beijerinckiaceae bacterium; assembly: GCA_036386395.1. GTDB lineage: Bacteria > Pseudomonadota > Alphaproteobacteria > Rhizobiales > Beijerinckiaceae > JAJKJG01. The sequence continues at coordinate 623 of DASVVU010000062.1, read as the reverse complement.
TGCCGCCGGACGGGCGACCTCCGCCCGGGCCGCCGCTACGGCCTGGGCCGCCGCCGCGAGCGGGAGGGCCGCCGCGGCCGGGAGCGCCATCGCGCTTCGGCCCGCCGGGGCGCGAACCCTTGAATTCGCCGGGTCCCTTGCCACCGCCTTTGCGCGGCCCGTCGTTGCGGAAGCCGCCGCCCGGGCGATCGTCACGGCCGCCGCCCGACCGAAAGCCTCCGGGCCGCTCACTGCGGTCCGGGCCTCCTGAGCGAAAGCCTCCGCCCGACCGGTCGTCGCGGCCGGCGCCGGAGCGAAAGCCGCCGCGCGGACGCTCTTCTCGATCGCGGGGAGGCCCGCCACCCTCAAACCTTCGCCGCGGCGGACTGGCGTCGTCCCGGCGCGGACGCTCGAAAGCTTCATCCCGCGGCCGGCGTGGCGGGCGCTCCCCGAAGCCGCCGCCGGCGGGCTTGCGCCGCGGGCGGTCGTCGCCGCCGGGCGCCGGGCGGCGCTCCTCGCGCTCGGGCTTCGGCTCACTCACCAGCCGCTCGACCAGGACCTTGCGGCCCTCGCCTGCCCGGATCGCGCCGACGCGCTCGCGCGGGCGCTCGGCCGAGGCGGCGCGGGCGGCGCGAGGGTCCGCG
>DASVVU010000061.1:0-2914 GCA_036386395.1 Beijerinckiaceae bacterium | reverse complement strand
TCCTCATGGTCGTCGGCGTCATCGGGCTGGTGCTGTCGCTGATCTGGCTGAGCACGGCCAGGCGACGCGGCGTGGTGGTGGACGGTCATCCCCGCCGTGACGTGGTGATCGACGACCGCCCGCGCGCGCTCTGAGCTGAGGACGGGCGAGCTGCTAGCCGAGGACCGTCTCGGGCAGAAGCGCGAGCGCCTCGGCGGCGGCCGCCCGGTGAAGCCGACGGTCTCCGCTAGGTCTTGACCGGCGGGCGCCAGAAGGTCGCCTTGGCGGGCAGCGGCACGCGGTGCTCGAGCTGGACGGCCTCGGGCTCCTCGTGCACCTGCCCGCGGCGTGGGCCGCCGCCGAACAGGACGTCGGCCGTCGCCCCGTCCTCGCTCAGCCGGGTGAGCACGCCCAGACGCTTGCCACCGCCCATGACGACGACGTCGCCGACGAGCGCCCCGCCGTCGCTCCCCGGCGGGCCGAGGACCGTGCCGTGCGAAGCGCAGTACTCCTGGATCTCATCCGGGTCGAGCAGATACATGTCGGTCGGCGCGCGCCCGCCGGCTGCGCGGATGACCTGCGCGAGCATGCCGCCCGGCGTTCCCACGTCTCGGTCCCCACTCATGACCAAGCCCCACAGCCCGACCAGCTCCGTCAGCGTCGCCTCCGCGTCGGGATAGGCCGGCGAGAGGGCGGCCCCGCCCACAGCGAAGCTGCGCGCCGCGGCGTCCGGCCGCCACGCGTACACGAAGCGGTCGCGCTTCACCTCGGGCTTCGCACCGGATCCCGTAGGCCGGGCGCTCATGACCTGACCGACCCGGCCGCGCTCGTCCACCCCGGTCACGACCCAGGCCGCGCGGTCCACGTCGAAGAGCATGTCGCCGCGAGCGAGCGGGTCGTCCACGCCCCCGTACGGCCACAGGCCGACACCGTGCAGCTCCGCCGAGCGGAGACCCTGCATGAGCGCCTCTTCCTCGTCGAGCTCGTCCTCCGGCGGCTCGCCGGCGCCGAGGCCGGTGAGCACCTCGCCCACCTGGTCGAGCACCTCGCCGAAGTCGGCGCGCCAAGAGGGGGCAAGCTCGGCGACCCCCGCGAAGGACTCTCCGATCGCCAGCCGCTCGCGGATCGCGTCGGGCTCGTCGACGTGGCCGCCGACGAGATTCCCGTCATCGTCGACGGCGAAGTCGTCTGAGGCTGCGTCGGCCTCCGCGGTCTCGGCCGCCCGCAGAATTATCGGCCGCCGCGTGGGGTCGTAGTAGGAGACGTGGTAGTCGGGGAGCGAGTTCCTCGCCTTGATGTACTGGCCGAGGGTGATGCTCGGCGCGCCGGCGGGGTAGATCCCCTGCTCCGCCAGGAACTTGCGGCGCGCCTGGTACGGGTGCGTATCTATCCCATTGGGACCCGTGGTCACGTAGGCGTACGCCTCCGTGTTCGTCCAGTTCGGGTCGCGCTCGGTGTGCGCATTCACATGGTCGCGCGCCGCGTTGTTCAGGGCGGCCTCTCCGAGTGCCCGGACGGTGACGGTCTCGGCGAAGTCCTCGTGCGGGCCCGCCGCCGCGTATGAGGAGACCCAGCCCGACCGTCGCAGGGCGTCGGCCACGTCCGGGACCACGTCGACGTCGGTGTCGAAGCCGGAGCCTTCGGGACGCTTCACACCCGAGACGTGATGCAGCCCAGTCAGCGGCGCGAGCGGCTCCGCCCCGGTCAGCGCATTCGGCAGCCGGGCCGGCTGCCCGAAGAGCCCCTGCAGCCACGTTCCCCGGACCCGCCAGCCGGTCACGCGCGACCACTCGCTGGTGAAGTCCTCGAAGGGGAACGGCACGCCATGCGAGACCTGTGCCTCCCACCACCATGCGAAGACGGCCGCCACGGAGTGCCCGGTGATGATCGATCCCGTGCGCCCCGTCCCGGCGAGCTTGAGCAGGTTGGCCAGAGCCGATCCGATCTCGCTGGCGCTCGCCACGTAGTTGAACTCGATCGCGTGCGCCAGCTCGTGGATCACCGTCGAGGCGAACACGAGGTCGGACCCGGTCCACTCCTTGGCCTCTGGATCGAGTGCCTTGAACATCTTCTCGAAGAGCAGGACCGAGGGCACGACCGGGATGTGCATCCCCAGGGGGTCGCGATCGTTGATGGCGAGGCGATAGATCGGGACCGGTCCGATCGCGTCGACGAACTCCTTCGGGGCGGAGCGCATGAGGTCGAGGATGATCAGGGCGGCGCGCTTCCCGCGCGGGTCGTGCCACGTGCTGCTGGTGAAGACCGGCGACCGTATCTGCGACGGGTGCGGCAGGTCGAGCGGGTAGGACACGCTGAAGCTGATCTTGGCGGTCGCACTGACGCCGTCGTCCGTCGTCGCCAGGAGCTCCACGCCGCCGGCCGCCGGCGGGTCGTGCTGGATGACCCAGGCGATCCCGCCCTTGACCTCGAGCCTCGCCGCGCCCGGGTCGCTCAGCCGCCAGTGCACCCCCGCCCGCGTGCTGCTCTCGCCCTCGACCTGGAGCTCGAACGGCTCGCCGGTGAAGACCGTGGCCTTCGCCGGCTGGATAGCCCCCTTCGCGCCGCTCAAAGGTTCACGGCCACGTACTTCGTCTCGAGGTACTCCTCGATCCCCTCGCGCCCGCCCTCGCGCCCGAACCCGCTCTGCTTCACGCCGCCGAACGGCGCCGCCGGGTTCGAGACCATGCCCTGGTTCAGGCCGATCATCCCGGTGTGCAGGCCCTCGCAGACGCGTAGCGCCCGCTTGATGTCGCGCGTGTAGACGTAGGCGACCAAGCCGTACTCGGTGTTGTTCGCCGCCTCGATCGCGTCGTCCTCGGACTCGAACGACGCCACCGGCGCCACCGGGCCGAAGATCTCCTCCTTGAGCAGCTCAGCCTCGGGCGGCACGTCGGACAGGACGGTCGGATCGAAGAAGTAGCCGGCTCCGTCGCGC
>DASVVU010000060.1:0-15448 GCA_036386395.1 Beijerinckiaceae bacterium | reverse complement strand
GCGGGCGCCGCGCATGCGGGCGCCCTTGGCCAACGCCTGCGTCACGTCGGCGGGGTTCGCCTTGCCGTCGCTCGGCAGCCACAGGGCGCCGAGGAGGTCGTCCGTCGCCATCACGGGATATTTGTCCGCGGCCTCCTTGGTCGGGATCACCTCGCAGGGGACGCCCTGCGCGGTGGCGGAAGCTGCGACGCGCCTCAGAAGCGTCATGCGCTCGGGGGTGCGCGCCACGATGATCGAGCCGCACTGCTTCCAGCCGGTCGCGAGTCCCGTCTCGGCCTCGAGGCGGGAGTAGAGGTCGATCGAGTGCTGGACAAGGCGCGTCATGTTCTGGTGCGCCCGCAGCTGCCCGACGAGCCCGGCCGCGTGCCACGTCGTCCCGCACGAGAGCCGCCCCTGCTCCAGCAGCACCACGTCGCGCCGGCCCATCGCGGCGAGGTGGTAGGCAACCGAGCAGCCGACCACGCCGCCACCGATGATCACGATCTCGGCGGACGAAGGAATGTCAGCGCTCATGCGGCCCCGGGGCGATTATGGATGGTGGTCGCGACTGATAGCCCGCGCGGCAAAAAACCACAAATTCCCACATACGATCCCTCTCCCGGCCGGGGAGAGACCGACTCGGAGCGAAGCCCCGAGCGGGAGAGGGGGCAGCCTGCCGTTGCGGCACAAGGTTAACCCTTCCTTCAGCGCGCCCCGGCTACGGTCGCGGGCATTGGGCGCATCCCCGCCAGAACGGCGCGGGGCCAAGGAGGGCTGGATGGATTTCGCCACCGGGGCCGGCGTCATCGTCGGCATCGCGGTCGTCGTCACCCTCGTCTTCCTCGGCGGCGACCTCAGGATGTTCTACGACGTCCACGCCCTCATCGTGATCGGGGGCGGGGTGCTCGCCGCGACCATGATCCGGTTCCCGTTCTCGGGGATCGCGCACGGCATCCCGCTCGGCATCAAGTTCGCGTTCTCGATGCGCAGCTCCCACCCGCGCGAGCTCATCGAGGAGCTGACCCAGATCGCCGAGGTCGTGCGCAAGAACGGCCCGATGGCGCTGGAGAACATCCAGGTCGACGACACGTTCCTCGCCCAGGGCATCCGCTACGTCGCGGACGGCTACGACCGCGAGTTCATCAAGGACACGATGGAGCGCGACCGCGACATCTTCCTGCACCACCTCGAGGAAGGCCAGAAGGTCTACCGCTCCATGGGCGACTGCGCGCCTGCCTGGGGCATGGTCGGCACCCTCATCGGCATGATCCAGATGTTCGCCAACATGTCGGATCCCTCGAAGCTCGGGCCGCTCATGGCGATCGCGCTCCTCGCGACCCTCTACGGGGCGCTCGTCGCCAACCTGTTCTGCCTGCCGATCGCCGACAAGCTGCACGTCAAGCTCGAGGAGGAGAACGTCTCGCGCTCCCTCATCATCGACGGCATCCTGCTCATCCGCGAGTCGAAGAGCCCGTCGCTCGTCAAGGAGATGCTCATCGCCTACCTCCCCGAGCACCATCGGGAAGAGTTCGCGGAAGCGGTCTGAGGCGGGACGGTGCGCAAGAAGCCGAAAGGCGGCCATGGCGGCCACGGCTGGTTCGTCACCTTCGCGGACCTCATGGCCCTCCTCATGAGCTTCTTCGTCATGGTGGCGGCCTACTCGACGCAGGACCAGAAGAAGCTCCAGCTCGTCGCGGGCTCGATGCGCGACGCCTTCGGCGTCACCCGCGAGAGCCGCTACGCCGGCATCGTCGAGCAGGACGGCATCCCGACGCGCACGCGCCTCAAGAACGCCAAGCAGGCGCCGCCCGACCAGGCCGCCGACTACACCACCCCGAACGACCTCGACCATCGCGACGAGGGGCTCTCGACGACCGCCTTCGACCGCGGCTTCGGCCTCGCCGCCGCGTCGCTGAGACAAGCGCTCCAGGACATGCCCGAGATCGCGGAACTGTCGAAGAACCTCATCATCGAGGAGACGAAAGCCGGGCTCGAGGTCTCCCTCGTCGACCAGGATGGGCGCGCGATGTTCCCGGACGGGTCGGTCCAGCCCTACGACCGCACCCGGAAGGTGCTGGCGGCGCTCGCGCCGACCATGCGGCGGATGCCGAACCGCCTGTCGGTCACCGGCCACACGGCGGCGGCGAAGCCCGGCACGGCGCGCCCGGCGGGCTCGGCCTGGGACCTCTCGGCCGGGCGCGCCATCAGCGTGCGCGAGATCCTCGCCGTGAACGGCCTCCCCGACGACCGCTTCGCGGCGGTCACCGGCAAGGCCGACGCCGAGCCGATGTTCCCGGACAACCCGTATCTCGCCGCGAACCGCCGGGTGACCATCACCCTCCTCAAGGAGGCGCCGCCGATTCCGTTCGGGGCGAAGCCTTAAGCCGTCTACCCGGCCGGCTCAAGGCGCGGATCGCCTCCCCGGCCGCCCGCTCGCCTTCCTGCCACGCCCCGCCGACGGTGCCCCACTGGACGCGCGACGCGAACTCGCCGGCAAACCACAGCCTCTCGGCGACCGGCGCCTTGACGGTGTCGCGAGCGGTCCACACGCCGGGCGGCGCGACCGACCAGGAGCCTTGCGACAGCGGGTCGTGGCGCCAGTCCGTCACGGCCGGGACGGATAGGTCGCGGATGGCGCGGGCGCCGAACTGCTCGGCCAGCACCTGCCGGGCGAAGCGGGCTGCAGCGCCCGGCCCGAGCCGGTCGAGGCGGAGCGCCGTCGGGTGGTCGAGCTCGAAGTAGTGGAACGGCGTGCCGTCGATGCGGGTCAGCATTCCGGGCGGGCGGTGGCGGGTGCCCAAAAAGCTCGCGAGCCGGTCGGGGCCCTCGAAGGGCGCGCCCGGCCAGTGCAGCACCACGTGCTCGTAGGTGCCGGGGACGAAGGCGTGGAGGGCGTCGGCGAGGACCGGCGGAAGCTCCGGCGTGAAGCGAATCGCGCCGCGCTGGAATAACGCCGGCGGCACAGTGACGATCGCGGCGCGGGCCCGCAACCGCCCGGCGCCGGTCTCGACGGCGACGCCTGGGCCCGACAGGTCGATGGTGGTGACAGCGGTTCCGAGCCGGGCCGGCAGGCCGTGCGCGAGGCGCGCCACCAGAGATCCGAGGCCGCCCGCGATGAAGCGGTTGTCGGCGTAGTCCGTGACCGGGACGTCCTTGAGGCTCACCTCGGACAGCGGCCGCCCGCTCACGAGCCCGTGCACGGTGGCGATCGGCTCGCGCCAGGGGCCGAGCAGCGGCAGGGCGCCCGCGGCGTCGCGGTCCTGCGGCGCCTTCCCGTGGCGGGCGAAGGCGTGGTCCACGAACTCGAAGGCGGTGCGCCGCCCCCGCCGCTCGGCCGCGGTCCCGGGCCTTCCGCGCACGAAGAGGTGTCCCTGGACGGGCGCCCGGCGCAACGGCTCGCCCCGCGCCGCCGCGAGGCGGACGAGGGGGTTCACAGGGCCGTTGTGGAGCCAGTGCGGCCCGAGGTCGACGGGATGCCCCCTGAGGAGCACGGTGACGGCCCGCCCGCCGACCCGCCCGCGGGCCTCCAGCACCGCGACCGAGAGCCCCGCCGCAAGACAGCGCCGCGCCGCCGCGATCCCGGTCGCACCCGCCCCCACAACGACGACATCGGGGTTCGCGGGCGGCTCGGTAAGAGTAGGGATCGAGACGGGCTTCATGGGAAACGGCTTGTGGCGGCGGGGCTTGGGCTTACATAGGCCGGGTCCGCGCCGGCGCTCCTCGGGAGCGCGGCGCGACGAAGATCAGGACCGCGCCCGATCCCATGCTCGTCTCCGCAGCCTTCGCGGCCTGGCGCCAGGTGTTCTCGCGGCCCTTCCGCAAGATTCTGTGGCGCTCGATCGCCCTGACGGTGCTGCTCCTCGGCCTCGTCTGGTTCGGACTGACGCGCCTGTTCTCGTACTACCTCAAGGGCCATCCGCTCAGCGCGGACTACCCCCTTCTCGACAGCCTCGCCTTCTTCCTCGCCGGGGCCGGCCTCTTCGTGGCGCTCGCCTACATCCTGCCGGCGATCTCGGCCCTCGTCGCCGGCTGGTTCCTGGACGAGGCCGCCGAGGTCGTCGAGCGCACGGACTTCCCCGGCGACCCGCCCGGGCGCCCGCTGCCGACGGGCCAGGCGTTCCTCTACGGCCTGCGCTTCGCCGGGCTGTCCCTCGTCGTGAACCTCGTCGCGCTGATCCTGTTCTTCGTCCCCGTGGTGAACCTCGCGGCGTTCTTCGCGGCGAACGCTTACCTTCTCGGGCGCGAGTACTTCGAGCTCGCGGCGCTGCGGTTCCGTCCGCCCCAGGAGGCTGCGGCGATGCGCGCCGCGCACCGCCCGACCGTGCTGCTGGCCGGCGCCATGATGGCGGCGCTCGTGGTGGTGCCGGTGCTGAACCTGCTCACGCCGCTGTTCGGCGTCGCCCTGATGGTGCACGTGCACAAGCGCCTATCGGGCGCGTTCCCCGACCGCGGCGGGCCCCGCCGCCTCGCCGGGGTGGAACCCGGACCCCGGCCCCGTTGAGCGGGCCGCGAGGTCGTCGGGCGTCGCCGAGCCGAAATCGGCATCGCGCTTGACGTCGAACTGGCCGGTCTTGCGGAAGCGCACGAGGTAGGCCGGCGCGATCGCCTCGATCGAGGTCGGCGCGATGCCGAGGCCCTCGAGGGTGCGCGCCTCGGCCTTCGCAGCCTCGGAGACGACGTTGTCGCGCTGGAGGAGCGCGACCTGGTCGCGGGTCAGGACGAGCTCGTTCGGCATGAGGCCGAGGGTCAGGAGATCGAGGATCTCCGTCGCCATGGCCTGCCAGCCGGCGAAGCGCGAGGACAACGCGACGATATATCGGCGCCGGCCCGTCACCGCGAGGACGTACTCGACAATCTCCCGCAGGGTCCTGACCTCGGGCCCGCCGAGCTCGTAGATGCGTCCGCCCGCGACCGTGCCGCCGACCGCGCGGGCGATGGCCTCGGCGACGTCGCCGACGTAGACCGGCTGGAAGCGGGTCTCGGCGCCGGCCAGCGGCAGCACCGGCAGGAAGCGGGCGAGCGATCCGAAGCGGTTCAAGAACCCGTCGCCCGGCCCGAAGACCACGGAGGGACGGAACACGACGGCGTCGGCGATGGCCGCGCGCACCGCCACCTCGCCTTCGGCCTTGGTGCGGGCGTAAGCCGAAGGGGAGCCGGCGTCGGCCCCGAGCGCCGAGACGTGGATGAGCCGCGCGCCCGCCGCCGCCGCGGCCGCGGCGACGCGCCGCGCCCCCTCGGCGTGAACGGCCTCGAAGCTCTGCTTTCGGCTCGGGCGCAGCACGCCGACGAGGTTGACGACGCACGACGCGCCGCGCACGGCGCGCTCGACCGATTCGGGGAAGCGGAGGTTCGCCTGCACCGGGTGGATCTGGCCCGGGAAGCCGAAGGGCTGAACGTTGCCGGCGAGGTTCGGCCGGCGGACGGCGACGCGGACCCGAAAATTCCGGCGCGCGAGCGCCGCCACCACGGCGCGACCGACGAACCCCGAGCCGCCGAACACGGTGACGATCTGCGGCGTCAAGGGCCGGGCCGGGTCGGTCATGGGAAGCCTCCTGTCCGCGCCTGAACCTTGAGCGCGGACCCCGGTTCCTTAGTCAAGGACCCCGCCCCTGTGAAGGGCGCCGCCCGGGCGATGGCCCGCTTCCTAGCGGAACGTGCGCCGCCCGGAATTGACGCATCCCCCTTCCCCCCTTAAACGGAGCGCGCCATATCGATGGCGGGCCCAGGTGGCGGAATTGGTAGACGCGCTGGTTTCAGGTACCAGTGGTGAAAGCCGTGGAGGTTCGAGTCCTCTCCTGGGCACCACTTCAGTGATCCGCCAAAACCTCGGCAAGCCATAAGGTCGGGTGGCGCGCGCGGCCACTCACTCGGCCGGCTTCGCCGCGGCGGCCCGGACCTTCGCTTTCGCGGGCTTCTTCCCCTCGGCGCTCTTGATCGCCTGCCAGCTGTTCGGCTGGGCGACGAGGCTCTTCATGGCCGAGACGTTGGCGGCGGCTTCCGCCGGCGCGAGGTCGCGGCGCATGACCTCCTCGGCCTCGGCGAATTTTCCTTGAAGGCCGAGCACGAGGGAGAGGTTCTGGCGCACGCGCGCGTCGGCGGAGGAGACGGCCGCGGCGCGGCGCAGCGTCGTCTCGGCCTCGGGGAGGCGCTTCGCGAGGGCGAGGCTGAGCCCCAGGTTCGAGAGCACGGTCGGCTCGCCCGGCGCGATCTTGAGCGCCGCCTCGTAGTAGCGTTGCGCCGTCGCGTGGTCGCCGAGTTGGTCGGCGACGGCGCCTTGCGCCGACAGGATGCGCCAGTCGGGCCGCTCGGGCGTGTGCGCCCGGGAGAGCACCTCGGCGGCCTCCTTGAGGCGCCCGGCGTCGGCGAGCGCCTTGCCGTAGGCGGCGAGCAGCGGCAGGTGCTTCGGATTGCGGATCGCCGCCTGCTGCAGCACCGCGACGGCCTGCGCGTGCTGGTCGTTCGCCCTGAGCGCCCGGGCGTAGGCCATGCCGGCGTCGGCGTCGGCGGGGTTCGCCTCGAAGCGCGCTCCCCAGGTCTGCACCTGCTGCCGTGCCGCATCGGGCGAGCCCGGCGCGATCGAGCCCGTGACCTCAGGCCCCTTCCGCAGGCACCCGGCGGCAGGCAGCGCGAGGAGCGCCGCGACGACCAGCGCGCGGGCCTTCAGCCGGGAAGGGAAGAGGAAAGAGGACGCCATTGCCGGGACTCCGGAAACACTCCCCGGTCATACGGCGTTAACCCTAAGCGAGGGTTAAGGCGCGGCCGACGCAACGAAAAGCCCCGCCGGACGGGCCGGCGGGGCTTTTCCCGTAACGGGCGAAGGCTGAAGGCGCGGCTACTCGCACACCGTGCGGCGGCGCCAATCCCAGCCGTAGCCAGGGACCCACACGCGCCGTCGCTCGACGACGCACTCCTCCTCGGGAGGCGGCGGCGGCGCGACGTAGACCGGCGCGGGCGCCGGGCGCGCGTTCGCGGCGATCGCGGCGCCGACCGCGACCCCGCCGAGCACGCCAACCGCGGCCGCCGCCCCCGGCGACCAGCCGCGCCGGTAGTAGTACTGCGCCGAAGCCGGCTCAGGGAACGTCGCAGCCGCCGCAAGGGCGAGCACCGCGGCGGCACACAACCTGTTCATGGCAAGAGACCTCCAATCATGCCCCCAGTGACCCCAAGGTTAGCGGGGCATTTCTGGATTTTTTCTGAATCCGGGTCGCGCGCCCGATCGTTGCGGCTCCGCCCGAAGCCGGCTACGTGCGGGCTCTCCCGCAGCCGAACCCGCCATGCTCCATCCCCTGCTCGCGTCCGAAGACGAACCCGCCATCCCGATCCGGCTCGTGACGGAGAAGGACTTCGGAGCCGTGAAGGAGAGCCTGTCCGAGACGGCGCGGGCGTTCGCGGCGGCCCAGACGTTCGAGGGAATGAGCGGGAGCCATTGCCTTCTGCCCGGCCCCGAGGGCGCCCTCGAGGGCGTGCTGTTCGGGATCGACGCCGCCGACGCCAAGGGGGCCGATCCGTTCCTGATCGGCAAGCTCCCGACCGTCCTGCCGGAGGGGACCTACCGCTTCGCGGCGCCGCCCGCCGATCCGGCGCTTGTGACGCTCGCCTGGCTCCTCGGCGGCTACCGCTTCGCGCGCTACAAGAAGGCGCCCGGGAAGGCGCGCCGCCTCGTCCCGCCAACGGGCATGGACGCCGGGGAGGTTTCGCGCATCGCGGACGCCGTGGCGCTCGGGCGCGACCTCGTCAACACGCCGGCGAACGATCTCGGACCCGAAGAAATCGAGGCCGCGGTGCGCGCGCTCGGCGAGAAGCACGGCGCCGCCGTCGAGGCGGTGGCCGGGGACGAGCTCCTGCACAAGAACTTCCCCATGATCCACGCGGTCGGACGTGCCTCGCCGCGCGCACCGCGCCTCGTCGACCTGACTTGGGGCGACACCGCCGCCCCGCGCGTCACCATCGTCGGCAAGGGCGTCGCCTTCGACACCGGCGGCCTCAACCTCAAGCCCGATGCCTCGATGCTCCTCATGAAGAAGGACATGGGCGGGGCGGCGGCCGCCATCGCGCTCGCCGACATGGTCATGGGCGCGCGCTTGTCCCTGCGCCTGCGGCTCCTCGTGCCGGCGGTGGAGAACGCCGTCTCGGGCGCGTCCTTCAGGCCGGGCGACGTTCTCGCGAGCCGCAAGGGCCTCTCGGTCGAGATCGGCAACACCGACGCCGAGGGTCGCCTCATCCTCGCCGACGCCCTCGCGCTTGCCGACGAGGAGGCGCCGGACCTCATCGTCGACTTCGCGACGCTGACCGGCGCCGCGCGCGTGGCGCTCGGCCCGGAACTCCCGCCATTCTACACCGACGAGGAGGCGCTGGCCGGCGATCTCTCGCGGCTCGCCCGGGCTGTCAACGACCCGGTTTGGCGCATGCCCCTGTGGCGCCCCTACGCCAAGTTCCTCGACTCGAAGATCGCCGACGTGAACCACATCTCGGGCGGCCCCTTCGCCGGCTCGGTCACGGCGGCGCTGTTCCTGACCCGCTTCGTCGAGAAGGCAAAGGCTTACGCCCACTTCGACATCTACGCCTGGAATCCCACGGCGAAGCCCGGCCGGCCCGAGGGCGGCGAGGTCCAGGGCGCGCGGCTCGTCTACGCGCTCCTGAAGGAGCGCTACGGACAGGGCGCATGAGCGCCGATTACCCGCCCGTTACGGATTTGGGTTAAGATGGCGCCATGACGTTCGACCGACGCATCACCCCGGCCCGGGCCGACTTGGCCGACGAGCGCCTGCGCGGCGCGGTCGAGGCCGCGCGCTTCTCGGCCGGCACGGCCCGGCGCGTCGTCGCCCCTTCGGCGCCGCTGCGGGCGCATCCCTCGCCTGAGGTTTCGTTCGACACCGAGGCGCTCATGGGCGAGGCCGTGACCGTCTACGACGAGCACGAGGGCTGGGCCTGGGGGCAGCTCGAAGCTGACGGCTACGTCGGCTACCTCTCGGCCGAGGCGCTGGGCCCGCCCGGCCCCACCCCGACCCACAGGGTCAAGGCGCTCCGCACCTTCGTCCACCCCGCCCCGAACCTGAAGCTGCCGCCGCTTGCGCATCTCAGCCTCGGCGCCGCCGTCCCGGTGCTGGAAGAGGGCCTAGGGCAAGACGGTGATTGGGCCCGCATCGGAGAGACCGCCTTCGTCTTCGCCGCCCATCTCGCGCCGCTCGATCATGCCGAGAGCGACTTCGTAGCTGTGGCCGAAAAATTCGTCGGCACGCCATACCTCTGGGGCGGCAAGACGAGCCTCGGCCTCGACTGCTCGGGCTTGATCCAGCTCTCCCTTGCGGCCGCCGGGATCGAGGCACCCCGCGACACCGACATGCAGGAGAGGGCCCTCGGCCGCGCGGTCGACGCCGGCCCCGGCCTCTTGGGGCTTCAACGCGGCGACCTCGTGTTCTGGAAGGGCCACGTCGGCGTGATGCTCGATGCCGAGCGTCTCCTCCACGCCAACGGCCACCACATGTCGGTTGAGGCCGAGCCTCTGCGCGAGGCGGAGGCGCGTATCCGTCAGAAGAGTTTCGGGCCGATCGTCGCGGTGAAACGCCTCTCAGCGTGACTTCCCGTAGCGCCGCTGCCACTCGGCGACGATGCGCTCGCGGTTCTCGGAGGCCCAGACGAGGTCGTTCCTGATCATCGAGGCCGCGACGCCTTCGGGGTAGAACGGGATCGGCTTTGCGATGCCCTCGATCGCCACCTGCTGGATGAAGCGGGCGTAGACCTCGTTCGCCTTGCGGCTCGCCGCGAAGTCGAGGAGGCGGCGGGCTGCCTCGGGATTCCGCGTGCCCGAAAGAATCGCGGCGGCGTCCATGTCCCAGCCGCCGCCTTCCTTCATAAGGAGCACGTCGACGGGCGCGCCCTTCTGCTTCGCCTGCGCGCCGGCAAGCTCGTAGGAGATGCCGACCGGGAACTCGCCCGCTGCAGCATCGCGGCAGGGCTTCGTGCCGGAGTGGGCGTAAGTGGCGATGTTCGCATGCAGGCCGTCCATGAAGCGCCACGCCGCCTCCTCGCCGAAGATCTGGATCCAGGCCGAGACGTGGAAGTAGCCGGTGCCGGAAGAAGCCGGGTCCGGCATGGTGATGCGGCCTTTGAAGCGCGGGTCGAGGAGGTCCTGCCAGGACGACGGCTTCGGCAGCCCGAGCTTCCCAGCCTCGGCGGTGTTGAAGCAGACGGCGGCGGCCCAGGCCTGCATGCCGATCCAGGCCGGCGGGTCGGCCGGGTCGCGGAAGTTCGGGCGGATTTCCTGGAGATTCGGCGGCGCGTGCGGGGCGAGGAGGCCCTCCTTTTTGAGCCGCATCATGGAGGTGGCGGCGAGGCCCCAGACGGCGTCGCCGCGCTGCCCGCGCTCGGCGAGGAGGCGGGCCGTGACGACGCCGGTCGAATCGCGCTGCCAGACGGTCTCGACGTCCGGATTGTCGGCCTCGAAGGCCTGCTTCAGCGCGGCCGTGAAGTCGGGCTCGAGCGTCGAGTAGACGACGAGCTGCGTGCGCTCGGCTGCCACGGCGCTCCCGACGAGGAGGGCCAAGCCGAGAACGAGCGGGCGGGCAAGCGCTGACCAGGACAGGCGGAGCTTCATGCAGACCCCCGGGTTGCGGCGGCGGGCGACTTATCGATAGAGCGTAACACCACACAAAGCCGGCGAGGTCCACGGATGGGACGGGAAGCGAACCGCACGACGCGGTGGTGGTGGGTCCGCCACGCCCCGGTGACGGTCAACAATGGCTGCGTCTACGGCCAGACCGATCCGGTCTGCGACTGCGACGACGAGGCGGCCTTCTCGGGGCTCGCCGGCCTCCTGCCGAAGGACGCGGTCTGGGTCACGAGCCACCTCACCCGCACCCACATGACCGCCGCCGCCATCGTCAAGGCGGGGCTGCCGGGGCCCGACCCCGTGCCCGGCCCCGGCGTCGTGATCGAGCACGACCTCGCCGAGCAGAGCTTCGGCGCATGGCACGGCATGAAGTACACGGACCTCGCGGCGTTGCAGGCCGACGCCTACCACCGCTTCTGGCTCGCCCCGGCCCATGAGGCGCCGCCCGGCGGCGAGAGCTTCGTTCACGTCATGGAGCGGGTCGCCCGCGCGGTCCGGCGCCTCAACGAGGAACACGAGGGGCGCGACATCATCGCGGTCACGCACGGCGGCACGATCCGCGCCGCCCTCGCCGAAGCCCTCGACCTCGCGCCCGAGGCGGCGCTGGCGTTTGCCGTCGATAACCTGTCGCTCACGCGCCTCGAGCGCTTCGACGGCCCCGGCGTCGGCCACGGCTGGCGCGTCGTCACCGTGAACCAGCGGCCCTGCTGAATGCGCCCGCCGGGCGCCCCGAAGGCCCAGCTCGTCATCTTCGACTGCGACGGGGTGCTGGTCGACAGCGAGACGCTCGCCTGCGGGGTCGAGGCCCAGGCGCTGACCGCGCTCGGCCATCCGATCACCGGCGAGGAGGTGGCCCGCCGCTACGCCGGCCTGTCCGACGCGGACATGCGCCGCGAAATCGAGCGGGAGATCGGCCGGGCGCTGCCGCAGGACCACGCGGAGCGCTGTGCGGCGGAACTGGAAGACGCGTTCCGCCGCGAGCTCAGGCCGGTCGCCGGCATGACGGCGGTCGTCGACGCGGTCGCGGCGGCGGGCCTCAAGCGCTGCGTCGCCTCGAGCAGCGCGCCGGAGCGGCTCCGTTTGGCGCTGACGGTCACGGGCCTGTGGGAGAGATTCGCGCCGAACGTCTTCAGCGCCAGGATGGTGGCGCGGGGCAAGCCCGCGCCCGACCTGTTCCTGTTCGCCGCCGAGCGGATGGCTGTCGAGCCGGCGGCATGCCTTGTCGTCGAGGACAGCGTGCCGGGAGTCCTGGCGGCCCGCGCCGCCGGCATGACGATCATCGGCTTTTCCGGCGGCGGCCACTGCGGGCCGGACCATGCGGTGCGCCTCAAGGAGGCGGGCGCCGATGCGGTCTCTCCCGAGACGGCCTCTTTAGGCGCCTCGCTGCGCACCTTCGGCGCAGCCGATTGACAAGCAGGCACGCGCTCCCAGGGCGGTTGGTCCGGCGATGTCAAAGAGCAGGCTCGCCTCCGGCGAGCACGGGGGAGCAGGGCGCCAGGGCCCGGCATAGATGATTGCCAGGATCACCGGGCGCTCCGCGTGGTGACAACACCCCCGCCGGCTCCGCCTCTGCAGCCGGCCCCTCATCCGGCCGCGGCTTCGCCGCGACTCGACCCCCTCGTCCGGGAGAGGTAGGCGTTGCAGCGATTCCGCCTCTGGTGTGTTCTCCTTCCGTCATGAACAGCAGCCCGCGGCCCGCCGACGCGCCCGCGCCGTCGCAAAAGACCCTGCCGGACCCGGATGCGGGGGCGCGGCGGGTGGTGCGGCTGTGCTTTGCGGCGGCGCTCGTCGTCCTCGCCCTGTGGGTCGCCCGCTCGTACCTCGCCGCGCTCGCCTGGGCGGCGGTGATCGCGATCGGGGCCTGGCCGCTGTACAGGCGCTTCGCCGCCCGCATGCCCGGGCGCGTGCTCGCTCCCCTCGCCTTCACGGCGCTGACGGCCGTCGTGATCGCCATCCCGGTGGTCCTCGCCCTGATCGAGATCGGGCGCGAGTCGCAGGCGATCGTGGGGTGGGCCGGCCGGGCACGGGAGACCGGCGTGCCGGCGCCGGAGTGGCTCGTCCGGGCGCCGCTCCTCGGCCAGCACCTCGACCAGTGGTGGCGCACGAACCTCGCCGACCCGAAGGCCGCGGGCGACCTCTTCGGCGGCAACGCGAACAGCCTCGCCGAGTGGTCGAAGAGCTTCGGCGGCCAAGTCCTCTACCGACTGTTTCTCGCCCTCCTCACCTTCATGGCCCTGTTCCTCCTCCTGCGCGACGGCGAGAAGATCGCGGCGCGGGTGCTGGCGCTCGCCGACCGCTGGCTCGGCGGCCCGGGCGAGCGGCTCGCCGAGCGGACGGTCGTCGCCGTGCGCGGCGTCGTGAACGGGACCGTGCTGGTCGCCGTCGGCGAGGGCATCATCATCGGCGCCGCTTACGTCGTCGCCGGGGTGCCGCACGCGGTGCTGTTCGCGATCCTCACCGGCGCCTTCGCGATGCTGCCGCTCGGGGCCTGGTTCGCCTTCACGGCGGCGGCCCTCGTGCATCTCCTAGAGGGCGGGAGCGGCCTGTCCGCGGCCCTCGTCTTCGCCTGGGGCGCCGTCGTGATGCTGATCGGCGACAACTTCGTGCAGCCCGGACTCATCGGCGGCGCGGCCCGGATGCCTTTCCTGTGGGCGCTGATCGGCATCGCCGGCGGCCTCGAAGTCTTCGGCCTCGTCGGCCTCTTCCTCGGGCCGGTGGTGATGGCGGCGCTCTTGACGATCTGGCGCGAGTGGATCGGGGCGGCGACTGCATCAAACGCCGTCATCCCGGACGCGGCGGAGCCGCGATCCGGGATCTCAGGCCACAGAGGGCGCTAATCCCACGGGATCCCGGGTCTCGCTCCGCTCGCCCGGAATGACGCGCGCTTTTATGCGCTCCTAGAGCGGGCACTTCCCGTCCGCCATGTAGTCGTGCACCTGGATCTTCCCCTCCTTGATGTCGGCGGAGGCGGCCTCGACGGCGGTGCGCATCTCGGCCGTGATGAGGCTCTTGTTGTGCTCGTCGTCGGCCCAGGCGACGCCGCCCTCTTTCAGGCCCAGCGAGCGGTGGCTGCCCCAGTCCTGGTCGCGGCCTTGCGCGAAGGCGGTGCGGGTCGCGGTGTCGACGCGCTTGACCATCGAGGTCAGGACCCTGCCGGGGTGCAGCATGTTCTGGTTCGAATCGACCCCGATGCCGAGCTTGCCGGCGTCGGCCGCGGCGCGCAGGACGCCGATGCCGGTGCCGCCAGCCGCGTGGTAGACGACGTCGGCGCCGCGGTCGATCTGGCTGCGGGCGAGCTCGCCGCCCTTGACGGGATCGTTCCAGGCCGCGCCTGTGGTGCCGGTCATGTTCTGGAACACCTGCGCGTCCTTGTTCGCGGCCTTGACCCCCTGGACGTAGCCGCAGGCGAACTTGCGGATGAGCGGGATGTCCATGCCGCCGACGAAGCCGACCTTGCCGGTCTTCGAGGCCATGGCGGCGAGGAGCCCGACGAGGTAGGAGCCCTCGTGCTCCTTGAAGGTGATCGAGCGCACGTTCGGCCGGTCGACCACGGCGTCGATGATCGCGAAGCGGATGTTCGGATACTCGGGGGCGATCTTCTCCAGCGCCGCCTGCTGGCTGAAGCCGACCGCGACGATGGGCGAGAAGCCCTCGCGGGCGAAGCGCCGCAGGGCCTGCTCCTTCTGGGCCTCGTTCTGGGGCTCGAAGTCGCGGTACTCGAGGCCGGTCTCCTTCTTCGCCTGCTCGGCGCCGTTGTAGACGCCCTCGTTGAAGGATTTGTCGAACTTGCCGCCGAGGTCGTAGACGATGGCGGGCTTGAGCGGCGCCGTAGCTCCCTGCTGGGCGGGCGTCCCCTGCGCGAGCGCGGCGGCACCCGCGACGACGGTCATGGCGGCGGCGGTTGCGATGGCGGCGAGCCGAGCGAGCGTCATGGCAAGAGCCTCCTGTGCCCCCGTTCTTCGTTTCAGACGATGGCATGGGGAGCCGGCGAGGTGAAGGGGCGTGACAAGCCCCGCTCCGGTGGGCAAGGGTGATGGCCATGTCCCTCACCTCCGAAGAGATCGAGCGCTACGCCCGCCACATCGTGCTGAGAGAGATCGGCGGGCCGGGGCAGGCGAAGCTGAAACGCGCGCGCGTGCTCGTGATCGGCGCCGGCGGCCTCGGCGCGCCGCTGCTGATGTATCTCGCGGCGGCGGGCGTCGGGACGCTCGGCATCGTCGACGACGACGCGGTGTCGCTGTCGAACCTGCAGCGGCAGGTGATCCACGGGACGGACGACGTCGACCGGCTTAAAGTGGCGAGCGCCGAGGAAGCGATCCGCCGCCTCAACCCGCACGTCGCCGTGGCCGTGCATCCGACGCGCCTCACGCCGGAGAACGCCCGCGCCCTCGTGCGCGACTACGACGTCGTGGCGGATGGCTCGGACAACTTCGAGACCCGCTACTCCGTCTCCGACGCGTGCTTTCACGAAGGGAAGCCCCTCGTGACCGCGGCCCTCGGCCAGTTCGACGGCACCCTCACCACGATCCGGGCGCACGAGCGCGGCCCCGACGGGCAGCCGAACCCGACCTACCGCTGCCTCTTCCCCGCCCCTCCCCCGCCCGGCACCGTCCCGACCTGCGCCGAGGCCGGCATCCTCGGCGCGCTCGCCGGGGTGATGGGCTCGTTGATGGCGATGGAGGTGATCCGCGAGATCGTCGGCTTCGGCGAGGGGCTCGTGGGACGGCTGCTGATGGTCGACGCGCGGGGGATGCGGTTCGAGACCATGCGCTACGGGTGGGACGAGGGGAATCCGCTGAGCGGCACCACAAGAACGTCATCCTCGGGCGAGCGAAGCGAGACCCGAGGACCCCAGGCAGA
>DASVVU010000059.1:0-2056 GCA_036386395.1 Beijerinckiaceae bacterium | reverse complement strand
CGGCAGCGGCGGCCGCCGTGCGGCGGTGCGCTTCGCCGAGGAGGCGGTAGTAGATCTTGTCGTAGATCGGCGCCCAGCGGGCATAGATGCGGCGCTGGCCTTCGAGGTCGTATTCAACGGCCATGGACGATCCGTTAAGGCAGAGAGATGTGCGGCTTCAGGCGGCGGCTTGCGCCGCGTCCGCGACGGAGCGGGCGATGGTGCCGCCGCCGAGCACCCGTGCGCGCGGACCGTCGCCTTCGTAGATGACGCAGGCCTGCCCGGGCGACACGCCGTCCTCGGCGGACGCCAGCTCGATCGCGGCCCCGCCGGCACGAGGGCGCAGCACGGCCGGCCGCGGCTCCCGGGTCGAGCGCACCCGTACGGCGACCTCGAGCCCCTCCGGGCCGATCTCGGCGAGAGGCTGGTCGCCGAGCCAGTTGACGCCGGCGACGTGGATCGTGCGGGTGGCGAGCGCCTCGCGCGGACCGACCACCACCCGCGACCGGGCCGCATCGAGCCGGACCACGTAGAGAGGCTCGCCCGCCGCCACGCCGAGCCCGCGCCGCTGGCCGACCGTGTAGTGGATGATGCCGGCGTGGCGGCCGAGGACCCGTCCGTCGAGATGGACGATCTCGCCCGTCTGCGCCGCTCCAGGCTTCAGACGCTCGATGACGTCGCTGTAGCGGCCCTGCGGCACGAAGCAGATGTCCTGGCTGTCGGGCTTCTCGGCAACCGACAGGCCGAGCTCGCGCGCGAGGGCCCGGGTCTCGTCCTTCGGCCGTTCACCTAAGGGGAAGCGCAGCATGGCGAGCTGCTCGGGCGTGGTGGCGTACAGGAAGTAGCTCTGGTCGCGGTCGGGATCGGCGGCGCGGAAGAGCGCGCGCCGGCCGTCCGGCAGCGCCCGGCTCGCGACGTAGTGGCCGGTCGCGAGCACGTCGGCGCCGAGCTCCTTGGCGGTGGCGAGCAGGTCGCGGAACTTGATCGAGCGGTTGCACTCGACGCAGGGGATCGGCGTCTCGCCCGACAGATAGCTCGCGGCGAAGCGATCGATGACCGCCTCCCGGAACCGCGCCTCATAGTCGAGGACGTAGTGCGGGATGCCGACGACCTCCGCCACGCGCCTGGCATCGTGGATGTCCTGGCCGGCGCAGCACGCACCGGCCCGGTGTGCCGCCGCCCCATGATCGTAGAGCTGCAGCGTGATCCCGACGACGTCGTAGCCCTCGCGCTTCAAGAGCGCCGCCACGACCGAGGAGTCGACGCCGCCCGACATGGCGACCACGACCCGCGTGTCGCAGGGGGCGCCCGGAAGGTCGAGGCTGTTGAGCATGGATGGTCCCGCCGACAGGGGGTTCGGCGCCGAAGTCGTTGCGCGAGGAGTTACCCCATTTATAGCGACCGCCCCCGCGTTCTGCCAGTCCGGGGCCCACCCCTCTGCGCAAGGCTGCCGGATTCGCACTGTCCGTTTAGGCAAATCTTAAGTGCGTGGTCCTAGGGTCGTTCTCGACATGGTCAGTCGAGAGTGTGTGAGCGTAATGCTATGACCGAAGCCTATCGCCCGAGGGTTAAATACGTGATCGGGCCCGATGGCAGCCCTCTGACCATCGCGGACCTTCCGCCCTCGAACACCCGCCGCTGGGTCATCCGCCGCAAGGCGGAGGTCGTCGCGGCCGTGCGTGGCGGTCTGCTGAGCCTGGACGAGGCGTGCCAGCGCTACACCCTCACCACCGAGGAATTCCTCAGCTGGCAGTCGTCCATCGACGAGCACGGGCTCGCGGGCCTGCGCACCACGCGCATCCAGCATTACCGCCAGTAGCCGGGCGCGCCGCACGGCCGCCGTCTCCCTCGCCTGCGCTTAACCGAACCCTAACCATGCCCGGGCGAAGTCTTGGGCGTGAAAGTCTTGGGTCTGGAACCCTTGGGTCCGGGAGTTTGGGCGTGGTCGCGGCAACGGGGCTGCGCAACGGGGAGGCGGAACGCGCGTGAACGGAGCGGCTGCAAGCACGATCCGCACGGCCGGGGGCATCGGGCCGGCACCCACCCGCAGCTTCGTCGGCCGCACCGTCGCAGACCT
>DASVVU010000058.1:0-30536 GCA_036386395.1 Beijerinckiaceae bacterium | reverse complement strand
ATCGTCGTGTCGCGCCGCTCCGTCCTGGAAGACACGCTTGCCGAGCAGCGCTCGGAGCTGGTTGGCCGCCTCCAGGAAGGCCAGATCCTCGACGGCGTGGTGAAGAATATCACCGAGTACGGCCCCTTCCTTGATCTCGGCGGCATCGACGGGCTCCTCCACGTCACCGACATGGCCTGGAGGCGTGTGAACCACCCCTCCGAGATCCTCAACATCGGCGAGACCGTGCGGGTGCAGATCATCCGGATCAACCCGGAAACCTACCGCATCTCGCTCGGCATGAAGCAGCTCGAATCCGATCCCTGGGACGGCATCGAAGCCAAGTATCCGCTCGGCACGCGCTTCACGGGACGGGTCACCAACATCACCGACTACGGCGCCTTCGTCGAGCTTGAGCCGGGCATCGAGGGGCTGATCCACGTCTCCGAGATGTCCTGGACGAAGAAGAACGTCCACCCGGGCAAGATCGTATCGACCTCCCAGGAGGTCGAGGTGGTCATCATCGAGGTCGATCAGGTCAAGCGGCGCATCTCGCTCGGCCTGAAGCAGACGCTCCAGAACCCGTGGGAGGCCTTCGCCGAGAAGCATCCCGTCGGCTCCGAGGTCGAGGGCGAGGTCAAGAACAAGACCGAGTTCGGCCTGTTCATCGGCCTCGAGGGCGACGTGGACGGCATGGTCCACCTCTCCGACCTCGACTGGAACCGCCCCGGCGAGCAGATGATCGAGGAGTTCAAGAAGGGCGACGTGGTGCGCGCGCAAGTGCTCGACGTCGACGTCGAGAAGGAGCGCATCTCGCTCGGCATCAAGCAGCTCGCGGGCGACCCCTTCGCGGACGCCGGCGAGATCAAGAAGGGCCAGGTCGTCACCTGCGAGGTGGTCGAGGTGAAGGATTCGGGGCTCGACGTGAAGATCGTCGACACGGACCTGACGACCTTCATCCGCCGGGCCGAGCTCGCCCGCGACCGCGCCGACCAGCGCCCCGAGCGCTTCGCGGCCGGCGAGCGGGTCGACGCCCGGGTGACGCAGTTCGACCGCAAGGCGCGCCGCGTCACCTTGTCGATCAAGGCCCTCGAGATGGCCGAGGAGAAGGAGGCGATGGCCCAGTACGGCTCCGCAGACAGCGGCGCCTCCCTCGGCGACATCCTTGGGGCCGCCCTCAACAAGGCGAAGACGCCCGAGAAGAAGTGACGTTGGCCTGAAGGCCCAAGGTCATCCGGCCCCCGGACTTGATCCGGGGGAGACCAGGGATCTCGATGAGATGAAGCTCAGACCCACGCGAGGCCTCCTCGCGTGGGTTTTTCGTTGTGGCGGCGCGTCGGAGCCCGCGGCGGGCTCAATCCTCCGCCAGCACCAGCGCCCAGAAGTGCTTCATGCGCGTCCCCGGGGCGTCGTAGCGGGCGATGCCGACGTGGCGGGCCTCGCGCATCAGGAGGTTGCGGTTGTGCTCGCGCGAGGCCTTCCACTGGGCGAGCGTGCTGTCGAGGGTCGAAGAGCCGGCGGCGAGGTTCTCGGCCGCCCGCGCCCGGTCGGCGGCGCCGTACGAGGCGAGCCGGACCGGGAATGCGCCGCCAACCTCGTGCGACAGCTCGCCTGTCTCGGCGTTGCCCCTGGCCTGCGCGGCCGCAACCCGGGTCAGGCGGGTGTCGACGGAGACGGGCCCGAGGCCGTGGGCGGCGCGGTACTGCGAGACGAGCGCGGCGGCGCGCGCGCCGTCCACGGGCACCTCATGGACCGCATAGCGGGCCGTCGGAGCGCCGCACCCGGCAAGCGCCGCAGCGGCGAGGAAGGGAACGAGGAAACGCATGAGCCCCACACTTTATAGACTCAGAGTTTAGGCTTCATTTCCGGCCAAAGCATGGCGAAACAAGATGCTGATCCGACGCGCACCCTCAGGCCGCACGCGACGGTCTCTCCCCGGAGGGCCGCTGCCAAGGTTCCATCATGACAAGGGTGCGCCATCATCATGAGCGAGGAGCTCTGGAATCGCGCGAGAATCGGTCATGGTCATGATGGAGATGCGGCTTCCGCAGAGCCTCTTTAGAGAGGCGGTCAAAGCTTGGCGATCGGCCATACCAGGAGGATCAGCGGCACGCCGACGACGATGACGATGAGGGAGAGGGGTGCGCCGAGGCGGCTGTAGTCGCCGAACCTGTAGCCGCCCGGGCCCATCACGAGGGTGTTGCACTGGTGGCCGATAGGGGTGAGGAAGTCGCACGCCGCGCCGATCGCCGTCGCCATCAGGAAGGCGTCGGGGCGGTAGCCGAGCTGGGTCGCGAAGCTCGCCGCGATCGGCGCCATGACGAGCACCGTCGCGGCGTTGTTGAGGAACGGCGTCACCGCCATGGCGGCGACCATCACGAGGGCGACGGCGCCGGACGGGGGCAAGAGGCCGGCGGCGTGCGAGAGCCACGTCGCGATGATCTCGGTCGCGCCCGTGGTGCGGATCGCGTCGGAGACGGGGATCAGCGCCCCGAGCATGACGAGGATCGGCCACTCGATGCTCTGGTAGGCCTCGCGGATCGGCAGCGCCCCGAACAGGACGAGCAGCACCGCGGCGCCGAAGAAGGCGACCGCCACCGGCAGGACGTCGAGGGCGACGAGGAGCACCGTCGCGGCCAGGATCGCGACCGCGACCGAGCCGCGCCGGGCGCTGCCGAGGCCGATCGAGCGCTCGGCGAGCGGCAGGAGATGGAGCTGCTTCAGGGTCTCGGGCATGAACCGCAGGACGCCCTGGAGCACGATCGCGTCGCCGGCGCGCAGGCGCACCGAGCGCAGGCGCTCGGTGATGCGCTCGCCCCGGCGGCTGACGCCCAGGAGGTTCACGCCGAAGCGCTGGTAGAGCGCGACTTGCTCGACGGTGTGGTCGGCGAGCGCCGAATCCTGGCCGATCACCGCCTCGATGGTCCCGATCTCGTCCGTCGCCTCGCCCTTCTCGAGGGGGCGGTCGTCGCGGGTGAGACGGAGCTCGGCGTGGGCCACGAGGCTGTCGAGGGCCTTCGGGTCGCCTTGCAGGAGGAGGGTGTCGTCGGGGCGGATCTCGACGTCCGGCAGGGGGCGGGCGCTGCGGTTGTTGTTGCGCACGATGCCGACGACCGACACCCCGTCCTCGGAGAGGTTGCGCAGGTCGGCGACGGTGTGGCCCGCGACCGGCGAGGTCTCGGTGACCTTCGCCTCGGTCGTGTACTCGTGGGCTTCAAGCGCCGCGTCGAGGCCCGCCGCCCCCTGCCGCGCCGGGAGCAGGCGATAGCCGAAGATCAGGAAGGCGACGCCCGCCGCCGCGACGCCGAGGCCGACCGGCGTGAAGTCGAACATGCCGAAGGGCTCGCCGACGAGCTCCTGGCGGACGCGGGCGACGATGATGTTGGGCGAGGTGCCGACGAGGGTGACGATGCCTCCGAGGAGCGAGCCGAAGGCCATCGGCATGAGGAAGCACGACACCGAGGCGCCGGAGCGGCGGGCGAACTGGAACGCCACCGGGATCATCATGGCGAGCGCCCCGATGTTCTTGATGAAGGCCGAGAACACCGTCACGGCGGCGACGAGGAGGATCATCTGGGCCCGGACCGAGCCGACGTAAGGCGAGGCGAAGCGCATCGCGACCTCGACCGCGCCCGAGCGGGCGACGGCGGCGCTGACGAGGAGCGCGCTTCCCACGATGATGACGATGTCGTCGCTGAAGCCCTTGAACGCCTCCTTCGCCGGCACGATGCCGGACACGACGGCGGCAAGCAGGGCGAGCGCCGCGACGAGGTCGTAGCGCAGCCGCCCCCAGACGAAGAGGGCCATCATGGCGCCGAGGATGCCGAAGGCGAGGCCTTGCTGGAGGGTCATGAAGGCGCCCGGGCATGAGGAACGAAGAAGGCGGACGGTAACGGGCGGGAGCGGCCCGGGTTTCCTTGTACGGTTCCGGGCATTGCCGCGGAAACCATGCCGACGATGACGCGCGGAATCCGCGACGATGATGCGCGCATGTCGCGACGATGATGCGCGTCATCCTGCCGATGATGCGCGTCGTACCGGAACGATGACGCTCAGTCGTCGAGGAGCTGCCCGCCGTCGTAAGGAGCGGCGATGCGCCCGAGCGCGGCGCGGAACGCGTCCGTGTCGAGGCCGGCGATAAGGCGCTCGACCTCCGGCCCCGCGGCGCCCGCCGACAGGAGCGCACGCAGCGCCTCAGGGGAGAGCGTCGGCAGGGCCGCAAGGCACGCCCCGGCGAGCGCCTTGGCGAGCGCGTGGTCCGGGTGCTGCGGGTTCTCCGGCGCGCGGCCGAACTCGTAGAGGTGGCGCACGGCGTCCCACGGCGCGGGTTTTTCCGGGAAGCGCTCCTTCAGCGCCGCCGCTTCGTCCGCGACGTAGAAGCGGTTGAGACCGTCGAAGAAGGCGAAGGCGTAGCCGTTCTCCAAAAGAATCGGCTCCCAGGCCTCGTGCGAGGGCGCCATGTCGCCGGGCGCGACCGCCTCGACGAGCACCACCTTCGGCCGGAAGCGGCGCCAGTCGGCCCCGGCGAGCACGTCCCGCTCGGCCCCCTCCACGTCGACCTTGAGGAAGTCGATTCCTTGTTCGGGGGCATGCGCCGCGCAGAGCGCGGCGAGCGTCGTCATCGACCGGCGGCAGGTCGTGAACGAGGCACCGAACGCGGCCGCGCCCTCGGCGTGGCGCGCGACCGTGGTCGAGAACCCATGCAGCCCCTCGACCTCGTGGAACGCGGTCTCGCCTTCCTCCGCACCGACGAGGGTGCACACGGCCACGTCCCGCGGGCGCAAGGTCGCGTAGAGCCGGCAGAGCCGCTCCTGCGGCTCGACCACGATCCCGCGCCAGCCCTGGAGGTAGAAGTGGAACGACACGTTGTCGCCGACCGGGTGGCCAGCGCCCACGTCGACGTAGAATCCCTCCGTCTTCCCCGCGAAGACCCGGACGAGGTGGTAGTCTTCGAGATTCTGGGCGTAGGACAGGTGCATGGGCTCGATTAACACCTCTCCCCGGCTCCGGGGAGAGGCCGCCTCGGCGAAGCCGAGCGGGTGAGGAAGCATGGCCCCTCACTGCGCGCCCTCTCTCCGCTAGTGGAGAGAGGGGGCGCGGTGGCGGGGCGAGGTGTGCTCTCAAGTCCCCGCCCTGAGCGGCGCATGCAGCTTTCTTAGCGCGGCAAAATCGTTGCGATGAAGAAGCCCGCGGCCGTTAGCGCCTCGTCCATACGCACTTTATGGGATGGCAGAGTGTGATGCTTACGAGGCCATCCTTGTCCAGCGGCTCCGCCGGTCGGAATTGCGGATTCGTCCCGCTCGCGTCGAGCTCTTCAAACTTTAAGCGCTGAAGCTCCAGGCCAATTAGATGGCAGCTATCGAAATCCATGTCGTCAAGATTACTATTCATGTACGCAATCTCGGCGGCGCCCGTGCTTATGTCGACCTGCATGACCTCGCTACGTGGCCGCTTCAGGCCACAAACAGATTCACCAGCTAAATTCCAATTCACCCGACCGTATCGGATTCCAGTCTTGGTACGTACTACGTCGAAGGGTGTTGCGAGCGCGGTCGGAACATCAAGAGCTCGCCTCGAGCGAACCTTGCGAATCTTGCTATCATCCTTACCGTCCAACACTGCAGAATACCGGCCGCTGCCCAAGATTCGGCTCTTCCGATGACCGATGTCGCGCCAGCCTTCCGGTCCCAACAAATTGACCGCAAATGACACCAACGGCGCTGCCATCGAAGTCCCTTCAAGGCTGCTGGTAACAAAACCGTCCTGCTGCGCGTCCCAGTAGATAGCAGGGACGGCACAACCTGGAGCGACGATATCAACGTACTTCTCTCCCCAATTTGAGAAAGACGAGTATTTTCCATCGGGGTCCATCGCTCCAACGACAATGACGTTTCCTCGATTTTTGAACCCCCAGGACGGTGGGTAGATATTACTGCCGGCGAGCGAAGACCTGTCATTCCCTGCTGCAAAGATATACATAGTATCATCATTTGTGATCAGGTGACTTTCCCAATTCCCTCTCCGATCCTGAACCTTGAACTTGAGACTGAAATTTATTACGTTTGCTTCTGCTTGATCATGCCAAGTATCCCCCGAGAGGGCTTTCACGACCGCATCCTGATCGAGGACTATGCGACCGTGTTCGATGGCATACCCCATCATTACGATTGCCTTAGGCGGCTTCTCCAACAAGCCATTCGTTAGAATGCCCGATCCTAGGACATCCACCCCGCCAAGTGCCATGCTAAGAACGGCGATCCCGTGTGCGCCGCCTTGGGCGGCGCCATCGAACCCCTCAGGAGTAGTCGCGGTCGTCCAGACATACGGCTCGCTATGATCATCGGTGGCCTTACGTTCAAACAACTGCTCGGCGAATGGGTGGGTGCCAACTCGGTCCGCCGGGAACCCTGTGTCAAATACCAGGATTGTACCTGCCCTCACGGGTGCGCCTACCCGCTTGCGTAGCTCAAGTACGCGGCTGACTTCCTTGACATCGAACGGCCACGGCTCTTTCTCTTTCGGAGCGGCGCAACTTTGATGCGCGCTCGTCTGGACGGCAAGATACGGCTCAAATTCGTCGAGTGTAGCTGCCGCACCGCGCGGACTACGTCTTGTCGTGATTGAATTCAACGCTTCCGCTGCGTCCTTGGGCGACATGGTTCTCTGTACGGCAACTGCATAGTAGCCTGGTCGGAAGTCTGACGACAGAATTGACGTATCTACTTTAATCGTGCGGAAATCGGCAACATCCGGGTTCATTATAAGAATGTCTTGGGTGCGTAGCGCAAGCTCAAGTGCTTCGCTGCGCCGAAGAACCGATGCCGAAAGGCGTTCCCCTGCATGGGAAGGCTTCAAGAAAGCGTAGCTTGGAGCCGTGCCAGGGAGCGGCTTTGGCAGCGCGAGCACCGCCTGAAACAGTAGGTCGACCACGCTGCTGACATGCGGGTCAGCCAACCGGCGAGCATCTACTCGGGTCACCGTAGCAGTTCCGGTTTCCCGCAAATCGGGGGGCAATCCGTCCCTCGGGCTTGCTTTCTGCAGCCGGTTGAGATCGTGACGCTGGCCCCGCAGGCGAGGGGCCGCTTCCGATGCACCGGGCAAGACCGGACGGTCCCACTGTGGACCATCTTTGGTTGTTTCGACCAAAACGACCTTCTCGTGGGCGAATAGGCACCCTGGAAGCAGGAACAACGCCTTAGTTGTCGAAATGAGTCGCCTAGCCTGAATGTCAGGGTTTTCCGAGTTCGCCGCGAGAAAGACAGCAAGGTAGGTTCTGCGAGCGTTGGCAGAACCGCAATTGTCTGAGACCAGTTTCAGCAAATCGGATCCGGCAGGCGCGGTAACTAGGCGCGGCTCTCCATTTTCGGCCATGAAGTGCACCACGTCGGGAGTCAACGTGCCGACCCGCACGACGGCACGGTTGTGCGCGACAACGCGATTGGGAGATTGCGCCTCTCCTTCCTGCAATGCGACAGGGAAACTCAAAATAACGGCTAGGAATGCAATGCGAATCAGGCGACGGAGCGGAGCCATTTCGGCGCTACTTTGAATATGGAAGGCCGCAGTTCTGCGCTTCAGGATGGATCCCGCAGATTTTGACGCCATGGTCGTCCGACCAATCGCGAATGAACTGTGAGATATGGCCGAATAAGGCAGTAAGATCTGAGATCTTGTTTTCTGGGACATAGCCCGAATTGATGGCGACGATGGAACGCGGTCCCTTCAGCGTTCCGATGTCGCTGAGGGCGTAGGCTGCTCCCCCGCTATCTCCTGGACAAATCCCGGCCTGACCGCTGGTCGTGATGTGTCGGCCGGCCTCGACTGGAACCCTGACCACCCGACCAATCCCGCCATAAAGTTGGCCAGAAGTGTCGGATGCAGCCGTGGCGCTGGTCTGGGGATAAACGCGGCACCCATAGCCAAGCAGAAAAAGTTCAGCGCCACTGCGCATGCGCGTTATCCGGAGGTCTAGATTCTCGTACGAGAAGGCTACGCGCTGTGTTCCAATAATACGGCTCCTGGGCAGCGTCCGGTCGCTCACGCAAAGGGCGATGTCGGCATAAAGGTCGAATCGACGGTAATGCGGGTGCAGTTCGCAAGTCAGATTGAAGGCTTGGCCTGCTCCGAGATCAACCTTCATTGGAGTCCCGGGGACGAGACAATGCGCAGCCGTTAGGATGACTCTTTCTCCAACGATTGTGCTGGTGCAGTAGAACTGATTGTTGACCAGAAAGCGAAGCGTCGAAGGCCAGTCAGCCTCCTCTTGAGCTTTTCCATCGACGATCTGCGCTTGGCCCGCGCCCTGCTGTCCAGGCGGGCTCATCACTTGGCTCGGCTGAGCCCACACCCAACTGGCATTGACGGACATGAGAATCACACAGGCAAAGCTTCTTAGCAATGGCATGGTTCTCCCCAACTCTGCAAGGCGGCGTGTTCTAGTTTATGGACAAACGGAGCTCGCCTGCAAGAGGAAAGCATCGGATTCCTCCGCTCAGTAGACCAGGCCCGCTGCACAACCTTGCCGCTGGACTCGCATTCTTCTGTTTGACCGAAGCGTTGTTCGCATTAACACCTCAAGCTGATGGTTCAGTATGGCGCCGCGCCGAAATCCTATTCACGTCCCCACCCGCAGCGGCGCATGCATCTTGCGCAGCGCCGCCAGCGCCGAGAGCGCCGTGATGCGGCCGGTCTTGGGGTTCTCGGAGGGGATGTTCTCGATCGTCATGGAGAACAGGGCCGAGTCCGACTCGACCTCGATGGTGTGGCAGTTGCGCGAGACCGCGGGGTCGGCCCAGATGTCGATGGTGGTGCGGTCGGGGCCGATACCGGCGAGCGACAGCGCCGCCGCCACGTTGACGTTCGCCGGGAAGCCCGCCGCGGCCTCCCGCGCCGTGCCGCTGAACACCTTTTTGGCCTCGTTCAGCCCCTCGACCGAGATGCCGTTCGCCTCGAGGTAGGGCGCGCCGACAAGCCCCTTCGGCGGCTTGCGGGTCGTCATGCGCACGGCATGGATCGTGCCCTCGGCCGCCGCCGTCACGGCGTCGAGGCCGATGAGCGCCCCGGTCGGCACGACGATCTGCCCGCCCCGCTCCCGGGCGAGCGCGATCAGCTCCGGCCGCGGCAGGAGCGCGCCGGCGCTCAGGACCATGACGCTCTTGCCCGCCTCCAGCATCGGCCGGCAGATCTCCTCCAGCACCGCCGCCGGCGCCGCCTCGACGGCAAGGTCCGCGTGCTGCGGCAGCTCGGACAAGGGGACGACGGGACAGTCGATCCCCTCCTCCCGCATCCATGTCTCGGCTTTTTTCCGATGGCGCACGGCGACGCAGGCAAGGGTCAGGCCGGGCACGCCACCCGCGCCGTTTGCGGCAAGCCTGCGGGCGAGCGCCCGCCCGATGGCGCCGAGCCCGGCGACGGCGATTCGTGTGGGGGACGGCATGCGACCTCCTTCCGGGGCTCCGCTTCGCGGAGCCCCGGAATGACAGGGGATGCTCGAAACCGCAACTGATCCACCTGCCGATCCTCCAGCGTTGCAGAGCCTTGATGGTGCCGGAGTTCGCCCAAGATCCAGGCGCTACATTTGGACCGCGAATGTCGAATTGTCCGTTTCGCAGAATTAAATTGACCACCACCAGTCAGCGTGATGTAATGTCAATGCATTCGGGGGCGTCGAACATGTCGAGCCGCATCGCAGGTGCCTGTGTCGCGTTCACACTCGCTCTGGGCTTTTCATCCCCGGCCACTGCCTGGGGACCGGACGGGCACCGCATCGTCGCCCTGATCGCGATCAAGCTTCTTCCTCCCGCGAAGGCGGAGGCCCTGAACAAGCTCCTGAAGGAGTCGGCCGTGGGCCGGGATTTCGTGGAGGCCTCGGGCTACGCCGACGACGTGCTGCGGCGTACGCACGATTATGACAAGTGGCACTACATGGATTGGCCCGACAGCTCGAAGAGCGCGGCCGACCAGAAGTGCAAGCCGACCTGCGTCCTCAAGGCGCTGTCGGATCAAATCCGCATCGCCAAGCATTCCACGGACAAGGAGGAGCGCGCGCTCGCGCTGAGCTGGATCATCCATCTGATCGGCGACATGCACCAGCCGCTGCACGTCGCGGAGCGGGACCATGACGCCGGCGGAAACGGCTTCCTCGTCACCTACATGGGCAAGGAGTGGTGCGGCAGTCCTTCGGGGCCCGGGCATAAGCCGCGCATGAATCTGCACACGGTATGGGACGAGTGCCTCGTCCTCACGCTGATGGGAAGCGGCACCCGGGAGGCGCTCGCCGACGACATCCGCGGCGGGCTCACCACCTACAAGGACCACCCCTCCGCCAAGGGATTGCGGCGCGACTGGGCGATGGAGACCCACCTGCTGGCGCGCCCCACGTCTACGCCGATCTCGAGGAGGAGGACGACATCCGCGACGGCGACAAGTATCTGACCAACGCGCTCCCGATCGTGCGGGACCAGCTGCTCAAGGCCGGCATCAGGCTGGCCTGGGCCATCGACGAAGCGATGTAGCCCGCCTCCTCTCCCAAGGACGCAAGCCCGTTGGCGCCGAGGCTGGACGGCGATGCTTTTCGGGGCGGCGTGGGAGCTCCGGACTCGTGGCGGTCTCGCCTTCACGCCGCTTCGGGCGTGTAGCGCAGGACGAGGAGATGCGGCTCCCGGCAGGGCGTCAAGGCATAGGCGCGGCCTGCGTCGTCGCTGAACTCGACCAGGAACGTCTCGGCGTCGAGCACCTCCACGACCGTGCCGACCTGCCCGGGGGCGAGGCCGTTCGCGGCGTGTCCGGTGAGCAGCGCCACCGGATCGAGGAGAGAAGGCCGGCGGGTCTTCTCGTGTTCATGTCCGCTCATCGGAGCACCCAGGCCGTGATGAACCGGGGAACGCCCTCCCCGGTCCGGATGATCCAGACCGACCGTACCACGGCGGTCCTTCCGGATCTGGTCAGTCTCAGGTCGATTTGCCAGCGGCGCCCGAATGCGTCGTTTCCGCCTCGGTCGCTTCGCTCGTGCGCGCCGCCTCCAGCAGCGCCTCTCTCAGCCAGAACGCGCCGGAGCGATCAAGGCCCAGCGCCTGCAGGAAGACCCTCGCCTTGTGGCGGCCGCGGAAGTGGGACGGACTGAGGCAGTAATCCTCCAGCTTGCGAAGATCGACGACGGCGCGCTCGCCACTCGGCATACGGCCCATGCCGGTCATCTTAGATGCCGTTCCGTGCCGCGCAAACGGCAGAGGACGGGCGCTGCACCCGGCTTGTCAGCGGCGACGCCGTTCCGCCTTCCTGGCGCCGGCCTGCGCATCCGCCAGCGACACCGCGCAACGACGCTCGCCCGAATCGCGGCAGGCTCGGATCTTCGCCCCAAGCCGGTCGAGCTCGGGGAAGGGCTCCATCGGCCTGTCCGGCGCGCCGCATTTGAGAGGGTCCATCCTCGAGCGCACGCTTCGATACAGCGTCTGCCCGAAGGTGCCGATGTTCCGCAGCGCCTGGACCGAGACGCAGCGCATTCCGTCCGCGTCCTTCTCGAAAAGCATGTTCGTGACCGGCCCGGGCCGAAAGATTTTCTGTACGTTCTCGTTGTGCGTCCTGACGGGATAGCGGACGGTGATCGACACCGACGCCCCGAGCGGCCCGCTCGTGGTGAAGAACGACTTCTCGATCTCTGCCGGGCCGGTCGCGTCCGCCGCGTATTCCGCCGCGAGATTGAGGGCGATGCGGGCCTTGTAATCGTCAGGCATGGACGGAGGCGTCGAGAGGGATGCCTGCGGGGCGGCTCCGTCCCCGGCGGTTTGCGTGCACGACGCCAGAGCGATGGCCAAGCCGGCAACGATCATGTGCTTGAACGAACGAATCATGGTTCACCAACACCCTGTTTGCAGTTTCATAATAGGGGCGCGCACGCCGTCGTCAGCGCCGCTCAGCGCCTTGGGAGCGCGCCCGTTCCAGGCCTGTGACTTTGGAGCAACGGCGAGCGGCGTGGCGGCAAACCGGCGAGAGAGAATCGGCCAGAAGATCGGCCGGCCGAATCGCTTCGTTATGGCTTTTCTTGTACGTTCAGCAGGTTACCTGAACGAAAGATCGGCCAAATGCCTCTCGAAACGCCTGCCCGCATCGAGCCTACCCGGCTCGAAGAGGCGCCCGAAGCGATCGGCGACGCGGTGGCCGAGCTGTCGGCGGCGGCCGCGACTCTCGGTCAGGCGCTGCATCCGCGCACCGCCGCCAATCTGGCCGGCCTCGTGCGCATCATGAACGCCTACTACAGCAACCTCATCGAGGGCCACGACACGCTGCCGAAGGACATCGAGCGCGCGCTCGCGGGCGAGCTCGATGCCAACCCCGAGCGGCGCAACCTGCAGCTCGAAGCCGCAGCCCATGTGCGGCTGCAAGCCGAGGTCGACGCCATGGCGGCCGGCAATCGCCTGCCCGAGCCCGCCTCCGCCGCCTTCATCCGCTGGCTGCACCGCGAGTTCTACCGCGAGGCTCCGGAGGTCATGCTCCGCATCCAAGGCGCCGGCCGGGAGTTCCGGATGCAACCCGGCGAATGGCGCTCGAGGCCGGAACACGACGTTGCGATGGGGCGGCACATCCCGCCCGCGAGCGCGCGCGTGCCGGAGTTCATGCGCTATTTCGAGGAACGCTACCGCTTCGACCGCATGGGCAAGGCGGGCCGCGTGATCGCCATGGCGGCCGCGCACCACCGGCTGAACTACATCCACCCGTTCCCGGACGGGAACGGCCGCGTCAGCCGCCTCATGAGCCACGCCATGGCCCATGAGGCGGGCATCGGCGCGCACGGCCTCTGGTCGATCTCCCGCGGCCTTGCCCGCGGGCTCGAGAGCCGCGGCGAGTACAAGCGCATGCTGGACCATGCCGACGCGCCGCGGCAGGGCGACCTCGACGGGCGCGGCAACCTCTCGCAGCGCGCCCTCGCCGACTTCGTCCTGTGGTTCCTGAACGTCGCCCTCGACCAGGTGCGGTTCATGGCGGGCCTGTTCGAGCTCGGCACGCTCGCGAGGCGGCTCCGCCGTTATGTGGAGCGCAGCGAGACGCTCAAGCCCGAGGCGGCGCGGCTCCTGGAGGAGGCGCTGATCCGGGGCGCGTTCGAGCGCGGCGAGGCCGCCCGCATCACCGGCCTGCCCGAGCGCACCGCGCGGCGGGTGCTCAACGACGTCGCCGACCTCGGCCTCATCGCCTCCGACACGCCGAAGGGGGCCGTCTCCCTGCGCTTTCCGGTCGACTCGCTGGACGTGCTGTTCCCGCGTCTCTTTCCGGAGACTTGAGCGGCGCTCAAGAATGCCGGTCCGCGCCGGTCCCGCGTTGCGGGGGAGCGGCCGGCGTTGTAGCGAGGCGCACGAACAAGACTTGGGTAACTCGGAGGGAACAATGCTCAAGACGCTTCTCGGGGCGCTCGTCGCCGGCGCCGTCGGCCTCGCCGCCCCGGCCTTCGCCCAGACCTATCCGTCGCGGCCCATCACCATGGTGATCCCCTTCGCGGCCGGCGGGCCGACGGACGTGCTCGGGCGCGTCATGGGCGAGCGCATGAGCCAGATCCTCGGCCAGCAGGTGGTGATCGAGAACGTCGGCGGCGCGGGCGGCGGCACGGGCTCGCAGCGGGTCGCGCGCGCGGCGCCGGACGGCTACACCTTCCTCCTCGGGACCGTCGGCACCCACGCCCAGAACCAGACCCTGTACAAGAAGCCGCTCTACCACGCCGCGACCGACTTCCAGCCCGTCGCCCTCATCGCCGAGGTGCCGCTCATCCTCATCACCCGCAAGGACTTCCCGGCCGCCACCTTCGAGGAGTTCGTGGCCTACGCCAAGGCGAACCAGGACAAGATGACCTACGGCTCGGCCGGCGCGGGCTCCGCGACGCACCTCGGCTGCGTCCTCCTCGACGCCGCCATGGGGACGAAGATCCAGCACGTGCCCTATCGCGGCACCGGCCCGGCCATGACCGACCTCCAGGGCGGGCGCATCGACTTCCTGTGCGAGATCGTCTCGACCGCGCTGCCGCAGATCCAGGGCGGCGCCGTCAAGGCCATCGCCACCATGACGAAGACGCGCTCGCCGGTGCTGCCGGACCTGGCCACCGTCCACGAGAAGGGCATCCCGAACTTCGAGGGCCTGACCTGGAACGCCTTCTTCCTGCCCAAGGGCACGCCGCCCGAGATCGTCAAGAAGCTGCACGACGCGACCGTCCAGGCGATGGAGACCCCCGCCGTGAAGGACCGCCTCCAGGGCCTCGGCGCCATGCTCGTCGCCCCCGAGCGGCGCTCGCCCGAGTACCTCGCCGATTTCGTCAAGAGCGAGATCGAGAAGTGGGCCGTGCCGATCAAGTCGAGCGGGGTGAGCGTCGAGTGAGGGGCGCGGTTCCCAAGTAGGCGAGCCACACAACTCTCCTCATGCTGAGGTGCGAGGCCGAAGGCCGAGCCTCGAAGCACGCACCGGTGGCTGGGCCGCGCTGCATCGGCCGGGTGCGTCCTTCGAGGCTCGCCTTCGGCTCGCACCTCAGGATGAGGGGCTTGGGAGAATGGCCCGGATGAACAACCTGATGAAGCGAGGCTGATGTGACACGCGACTTCCACCGCCCCGGCCGCTCGGCCGCCTACGGCACCAGCGCCATGATCGCGACCTCGCATCCGGAGGCGTCGCAGCTCGGGATCGAGGTGCTGCGGCGCGGCGGCAGCGCCGTCGACGCGGCGATCGCCGCAACCGCGCTCCTCGGGGTCGTCGAGAGCGGCATGACCGGGATCGGCGGCGACTGCTTTGCGATCGTCGCGAAGCCGGGGGCCGAGCCCGTGACCATCAACGGCTCCGGCCGCTCCTCCGCCGGCGCGACCCTCGACTTCGCCCGCGAGCGCGGCGTCCGGGAGATCACGGACGACTCGGTCCTCGCCGTCACGGTGCCCGGCGCCGTCGACGCCTGGACGCGGCTCCACGCCGACTACGGCCGGCTCGACTTCGCGGACCTCATGGGGCCCGCGGCGCGCCGCGCCGAGGAGGGCTATCCGGTCGCGCCTCGCGTGGCCTTCGACTGGAGCCGCAACGCCGAGCGCCTGCGCCGCTTCCCTGAGACCGCCGAGGTCTTCCTGCCCGGCGGCCGCGCGCCGCGGGAGGGGGAGATCCACCGCCAGCCGGCGCTTGCCCGGACGCTGCGGGCCATCGCCCGCGAGGGCCGCGCCGGGTTCTACGAGGGCGCGGCCGCGGAAGACATGGTCGCGACGCTCCAGAGGCTCGGCGGGCCGCACACCCTCGACGATTTTTCCGCGCAGAGCTCCGACTACGTGCCGCCGATTTCTTCGACCTTCGCCGGGCACGAGGTGCTGGAGTGCCCGCCGAACGGCCAGGGCGCGACGGCGCTCCTCCTGCTCAAGGCGCTCGAGGGCTGGCCGGCGCTTGAGGCCGCGAACGACGAGGGCGAGCGCATCCACCTCTTCTCCCAGGCGACCCGCGCCGCCTACTGGCTGCGCGACCGCGGCCTCGGCGACCCCGCCGCCATGGAGATCGGCGTCGACGAGTTCCTGTCCGAGCGCTCCGTCGCCTTCGTGCGCGATTTCGCCGCCTCCTCCGGCGGGGGCGCGCCGGCGCCCGAGCCTCTGGGGGCGGAGGCGGCCTGGGAGAGCGACACCATCTGCCTCTCCGTCGTGGACGCGGACGGGCTCGCCGTCTCCTTCATCAACTCCCTTTTCAACGCCTGGGGCTCGACGATCCTCGCGCCGAAGAGCGGCGTGATGCTGCACTGCCGCGGCCGCCAGTTCCGCATCGACGACCGGCTCCCGAACCGGCTCGGGCCGCGCAAGCGCCCGCTCCACACCATCATCCCGGGGATGGTCGCGAAGGACGGGCGCGCCGTCATGCCCTTCGGCGTCATGGGCGGGCAGTACCAGTCGGCCGGCCACGCCAACTTCCTCGACCGCTTCCTGCGCAAGGGCCTCGGCCTGCAAGAGGCCGTCGACGCGCCGCGCACCTTCGCCTACGGCCCCGCCGTGCAGGTCGAAGCCGGCATCGATGAGGCCGCCGTGCGCCACCTCGAAGGGCGCGGCCACGCGGTCGAGCGGGTCGCCGCACCGCTGGGCGGCGCCCAGGCGATCCTCATCGACCACGCCCGCGGAATCCTCGTCGGCGCCTCCGACCCCCGCAA
Organism: Beijerinckiaceae bacterium; assembly: GCA_036386395.1. GTDB lineage: Bacteria > Pseudomonadota > Alphaproteobacteria > Rhizobiales > Beijerinckiaceae > JAJKJG01. The sequence goes on along the minus strand of DASVVU010000058.1, from coordinate 14,422 downwards.
GGACGGCTGCGCGCTCGGGTATTGATGCTTCGTCAGCCGCATCTCCAACTTTCCTCATCCTGAGGTGCTCGCGCGCAGCGCGAGCCTCGAAGGACGCCCCCCGTCGATGCGGCGCCCCACCGCTGTGCGTGCTTCGAGGCTCGCCTGCGGCTCGCACCTCAGCATGAGGAGGGTTGGGCGACCCCACCGTGCTCGTCGCGCGTATCCCTGCCCAACCACTCGTTTACCCGCCCGCCGTAGCGTCTCCCGAAGGACAGGGAGCGGGACGTGGCGGACAAACCGAAAGAATCGGAGTGGCTCAGGAAACGCAACGAGCGGGCGCTGGCGCGGTTCAACGCGGCGCTGCCGGAGCGCTTCCCGAAGGTCGTGCTGCGACATGCCCTCGCGGCGCGGTGGACGCCGGCGCTGCCGTCGCGAGCGGTGGAGGCGTACTGGCGGGCGCACCCGCTCAGGGCCGACCGGCTCGCCCGGGCGCTCGCGCGGCTCTCGGGCGCGCCGGAGGGCTGGCGCTGGGAGGGCGAGGCCGGGCGGGCGCCGCCCGCGCCGTACCGCGAGGCGGCCTTCAGCCGCGGGCCGGGGCACTGCTGCGTCTGCGGCCAGCCGGTGTACCGCTTCGGCTGGCACCGGCCGCTCGCGCCGGGCGAGGCGCCGAACGGGCGCGCCCGCTGGCATGCGGCCTGCGTGGCGGCCTGGAAGTTCTGGAGCGCGCCGTCGGACCAGGTCCGGCTCCTGAAGCGCGTGCAGAAGCGCCGCTGCGCAGAGACCGGCGGGCGGCTCCTGCGCGGCGCCGAGGTCGACCACAAGGTGCCGCTGTTCCGCGTCAGGCGCGAGCACCGCGACATGCCCTGGCCCGACCTCCTCGCCTTCTGGGGCGCGCCGAACCTCCAGGTCGTCAACCGCGGCGCCCACGTCGAGAAGTGCGCCGCCGAAGCCGCCGACCGCGCCCGCGTCCGCGCCGCCGCGAGCCCGGCGAGCCCGCCCGCTTGACCTTGAGGCCCCGCCGTGCTGGCTCCGACCGACACCACGGGAGGGACCATGCGCGACGGCGATTTCGAGATCCTGGACCCGCGCTTCCGCCATCTCGTCAAGGTGACGGCGCGGGTCGAGAAGCTCTGTGAGGGCTGCCGCTGGGCCGAGGGGCCGGCCTGGTTCCCGGCGCACCGCTCGCTCGTGTGGAGCGACATCCCGAACGACCGCATGCTGCGTTTCGACGAGGCGTCGGGCGAGACCGCCATCTTCCGCTCGCCCGCCGGCTACTCGAACGGCAACACGGTCGACCGCGAGGGCCGCCTCGTCACCTGCGAGCACGGCAACCGGCGTGTCACCCGCACCGAGCACGACGGTTCGATCACGGTGCTGGCCGACCGCTATCAAGGAAAACGCCTCAACAGCCCGAACGACGTGGTCGTGAAGTCCGACGGCTCGGTGTGGTTCACCGACCCGGCCTACGGCATCGATTCCGACTACGAGGGCCACAAGGCCGAGAGCGAGATCGGCGCCTGCCACGTCTACCGGATCGACCCGCGCTCGGGCGAGGTCGCGGTCGCGGCCGACGACTTCGTGCGCCCGAACGGGCTCGCCTTCTCGCCGGACGAGCGCCTGCTCTACGTCGCCGACACCGGCGTCAGCCACGTCAAGGACGGCCCGAAGCACATCCGCGTCTTCCGGGTCGGCGACGGCGGGAAACTCTCGGGCGGCGAGGTCTTCGCGACCTGCACCGATGCGGTCTTCGACGGATTCCGCCTCGACGACGAGGGCCGCATCTGGACGAGCGCCGGCGATGGCGTGCACTGCCTCACCCCCGAGGGCGAGCTCATCGGCAAGGTGCTCGTCCCCGAGCGGGTCGCGAACGTGGTCTTCGGCGGCCCGAAGCGCAACCGCCTCTTCGTCTGCGCCACGACCTCGCTCTACGCCGTGCTCCTCGCGGTCAACGGGGCGAAGACGTTCTGAAAGGTCCTCGATACCGGGCGCACCAGCCTAGCTTGGCGCAGGCGAGCTCCATCTCAAATACGATCCGGGCCCCGCCGCTCCCACGGCGTTTCTCCCACTCAGCTTGAAATGGGCCCGCGGCCGAGGGCCGCCGAAATCTCCGCCAGCGTCGCCTTCTCGGCTTCGCTCACGGCGACACCTCCGAAACCCAGGAAGCCGCCCTCCGTCCCGGCTTCCGCAGCCTTTTGGGCCACCTCTCGGAGCCAGGCCTTGAAAGCGGCGGCGTCTTCCGGAGCCTTGGCGTCGAGAACGCCCGAGACGGCCCTCAGCTCGCCGATCGCCGTGTCTTTCATCCCGCCGATGTTCGCGCCCTTGAAGCGCGCCTGCAGGGCCGTCCGCGCCGCCGTGCGTCCCTCGGACGTTGCGAAGTCCTCCGCGACCGCCTTCACGAGCGGGTTCGCCTGGGCGCTCTGGCGCGCTTCGAGGAGGGCCCAGCCTCCGGCCATGCCCTCCTTCAGAAGCCCCCAGACGCCGCTCGGATCGGCCGCCGTGATGGCCATCCCGGCCACCATCGGACTTGCAAGGATTCTGCCCCATTCATCCGCCGTGAAGCTCGTCTTGTTCGCCATTGCGAGGACTCCATCGCGGGCCGCGGCCCGGCACCTTACCGTCTCTCAGCTTCGAAGCTCGGCCGGCACCTTGCCGCCGTTCTCCGCGAGCTTTGTCATCACCTGCTTGTGCAGCCAGATGTTCATCGTCGCCGAGTCGCTCGTGTCGCCGGTGTAGTGCAACTCGGCGGCGAGCTCCTTGCGCGCGGCGAGGCTGCTGTCGAGGTTCAGCAGCTTCATCAGGTCTACGATGGAGTGCCGCCAGTCGAGCTTCTGCCCCGCCTTTCCGGCAAGGTCCGTGAGGATCGCCTCGACGTCGACGCTCCCTTGCGAGCCGCCGGCGCCGGCTCCGCCTGACGCTTGCGCGGCAGGCGGCGCTGCGGGCGATGCGGCCGCGGGCGAGGCCTGTGCCGTTTGCGTCGCAGGCGCTGCGGCGCCACCCGCCTCTTTCCCACCGCCGCGGTGAAAGATCTTCGACATGATCGATCCGAAAATGCTCATCCATAATCTCCGGTGGAGGCCGATCGGCCCGTTGAGGGAAGCGTCAGCGCGACGGCGAGCTAGGAGCTTGAAAATCCGCTTCCGCCGGAATCCGGCCTTGCGGCGTGTCCCGGTTCTGGTAGCGCGCGACCGCGAGCAGCCCCAGGAAGGCCGTCATGGATGGAAAACCGCGGCTCACCGGCGTGCTCCTCGTTCTGAGCGGGAGGAACAATCGTCGAAACGATATGTTCCCTGCGCGTCCGCCGCGCTCCACCCGCCCGTGAACGGCCGCCGCTCAGGCAAATTGCGTCAGAGCCGAGAACACTCCCGCCGCGACTTGATCGTAGAGTTCAATACACCTCCTCTGAGCCTCACTCGATCTTCGCGCCCGAGGCCTTCACCACCTCCTGCCACTTGTCGCGCTCGCTCTTGATGAAGGCGGTGAACTCGTCCGGGGTCATGGGCGAGGGCACGGCGCCGATCTCGACGAGGCGGGCCTTGACCTCGGGCTGCTCGAAGATGCGGCGCACCTCGGCGTTGATCTTGTCGACGATCGGCCGCGGCGTGCCGGCCGGCACGAAGACGCCGTGCCAGGAGGTCGCCTCGAATCCCTTGAGCGTCTCCGACACCGCCGGCACGTCGGGCGCGGTCGGGCTGCGCTCGAGGCTCGTGACCGCGATAGCGCGCACCGTGCCGGCCTGGGCCTGCGGCCAAGCCAGCGTCATGTTGTCGAAGGTGAGGTCGATGTGGCCGCCCGCGATGGCGTTCATCACGTCGCCCGAGCTGCGGTAGGGCACGTGCGTCATCTTGGTGCCGGTCGTCATCTGGAACAGCTCGGAGGCGAGGTGCGTCGAGGTGCCGGCGCCGGACGAGCCGTAGCTGAGCTTGCCCGCGTTCGCCTTAACGTGCTCGATCAGCTCGGGCATCGTCTTCGCCGGGATGCGTGGGTGCACGACGAGGATGTTCGGCAGCCGCGCGATGAGGCTCACCGGCTGGAAGTTCTTCTCCGTGTCGTGCTGGAGGCGCGTGTAGAGGAACGGGTTGATGGCGTGCGTCGAGACCGTGCCGATCAGGATCGTGTAGCCGTCCGGCGCGGCCTTCGCCACGGCGCTCGTGCCGATGTTGCCGCCGGCCCCGGCCCGGTTCTCGACGATGAAGGGCGGGCCGAACTTCGCCTGCATGTGCTGGGCGAGGATGCGCCCGAACATGTCGGTCGTGCCGCCCGCCGTGAACGGCACGATGACGTTGACCTGGCGCTCCGGCCACTTCGTCTCCTGCGCTGAAGCCTGTCCGGAAAAGCCGAGCGCGGCCGCCAAGGCCGCCGCAACGAGATGCCGCATGGGGTTTCCCTCCGTGATGGGCGCCGCTCATGCACCGGGGCCCGGCGCTTGTAAACCGCCGGGATTTCGGCAGAAGGGGGGACGGCCGGACCGGAGAGACGCGATGACCGAAGGAATGCGCGAGGACACCCGCGAGAAGCTGAAGGCGGTCTCGACCGCGACGCTCACCACCGTCCTGTTCAAGCGCGGCTTCCGCAACGCCTACATCCAGGGCATCCACCGCATCAACCCGGACGCGCCGCCGATGGTCGGGCCGGCCTATACCCTGCGCTACATCCCGGCCCGGGAGGACCTCGACCACATCGGCGTGTTCGAGGACCGCACCCACCCGCAACGCAAGGGCGTCGAGGAGTGCCCGCCGGGCGCCGTCTTCGTGATCGACAGCCGCAGGAACTTCGCGGCGGCCTCGGCCGGCGGCATCCTCCTGACGCGGCTGATGAAGCGCGGCTGCGCCGGCATCGTCACCGACGGCGGCTTCCGCGACACCCCCGAGATCGCCGCCATGCCCTTCCCGGCCTACCACGCGCATCCGGCCGCGCCGACGAACCTCATCCGCCACCACGCGATCGACCTCAACCTGCCGATCGCCTGCGGCGAGGTCGCGGTCTATCCCGGCGACATCCTGGTCGGCGACGGCGAGGGCGTCGCCGTGATCCCGCGCGCCATCGCCGACGAGGTCGCCGAGGAGGCCTTCGAGCAGACCATCTTCGAGGACTTCGTCCTGGAGAAGATCCAGGAAGGCCGCGGCCTGTTCGGCGTCTATCCGCCGGCGCCGGAGACCCGCGAGGAGTTCAAGGGCTGGCGCGCCGAGAAGGGCCGCTGAGCGACACAGCATCGATACGGAAGGACAACAAGAAATGGCGAGGAAGAAGCCCGAGGACCTGAGGAGCCACCGCTGGCTCGGCGTCGATGATCTCCGCGCCTTCGGGCACCGCTCGCGCCTGCGCCAGATCGGCTACGACCAGGCCGACTGGGCCGGCAAGCCGGTGATCGGCATCATCAACACCTGGTCCGACATCAACCCCTGCCACGCCCATTTCCCGGAGCGGGTGCAGTGGATCAAGAAGGGCATCCTGCAGGCGGGCGGCTTCCCGATCGAGCTGCCGGCGCTCTCCTTGTCCGAGCCCTTCGTCAAACCGACCACCATGCTCTACCGCAACCTCCTCGCCATGGAGTGCGAGGAGCTGATCCGCTCGCACCCCGTCGACGGGGTCGTGCTCCTCGGCGGCTGCGACAAGACCACGCCGGCCCTCATCATGGGAGCGACCTCGGCGGACCTGCCGGCGATATACGTGCCGGCCGGCCCGATGCTGCGCGGCAACTGGCGCGGCCAGTCGCTCGGCTCCGGCTCCGACACCTGGAAGTACTGGGACGAGCGCCGCGCCGGCAAGATCACCGAGGCCGACTGGACCGAGATCGAGAACGGCATCGCCCGCTCCCCCGGCCACTGCATGACCATGGGCACGGCCTCGACCATGACGGCGGTTGCGGACTCGCTCGGCCTTACCCTCCCCGGCGCGAGCTCGATCCCGGCCGCGGATGCGAGCCACGCCCGCATGGCCGCGGCCTCCGGTCGGCGCGCCGTCGAGATGGTGTGGGAGGACCTCAAGCCCTCGCAGATCCTGACGCGCGCGGCGTTCGAGAACGCCATGGTGGTCCAGATGGCGATCGGCGGCTCGACCAACTGCATCGTCCACGCCCTCGCCATGGCGCGCCGCGCGAACGTGCCGCTGACCCTCGACGACCTCGACGAAATCTCCCGCCGGGTGCCGGTGATCGCCAACATCCGCCCGTCCGGCAAGAAGTACCTGATGGAGGATTTTTATTTTGCCGGCGGCCTCAGGGGCGTGCTGAAGCGATTGACCCCGCACCTCAAGGCCGATGCCCTGACGGTCTCCGGCCAGACCATGGGCGAGATCGCGGAGGCGGGCCAGGTCCACGACGACGACGTGATCCGGCCGCTCAACGACCCGATCTACGCCGAGGGCGCGACCGCGATCCTGCGCGGCAACCTCGCCCCCAACGGCTGCGTCATGAAGCCCGCCGCCTCCGAGCAGCGCTTCCTCAAGCACACCGGCCCGGCCATCGCCTTCGAGAGCTACGCCGACTTGAAGAAGAACATCGACCGCGACGACCTCGACGTAACCCCCGACCACGTCATCGTCTTGAAGAATGCAGGCCCCCAGGGCGGCCCGGGCATGCCCGAGTGGGGCATGCTGCCGATCCCGAAGAAGCTGGTGCAGGCGGGCGTGCGCGACATGCTGCGCATCTCCGACGCCCGCATGAGCGGCACGTCCTACGGCGCCTGCATCCTGCACGTCGCCCCCGAGGCCTACGTCGGCGGGCCGCTGGCCCTCGTGCAGACGGGGGACATGATCACCGTCGACGTGCCGGCCCGCGCGATCCGCCTCGAGGTCTCGGACGAGGAGCTGGCGTCCCGCCGCGCCGCCTGGACCCCGCCCCCGCCCCGCTACGAGCGCGGCTACGGCTGGCTCTCCGCGAAGCACATCACCCAGGCCGACGAGGGCTGCGACTTCGACTTTCTGGAGACGAGCTTCGGGAAGCCGGTGGAGGAGCCGGCGATCTATTGAGGACGCTATCCTTCGAGGTGCCGCTGCGGGTCCATGCTGGCGTGGAGAACGCGTACGATCCGAATGCCGTCCTTCAGGATGATGTAGAAGATCGTATGTCTCGCATGCTCGAAGCGGAAGTAGCCGGTCCGGATGTGGTCGATGTTTCGGCCCATCCGCGGCATCTCGGCAAGCCGCTCGAAACACGCGTCCAGGCCGAGCAAGTAGCGCTCGGCTTGGGCCTCGCCATACCGGCGGTGCGAATAGACATAAATCTCGGAAATATCGCGATCAGCCGCTTCGGTGATCTCAACCCTGGGCATCGATCTGGGACTTCGCGCCGGCAATAATCTCCCGGACCGAGCGCCGGCTGATCCCGCTCGCTTCGCCTTCGATCAGTGCCCGCTCTAGTGCCTGCTGACGCTCGTGGTCGTGCCGGATGAGGTCGCGGACGTAGTCGCTCACATTGGCGTATTGCCCGCCTCGGACACGATGCTCCACCCATTCGCGCATCGGGTCGGGCAGGGAGATGTTCATGGTCGCCATCATCGGGCCCTCCTTGCCTTTAAAATATTGATTTTTGGCAAAGATTGCCAGAGCATCTGCTGCCTGTTCGGCACTACGAGGTGCGAAACTCCGTCCGGATCGCATCCGTGTGCTCGCCGACCCGCGGCACCGGGCCGAGGCGCGGAAGCTCGCCATCGAAGATCATGCCCGGGGCGAGCATCGTGACAGGGCCCGCCGGGGTCTCGACCGTGACGGTGCGGTTCTGCGGGTGCCCTTTGAGGTCATCGAGGGTGCTGACGCGGCCGTAGGCGATGCGCGCCGCCTCCAGCCGCTCGATAATCGTTTCCCGGGGCGCGGCGCCGAAGCCCTCGAGGATGATCGCGTCGAGGGCGGGGCGGTTCTGCACCCGGAGCGGGTTCGTGGCGAAGCGCTCGTCGTCGGCGATCTCCGGGCGGCCGAGCACTTTTTCGCAGAGCATGCGCCACTCGGTCTCGTTCTGGATCGAGAACAGCACCGCCTTGCCGTCCCGGCACACGTAGTCGCCGTAAGGCGCGATGGTCGGGTGGTTGAGGCCGCAGCGCTCGGGCGTGTGGCCGCCGTAGACGTATTGCAGGTACGGCACGTTCATCCAGTCGGCGAGCGCGTGGTAGAGCGAGACCGCGACGTGCCGCCCCTCGCCCGTGCGGGAGCGCCCGATGAGGGCCTGGAGGATGCCCTGGAACGCCGTCATGCCGGCCGCGATGTCGCACACCGACACGCCGACCCGGGCCATGCCGTGCTCGTTGCCGGTGACGGTCGAGAGCGCGGTCTCGGCCTGCACCAGGAGATCGTAGGCCTTGAGGTCGCGATAAGGGCCCTCGTCGCCGTAGCCCGAGATCGAGCAGGTGACGAGGCGCGGGTTCCTGCGGCGAAGCTCGTCGGGGGCGAAGCCGAGGCGGTCGACCGCGCCCGGCGCGAGGTTCTGGATGAACACATCGGCCCGCTCCACTATCGCGGCGAGGAGCGCCCGGTCGGCCTCCTCCTTGAGATCGAGGGCGGCCGATTCCTTGCCCCGGTTGAGCCACACGAAATAGGCGCTCTCGCCGTTGACGTAAGCATCGTAGCGCCGGGCGAAGTCCCCCTCCGGCCGCTCGACCTTGATCACCCGCGCGCCCGCGTCCGCGAGGCGGCCGGAGCAGTAGGGCGCGGCAACGGCCTGCTCGACCGAGACGACGAGGAGCCCTTCGAGATCGTGGGTCATGGGGGAGCAATGGCACCGCAGGCAAGGGTTCTCAAGCGGGGTCGCTCCACTACATCCTCTGCGGCCTCTAAGGCCGTGTCAGGCAACCGCGGCAGTGTGCCCGGCACAGGGTGGCAACAAAGCATGATCAAGCCATTCGGCGACAACCTCGCAGCCGCCAAGAGCCTCGGATACAAATTTGAAGAAGCTGCGCCTCGCCTCCTTCTCTCCCTGCTTTCCGTGGACCTGCGAAAGCCAGACGCCTTTATCGACAATCCCACGGAAGCGTTCGATGTAATGCAGGCGCATGTCGCTGTGCCATTCTTGATGGAACACCGGCTCACGGCAGAGTTGCCATATCCAGATCACCCAGCTTCCGAATATCTCCGGCTTGATAATTCCGTCAAAGCGGAAGCGGCAAGCCATCTCGAACAGGTTCAGCATCTGGAAAATGTACTCCCGCAGCTGGTAATTGCTGACCTCAGGTAATTGCCGAGGCTCCCCCCGTTCGGAACGGGTCTCAGATTCCCAGAGAAGCTGGGCGAATTCGGGGTGGGTGCACTCGAACCGGAATAGTTCGACGGAGCTGAGCTCGAGTTTCTGATATGTCTCGCGCTGGGCTGTCTCGATCTGCTGCTTGGTATTTCTGTCATTGGTGACCACCACCATGTAGGCTGCTACCACGATGCCCACCACCTGAAAAATTGTGCTCACGTATCGTGCGACGTTCGTATTCTCGAACCAAAGAAGGACCAGCAGCGCGCCGGCGCCGAAAAGGCAGAGGAGCATTATGTACTGGATGCGCGGGACCGCGGGCCAGCGGCGGAGCAGCATGAATGAGCCGATGATGGCCGCTGCGAGGATGACGCTCGCGGCGATCGGGGCAACGTAGCCTTTCGCAAAGGGATAGAGATCGACCATGGCATTCCCCCAGGACGAACGTTCCCGGGGGACAGCTTCTCACAAATCCCGCATCATGACGATGGATACGGCCTTGAAGCCTAGACGCTCGAACAAGTGATGGGCCGCGTCGTTGCCGATGCCGCTTTCGAGGAAGAGGCGGCGGATTCCGGCCTCCCGGAACCGCTCGGCGATCCATTCGATCATGCGCTCGCCATGGCCTTCGCCGCGCAGCGCCTGCTCGACGACGATATCCTCGAGCCAGCCGAACGGCACCGGCGCATCGCGCGTGAACGAGACGAAGGCCATGCCGATCAGCGCCCCGTCGCGGCGGGCCTCGATAATCCCTTTCCAATCCCTGTCAGGGGGGAACCGGTCCAGGGGCTCGCCGAGCCGGGCGGCGATCTCGTCCCGGAACACCGACTCGACGTCCTGCGCCCAGGCGCCGGGGGCGGGCGCGCGTCGGCCCTGCAGCTCCGAATGGGAGATGTAATCCGCGCTGATGTTCCGGCTGAACAGCCGTGCGAGGACGGCTGGGTCCGAGCTGCGGTCGGCGATCGAGATCTGCATCGGCATTGGCTATCTACATCCCCAGGGCCCGCGGCAGCCACAGCGAGATCTGCGGCACGTAGGTCACGACCACGAGGAAGCCGAGCATGGTCAGGAGCCAGGGCCAGACCGCGATGGTGAGCTCGGTGATGCCCATCTTGGTGATGCCGGAGGCGACGTAGAGGTTGAGGCCGACCGGCGGGTGGCACATGCCGACCTCCATGTTGACGACGATGAGAATCCCGAAGTGCACCGGGTCGATGCCGAGGCGCACCGCGACCGGAAACAGGATCGGCGCCGTGATCAGCACGATCGAGGACGGCTCCATGACGTTGCCGGCGACGAGGAGCAGGATGTTGACGAGGAGGAGGAAGCCGACCCAGCCGACGCCGGAATCGACGATCCAGCTCGTCATCGCCTGCGGGATCTGCTCGTTCGTCATGAGGAACGAGAACAGGACCGCGTTGGTGATGATGTAGAGCAGCATCGCGCTCATGTTGGCCGAGGCGAGGAGCACCTTCGGCACGTCGGCGAGCCCCATGTCGCGGTAGACGAACACCGCGATCACGAAGGCGTAGACGGCGCTCACCGCCGCGGCCTCGGTCGGGGTGAAGAAGCCGGCGTAGATGCCCCCGAGCACGAGGACAATGAGGGAGAGGCCCCAGAACGATTGGCGCAATGCGCGCAGGCGCTCGGCCCAGGTGGCGCGCGGCATGCGCGGATAATCGTTCCGCCAGGCCCGGTACCAGGTGGTGAGGCCGAGAAGCGTCGCGAGCATCAGCCCCGGCACGACGCCGGCGATGAACATCTGCCCGACGGAGGCGGAGCCGACGCGCTGGCCGGTCGGCCCGATCGCGACGGCGCCGCTCGTCGCGACGCAGTAGATCACCATCACGATCGAAGGCGGGATGAGGATGCCCAGCGCCCCCGAGGTCGTGATGACGCCGGCCCCGAAGCGTTTCGGGAACCCCTGCGCGACCATGGCCGGCAGGATGATCGAGCCGATGGCGACGACGGTCGCGGGGCTCGATCCGGACACGGCGGCGAAAAGCGCGCAGGCCATGACGCCGGCAAGCCCGAGGCCCCCGTGCCAGTGGCCGATCATCGCGGTCGCGAAGGCGATCATGCGCTTCGCGACGCCGCCATGTGTGAGGAAATTGCCGGCCAGGATGAAGAACGGGATCGCCATGATCTCGAAGTTCTCGATCCCGGTGAACAGCTTCAGCCCCACGGCCTCGATCGGCACGGTCGTCATGGTGAAGAGGAAGGTCAGCACCGTCAGACCCAGCGCGATCGAGATCGGCATGCCGGTCAGCATGAGCGCGACGAGGAGGCCGAAGATGATCGCGGCGTTCACCGGGCCGCTCCATCGGCGGCGGAGGCCTCCTTGGCCGCGAGGTCGCGCGCGGCCTGCGGGCTCTCGACCACGCCCTCGACGTGGGCCGGGTCGTGGTGCGGCAGCTCGCCCGTGCGCCAGAAAGCCCAGGCCACCTGCAGGAAGCGGAAGCACATGAGGTAGGAGCCGAGCGGGATCGCGAGATAGACGATCCAGCTCGGCAGCTCGAGGTCGGGCGAGGTCTGGTCGGTGTCCATGAGGCCGAAGACGAACTTCGCCCCCATGGTGCCGACGATGAAGGTGAAGAGCGCGCCGCAGGCGAGGCCGAACAGGACCACGCGCTTGCGGGAGGGCGGGGCGAGCTTGTTGACGAGGACGTCGACGCCGACGTGGATGCCGGTGCGCACGCCGTAGGCCGCGCCGAACTTCGCCATCCAGACGAACATGTAGATGCACAGCTCCTGCGCCCAGGAGAGGTGGATCTGGTGCATGAGCGGATAGAGGAACGGCACGCCGGACGAATAGCGGTGCACCACCGCGACGAAGATCAGCACCGTCGCGGCCGCCATGAGGCTCGCGATCAGGATCTCCTCGAGCCGGTCGAGGACGCGCAAAGCCAAGTGGGCCCCCTTACGAGCAGCCGCGGTTCACCGTTCCATTGTCATCGCCGGGCTTGACCCGGCGATCCAGGCTGCGCCGTCGCCGGAGTGAACGGTGCCTGGATGGCCGGGTCAAGCCCGGCCATGACAAGCGTTGGGACAGGAACGCAGCTTACTGCGTCGCGCCGCGCGCCTCGCGCTGGAACTCCTCGATGGTCTCCTTGCCGACGCGCGAGGCCATGTCGGCGTAGAGCGGGTCGAGGGCCTTGCGCCAGGCGGCCTTCTGCTCAGGGGTGAGCTCGATGAGCTCGCTCTTGCCGGACTTCCTGATCTCGGCGAGGGCCTCGTCGTTCTCGGTCTGGGAAATCTCGTTGGCGTAGGCGGTGGCCTCGGCCATCGCCTTCTCGAGCTGCCCGCGCACGTCGGCCGGCAGGCCGTCCCAGAATTTCTTGTTCGCGATCACCGCGTAGCCGATGTAGCCGTGGTCGGACAGCGTGATGTACTTCTGCACCTCGTGGTGCTTCTGCGTGTACATGTTCGAGGGCGTGTTCTCGGAGCCGTCGACGACGCCGGTCTGCATCGCCTGGTAGACCTCCGAGAAGGCCATCACCTGCGGGATCGCGCCGAGCGCCCGCATCTGCGCCTCGAGCACCTTCGACGACTGGATGCGCATCTTGAGGCCGCGGAAGTCCTCAGGGACGCGCAGCGGCTTGTTGGCGCTCATCACCTTGAAGCCGTTGTCCCAGTAGCCGAGGCCGACGATGCCCTTCGACTCGAGCTTCTTGAACAAGGACCTGCCGAGCTGCCCTTCCGTGACCTTCCGCAGGGCCGCCTTGCTCGGCAGGATGAACGGCAGGTCGAAGACCTCGAACTCCCTCACGCCGAGCGGACCGAACTTCGCGAGCGACGGGGCAAGCATCTGGACCGCGCCGAGCTGGAGGGCGTCGACCTCCTCCTTGTCCTTGTAGAGCTGCGAGTTCGGATAGACCTCCACCTTCACCCGGCCGTTGGTGTACTTCTCGGCGAGTTCCCTGAACCGCTCGGCGCCCTTGCCCTTCGGCGTGTCCGGCGTCACGACGTGGCTGAACTTGATGACGATGGGAGCCTGCGCGGCCGCCGGATAGGCCAGAAGCGTCGCGGCCGTGACTGCGAGCGCGGTCCATAATTTTCTCATTGGGGCGTCCCTCCGTTTTGTTATGGGCGCAGTCTTATTCGATCCGGGCGGCGCTTCAAGCCGCGAACGTGGCGTGCGCCGCCATGATCCGGCGCCCGTCGCTCGTTGCCGTTGCGGCAAGGCCCTCTTCGGCTTCTGCAAGGGAGATTGCCAGGGGGCGGCCGACGAAGCTCGGCGAGAGGGCCCGGAACGACAGCGTCCGCAAGCCCGGCCGGGCCTCGGCGGCGGCGCGGAGCAAGAGGGTCGCGACGAGAGGCCCATGCACGACGAGGTCCGGGTAGCCCTCGACGTCGCGGACGTAGTCCTTGTCGTAGTGGATGCGGTGGCCGTTGAAGGTCAGGGCCGAATAGCGGAACAGCATCGTCGAGTCGGGGACGAGAGTGCGCACGGGGTCCGCCGACTCCGCTTCCCCGCCGGAGCCCAGCTCGGGGCGGTTCTCCCCCGGCTTCGGGTCCTCCCGGTAGACGACGGTCTGGCGCTCGCGGACGCAAGTTCCACCCTCCTGCCGGTACTCGTGGTCGATGCCGAGGAACCAGAGCGGGCCGGTGCGGCCTTCCTTGAAGTCGAGGGAGGCGATCGTCGACACCCGTGCCGTCTCAAGGCCGACGGCGAGCGGCGCCAGGAAGGTCAGCTCCCCCGCCGCCCACATGCGCCGCGGCAGCGGCACCGGCGGCATGAAGCCCTGACGCTTCGGATGACCATCGCGTCCGAGCCCGCTCGCTCGCACGGCCGGGTTGCCGATGCACCAGTGGATGCCGAGGAGCGCCGCGTCGCCCGCCGCGTAGGCGCGGGGCGGCTCGTCCAAGGTCGCGTCGAAGGCCTCGGCGAGGCGGGGCGTCAAGAGATCGGAGCGCTCCTCGGTGCGCCCGACCCAGGTCCGCAGATGATCGAGGCCGGCGTTCATTGCTCAATACGACCTTGGTAGCCCGAGCACGTGCTCGGCGAGATAGGCGAGGATCAGGTTCGTCGAGATCGGCGCGACCTGGTAGAGGCGGGTCTCGCGGAACTTGCGCTCGACGTCGTATTCCTCGGCGAAGCCGAAGCCGCCGTGGGTCTGGACGCAGACGTTGGCGGCCTCGAAGGAGGCGTCGGCGGCGAGCATCTTCGCCATGTTGGCCTCGGCGCCGGGGTTGTGCCCGGCTTCGTAGAGACGAAGCGCCTCGCGCACCATGAGCTCGGCGGCGCGCATGTTCGCGTAGGCGCGGGCGATC
>DASVVU010000057.1:0-11243 GCA_036386395.1 Beijerinckiaceae bacterium | reverse complement strand
CGCCGCCACGAGGACGATTCCGACGAGCGCCGCGAGGAGGAACGGCGCGCCGCCTTTATGGGCATAGTAAATGCCGTACATGCCGACCATGACGAGCTCGGCATAGGCGATCCACACCACGTCGATGACCCCGAAGACGAGGTTGAGGCCGAGCGCAAGCAACGCCAGCAGGCCGGCCAAGAGGATGCCGTTCAGCACCGCCTCGAGGAAGAAGATGTCGAGCTGGCAGTCCATCACAACCCCATGTACGCCTTGCGCACGTCCTCGCTCGCAAGCAGTGCCGCGGCGCTGCCGCTCGCCTTTATGCGCCCGACCTCGAGGAGGTAGGCGCGGTCGGCCACTTTCAGCACCTGCGCCACGTTTTGCTCGACGATCAGCACCGTGTAGCCCTCGGCGCGGATGCGGCCCACGAGGTCGAAGACCTGGGCAACGACCACCGGCGCAAGCCCCATGGAGGGCTCGTCGAGGAGGACGAGCTTCGGCCCGCTCATGAGCGCGCGGGCGATCGCGCACATCTGCTGCTCGCCGCCGGACATCGTGCCGGCGAGCTGGTGGCGGCGCTCCTTGAGGCGCGGGAACAGGCCGTAGACGTAGTCGAGCCGCTCCGTAAAGCGCTTGCGCGCCGCCGGCACGAAGGCGCCCATCTTGAGGTTGTGCTCAACCGAGAGGCGCGGGAATAGCCGCCGGCTCTCGGGCACGTGCGCGATCCTGGCCTCGACGATCCGATGCGGGGCGATGGCGCGCAGGTCCACGCCTTCCATGGCCATGGCGCCGCCGCTCGCGGGAAGGAGACCGGAGACGACCCGCAACAGCGTCGTCTTGCCGGCCCCGTTCGCGCCGATGACCGCCACCGCCTCCCCGGCCTCGACGGTCATCGAGACGCCGAACAGGGCCTGGAAGCCGCCGTAGCCCGCGTCGATGTTCGTCAGCGCGAGCATTGGCTTGTATCGGCGGGGTGCGTGCTTCGAGGCTCGCTCCGCTCGCACCTCAGCATGAGGAGATTTGTGTTTGGGTCATGCACAACTGTCCTCATCCTGAGGTGCGAGGCCCACGGGGCCGAGCCTCGAAGGACGCACCCTGTCTCCGCAGTCCCCCTCACGCCACGGCCTCCGGCCCGAGATACACCTCGATCACCCGGGCATCCGCCTGCGCGGCGGCGGGCCCGCCGGAAAAGATGACCTCGCCGTGGTCGAGCACCACGACCCGGTCGACCACGCGCATGAGCACGCCCATGATGTGCTCGACCCAGACGATGGTGATCCCCTTCTCCCGGCGGATGCGGCGCAGCATGTCGGCGGCCTGGTCCATCTCGGCGTGGTCGAGGCCGTTGAGGCTCTCGTCGGCGAGGAGGAGGCGCGGCTGCGTCGCGAGCGCCCGGGCGAGCTCGAGCTTCTTCAGCGCCGCCGCGCCGAGGCCGTCCGTACCCATACGCCCGTCGACCGGCAGGCCCACCAGCGCGAGCGCCTCCTCGGCGAGGCGCCAGCAGTCGGCGCGGGACACGGCGGCGTCCTGGCCGAAGAAGGCCGAAAGCGCGACGTTCTCGAGGAGCGAGAGGTTGCGGAACGGGCGCGGGATCTGGAAGGTGCGCCCGATCCCCTTATGGCAGACGCGGTTCGAAGAGAGCCCGCCGATCTCCTCGCCTTCGAAGACGATCGAGCCCGCGGTCGGCGGATAGAGCCCGGCGATGCAGTTGAAGGTCGTGCTCTTGCCCGATCCGTTCGGGCCGATGAGGCCGAGGATCTCGCCCTCCTCGACCTGAAACGACACGTCCTTCACGGCCGTGAAGCCGCCGAAGCGTTTCGTCAGCCCCGAAACGGTCAGCATCGTCACGATGCGGGCTCCTCCGGGGCGGCTCCTCCGGCCTAAGCGGCGTCAGCGAGCGTAGGCGTGGCCCTTCGGCAGCGGGACGACGGGATCGGCCGTCTTGATGGCCGTCGGCCACACGACCTTCGTCTCGCCGTTGACGAACTGCATGACGACCGGCGTCGAGCGCTCGTTCTGGCCCGCCATCGGCGTGCCGGGCGGGAAGAACTTCACGCCGTAGCCCTGGATCGTGCCGCCGACCGGGATGTCGGCGTCGAGCGCGGCCTTGCGCAGCGACTCGGGATCGTAGCCGCCGTACTTCTTGATCGCCCGCGGCAGCACGTCGGTGAGGAAGATCCAGGTGTTGTTGAACCCCATCGAGGTGTGCGGCGGGACCTCGCTCGCGCCGGTCTCGGCCTTGTAGCGCTTGACCATCTCGGCCGTCAGCTCGCCGAGGCCGGGCGCGAGCGTCTTCGCGTCGAGGAGCTGCGCCGGGACGGGATCGACGTCGAGGAGGTAGTTCACGTCGTCCTTGAAGGTCTCATAGAGCTTGTCGATCTGGCTGTAGCCGGCCCCGTGCCCGATGAGCGCCGCCCACTTCAGGCCCGCCTCCTTGGCCTGGCGCAGGAAGAGCGTGATGTCCGGGTTGTAGCCGGTGTGCAGGATGACGTCGGGCTGGACGCGGCGGAGCTTCGTCACGAGCGCGGAGAGGTCGGTCGCGGTCGCCGAGTAGCCCTCCCTGTGGACGATCTGCATCCCGAGCTCTTTGCATCTCGCCTCGTTGCCGGTCGCCACGCCGACGCCGTACGGCCCGTCCTCGTGGATGATGGCGATCTTGATGTCCTTCGCGTCCTTGCCGAACTTCGCCTTCGCGTTCTCGGCGACGAAGGAGCAGGACGCGTCGCCGTACTGGTCCGAGTGGATCGTGGGACGGAAGACGTATTTCAGGTTCTTGTCCTTGAAGACCGCGGAGGCGACGCAGACGTTCGCCCACATGAATTTCTGGGCGGCGTCGACCTTCGCCGCCATCGGCACGCACTGGGCGCTCGAGTAGACGCCCATGACGAGATCGACCTTCACGTCGTTGAGAAGCCGCTCGGCCTCGTTGATGGCGACGTCGGTCTTCGACTGAGCGTCGGTGAAGATCGCCTCGATCTTCTTGCCTTCGACGCCGCCCTTCTCGTTGATCATGTCGATCGCGATCTTGGTGCCGATCGCCGCCGGCTTCGAGCCGCCGCCCGCGAAGGGGCCGGTCTGGTCGTAGATGAGGCCGATCTTGACCTGCGCCTGCGCGGCGTCCGCAGCGAGCGCTCCTCCCAAGGCGAGCGCGCCGATGCCGAGCAGTCGTCCGTAACGCTTCATGGATTCCTCCCGCATGGGGCGCCTCAGCGCCCCTTATTTCATTGGCGCGAGTGTGCGGAGGGCGACAAAGGCTTGTCAATGGGCTGTAATGAGCGCGGCGAGCGGGGGCTAAGATGGCGACGGTCGATTTCGAGCCGGGCGGATACCGCTACATCCCGGCGGTGTTCCAGTATTCGGGCGGCGTCGCGGCGCTGCCGGGCCATGCCATCCGGCGGGCGCGGTTCCGCAAGCCCATCCCCCTCGCCGAGGGCTTCGAGCGGATCGAGCGGATCATCCGTGACGCCGGGCGGCCCTTGACCGCGTTCTGCGCCTGCGAGCTGCGCTCGTCCGCGCCCTTCACCGAGGACGGCTTCCGCGACTTCAACCGCGCCTACGTCGTGCCGCTCACGCGCTGGGGCATCTACCGCGACGACTTAAACCCGGTCGCGCGCAGCAACGTCTGCCCCGCGATCGATCCGCCGCCCGAGCCCTCCTTCCACGCCTTCTCGTTCACGGTCGAGGCGGCGGACACCGTCCCGAGCTTCGTCGTCGCCGGCAGCGGCGAGGCGCAGGAGGGCCGCGGCAGCTACGCCGACCGCACGGTCCGCCGCGGCGAGACTTCCTCGGATGCCATGCGCGAGAAGGCGCGCTTTGTCCTCGGCGAGATGGAGCGGCGCCTCGCCCTCCTCGGCGCGACCTGGGCCGAGACGACGGCGACGCAGGTCTACACCGTGCACGACCTCCATCCGTTCCTCGCCGACGAGATCGTGGCCCGCGGCGCCGCCTACGCCGGCCTTACCTGGCATTTCTGCCGCCCGCCCGTCACTGGCCTCGAGTACGAGATGGACTGCCGTGGCGTCGCCTCCGAGGAGGTCGTCTAAGCGCGGCATTCGACGGGCGCTTTCGCCTGCCGCTGCGGAAGCCATGGGCAATGGAACGTTAAGCCGGCGACTCTAGGGTTGCCGGCCGTTCGTTCGTTCATTGCCGTGAGCCCGAGAGAGCCATGAAGGCGGATTCCATCTCCACGAAGATCGGCGCGTCCCTGTCCGTCCTCCTGGCGGTCGCCGGCGGGCTCGCGGGGTTTGCGCTCTGGGCCATGGAGGCGGACTGGCGGGACCGCATGATCGTCGCCGGCTTCGGCAGCGTCGTGCTCCTCGCGGCTCTTGGAGTCATGGTCTATCTCAGGCGCGGCGTCGCGATGCCCCTCGAAAAGCTCGCGGCCGCCATGGAGCGGCTCGCCGGCGGCGACCTCTCGGCCGCGGTCGAGGGCGCCGGGCGCCGCGACGAGATCGGGCGCATGGCGGCGGCCCTGGAAGGCTTCCGGGCGAGCCTCGCCGAGCGCGCCCGGCTCGCCGAAGAGGAGCGCCTCGGCCGTGAGCGGCAGCGCGCCCGCCAGGACACCGTCGAAGAACTCGTCGCCGCGTTCGACGCCGCGATGGCGGACGCCCTCGGGGCGGTCACAGGGAACGCCGCGCGGCTCGACGCGGCGGCGCGTTCGCTCACCACCGTCGCCGACGAGGCGACCCGCAGCGCGACGGCCGCGTCCGGCGTCTCGGGCGTGGCCTCGGGCAACGTCCAGACGGTCGCGAGCGCGACCGAGCAACTGGCGTCGTCCGTCGCCGAGATCGCCCACCAGGTCTCGCAAGCCGCCGCGATCGTCGGGAAGGCGAGCGCGCTCGCAAACGAGTCGGACAAGCGCATCGTCGCCCTCGACGCGGCGGCGCAGCGCATCGGCGAGGTCGTCTCGCTCATCGGCGCCATCGCGGCACAGACCAACCTTCTTGCCCTCAACGCAACGATCGAGGCGGCGCGGGCCGGCGAGATGGGCAAGGGCTTCGCGGTCGTCGCCCAGGAGGTCAAGGTGCTGGCGAGCCAGACCGCCAGGGCGACGGAAGAGATTTCTTCCCAGATCGCCGAGATCCAGGGCTCGGCCCGGGACGCCGTCGGGACCATGAAGACCATCGCGGCCACCATGGACGAGGCGCGCACCTACACGGTCTCGATCGCCGCTGCGATCGAGGAGCAGGAGGCGGCGACCCAAGAAATCAGCCGCAACACGCAGGAGGCGGCGCACGGCACCTCGACCCTGTCGCAGGCGGTCGACACGGTGACCCACGCCATCGGCGAGACCCGCCGCTCGGCCGGCGACGTCGCTACGGCCTCGCGCGACCTCGGCGCTCAGGCCGACACGCTCCGCGAGGCGGTGCAGCGCTTCGTCGGCGCGGTACGGGCGGCGTGACGAAAACGACAGGGGCGCGCAGACGCGCCCCTGTTCAAGCCGTGCGACCGATCAGCCCTTGCGGCTCGACTTGCCCGCGCCCTTGCGGGCGCTCGACTTGCCCGAGGACTTGCGCGACGAGGTCGTGGAGCTCTTCGCGGCCGAGCGCGACTTCGATGAGCCGCTCTTCTTCGCGCCGGTCGCGCGCTTCGATCCGCCCGTCGCCTTCGAGCTGCGAGCCGTGGACCGGGAGCTTTTCGCGCCCGAGCTGCGTGATGCGGCCGCGCGCTTGCCGCCCGTGCCTGACGAGCCCTTCGCAGATGACTTTTTGGATGACTTGGACGCGCTCTTGGTCCCGCCGCGCGCGGACGAGCGCGCGCTCTTCGTGCCGCTCTTCGACCCGCTCTTGGCGGCGCTCTTGCGCGACGCGGATTTCTTCGCACCGCCCTTGCTCGACTTCTTCGCGGCGCTCTTCTTCGACCCCGAGCCGCCCTTCTTGCCGCCGCCGTCCTGCTTGTTGACGGTCGCCCAGGCGCGGCGCTCGGCTTCGTCCTCGGACACGCCGCGGCTCTCGTAGGATTCCTCGATGTGCTCGGCCTTGCGTTCCTGCTTGTCGGTGTACTTCGACTTGTCGCCTCTCGGCATCGTCGCCTCCCTGGCGTCCGCGCGAATTGTCGCGCTCGTCGCGAAACGTGCGGGCATCGGTGTGGTTCCGGATCCGCGCTCCGCGCGCGCCATGCGCGTCGGTTATGCACCGGAATTCGCTTCTCGCGATGCACGCGACTCGCTAAGCGGATGATGGACACCTCTCCGTTCGATGCCCTCGTGACCCAGCGCAACGTCCTCGCCGTCGTCCTGTGGATGATCGGCACACTCGTCTCGTTCTCGGCGACCGCGGTCGGCGTGCGCGCGCTGTCGAAGACGCTCGCCGTCTCCGAGATCCTGGCCTTGCGCAACGCCGCCGGCATCGCGATTCTCCTCGCGCTCGCCGTGCCGCAGCCGCACTTGCGCGCGAACCTCTGGCCGCGGCGCCTGCCCCTCCACCTCGTGCGCAACGTCGTCCACTTCGCCGCGACCTATGCCTGGGCGCTCGGGATCACGCTCCTGCCGCTCGCGACCGTCTTCGCGCTCGAGTTCACGCTGCCGATCTGGGTCGCGCTCTTGGCCGTCACGTTCCTGCGCGAGCGTCTGACATCCGGGCGCATCGCCTCGATCGTGCTCGGCTTTATCGGCGTCAACGTGGTGCTGCGGCCCGGAATCGAGAGCCTGCAGTGGGGCGCCTTCGTGGTGCTCGGCGCGGCCCTCGGCTTCGCGATCACCACCATCGCGACTAAGAAACTCACCATGACCGAGACGACGTTCTCGATCCTCCTGATGATGAACCTGATCCAGCTCCCGCTGAATCTTGCGGGCAGCGCGTGGGCGTTCTGGACAAGGCTCGACGACTCTCACGTCGTGCCGCTGATCGGCGTCTGCGTCGGCGGGCTCTCCTCGCATTGGTGCTTGACCAACGCCTACCGGCACGGCGACGCCGTCATGGTGGTGCCCCTCGACTTTCTGCGTCTGCCGCTGATCGCATTCGTCGGCTGGCAGCTCTACAACGAGGCCCTCGACCCGTTCGTGTTCATCGGCAGCGCGATCATCATCGCCGGCATCCTGTGGAACCTGCGCGCGGAGGCGCGACGCGGATGACGGCGTGGTCGCCGCAGCAGGAAGGCGCGCTCGCCGCGGTCGCGGCGTGGCTGAAGGCGGGCGAGCCGCAGGTGTTTCGCCTGTTCGGCTACGCCGGCACGGGCAAGACCACGCTCGCGCGCCACATCGCGGATAGCGCCGAGGGCGAGGTCGCGTTCGGCGCCTTCACGGGCAAGGCCGCCTCGGTGCTGCGCCAGAAGGGCTGCCGCGACGCCTCGACCATCCACTCCATGATCTACCGCACCCGCGAGTCGGACGAGGGCGGGCCGCTGTTCGCCTTGAACCGCTCCGGGCCCGCCTCGCAGGCCGACCTCATCGTCATCGACGAGTGCTCGATGGTGGACGAGGAGCTCGGCCGCGACCTCCTCTCCTTCGGCAAGCCGGTGCTCGTGCTCGGCGACCCGGCGCAGCTCCCGCCCGTGAAGGGCGGCGGCTTCTTCACGGAAGCCACGCCCGACGTGATGCTCACGGAAGTGCACCGGCAGGCCCGAGACAACCCGATCATCCGCCTCTCGATGGCGGTGCGCGAGGGCGGACGATTGCCGCTGGGCCCGCACGGCGAGAGCCGGGTCGTGCGCCGCAACGACATCGACGCCGAGGCGGTGACGAAGGCCGACCAGGTGCTCGTCGGCATGAACCGCACGCGCCGCCTCTACAACGGCCGCATCCGCGAGATTCTCGGCTACCGCGACCCGATGCCGGCCGCGGACGAGAAGCTCGTGTGCCTCAGAAACGACAAGACCAAGGGCCTCCTCAACGGCGGCACCTGGACCGTGCAGGCGGTCAAGCCGCCGAAGAACGGCCTCGTGCGCCTCGACCTCGTCCCCGAGGACGAGCGCCGAAGAAAACCCGTCGAGGTCTGCGTGCTGCCGGAATTCTTCGAGGGCCGCGAGGACGAGATCCCGCTCCCGGCGCGCCGCGAGTCCGACGAGTTCACCTACGGCTACGCCCTTACCGTGCACAAGGCGCAAGGCTCGCAATGGAACGACGTGGTGCTGTTCGACGAGTCCTTCGCCTTCCGCGAGCACAGGAGCCGCTGGCTCTACACCGCGATCACCCGGGCGGCCGAGCGGGTGACGGTCGTGACGTGAGCTTCCTCATGGGAACCGGAGGGCGCGGACCGCGCTTATCCCGGACGACAGCTTCGCTTTTCCCCAAGAGACACCGCCATGCTGAAATGGGCTCTCATCTTCCTTGTGATCTCGCTCATCGCCGGCGCGCTCGGCTTCACCGGCGTCGCGGCCGGCGCGGCGCGCATCTCGAAGATTCTCTTTGCGATCTTCTTCGCGATCTTCCTGCTGATCCTGATCTTCGCGCTGCTCGCCGGGCAGGCGCTGTTCTAGGGCTGCTGCCGCGGTGGACGTCGGCGTGCTAGCCTGAACGGAGTTTTGGGGCTGCCTTCATGCGCTTCCTCGCATCCCGACCGTCGATAGCGATGGTCATCCTCCTCGGCTTCGTCGCGGGTTTCCTCGCGACGCTGACGGTCCACCAGCTCGCCATCGGGCTCCTGAACGTAGCGGGCGCGGGGCCGAGGCCGCCCTATTCGATGAGCCCCGTCCCGCCCCTCGGCGTGCCGGCGGTCCTGAACCTTGCCTTCTGGGGTGGGATGTGGGGGATCGTCTGGGCCCTCGTCGTGGACCGGATGCCGCGCCGCTGGCCGCTCTGGCTCGCCGGGCTGATCTTCGGAGCGCTCGCCCCGACCCTCGTCGGCTGGTTCGTCGTCAACCCCATCAAGGGGCTGCCGGTCGCGAACGGGTTCAATCCCGCGCGGATGTGGATCGGCCCGCTGGTGAACGGCGTGTGGGGCCTCGGCACGGCGCTGATTTACGAGTTCCTGCGGCGGCGGCGGTGGGGGCGCTAAGCCTATCCTGGAAGCGGCGCTGGCATCGCCCGCCCGCTTGCGGTTAGTGTAGGCCGGACCACGCGAGTTCCCCGATGACCACCTTCTCCTACTTCCGCTCGCAATCGAGGCCCGACCTGCACGCCTTCACGGACGATGCGTCAGGGGCGAGGCTCCCGGCCGAGCAGGGGCCGTGGCGGTTCGTGCGGATCGTCGATCCGCAGGAGGGCTGGACCGCGGCGGCCGAGATCGAGGCGGTCCGGGCCGGCATCCGGATCAACGGCTTCTTCCTCGCCGACGCCCCGGGCGACCTCGCCTTCGACGAGGCGCCGGTGAAGCCCGGGGACTGAAGGCCGCGGATTCCCGTCCGGAACCGGCGCAAGGCCATGCGCATCGCCGACATGAATTGGAGCCAAGTCGAGGCTTGGCTCGAGCGCGACGACCGCTGCGTGCTGCCGATCGGCTCGACCGAGCAGCACGCGCAGCTCTCGCTCTGCGTCGACGCGATCCTGGCCGAGCGGGTTGCGGTCGAGGCGGCGGAGCCGCTCGGCGTGCCGGTCTGTCCGGCGATGCCGTTCGGGCTCGCGCCCTACTTCCTCGCATTCCCGGGCACGGTGTCGTTGAGAGTCGAGACGCTCCTTGCCGTCGTGCGCGATGTCGTCGCCTCGGTCGCCCGGGCCGGCTTCCGCCGGGTGCTGATCGTCAACGGGCACGGCGGCAACATGCCGGTCGGGGCGCTCGCGCACGAGCTCATGGCCGGGCATCCGGGGCTGTCGGTCAAGTTCCACAGCTGGTGGAACGCGCCGAAGACCTGGGCCAAGGTCCAGGAGATCGACAGCTCCGGCACCCACGCCAACTGGATGGAAAACTTCCCCTGGACGCGCCTCGCGAATGCGCCGGCGCCTGAAGGCGTGAAGCCCGCGCCGGACCTCGCCCTCATGCGCGCCTCCGGCCCCGACGGGGTGCGCAGCATCC
The DNA here is from genome assembly GCA_036386395.1 of Beijerinckiaceae bacterium. GTDB lineage: Bacteria > Pseudomonadota > Alphaproteobacteria > Rhizobiales > Beijerinckiaceae > JAJKJG01. The sequence goes on along the minus strand of DASVVU010000057.1, from coordinate 1,374 downwards.
TCGGCGACGGCTCCTTCGGCGGGCCCTACCAGAAGCCCGACGAGGTCATGCTGGAGCTGTGGCGGACGGGCGTCGCGGAGACGCGCGAGGCGCTGGAGGGCCCGTGGCCGAGCCGGTCCTGATCTGGGGCGCCGGTGCCATCGGCGGCACGCTCGGAGCCTACTGGGCACGCGCCGGGGTCGACGTGCTCCTCGTCGACAAGGTCGCCGAGCACGTCGCGGCCTGCCGCACGGCAGGGCTCGCCACCGAAGGGCCGGTCGACGCCTTCACGCAGGTCGTCCCGGCCGCGACGCCGGACGAGGTCGAGGGCGTCTTCCGCCGCGTCGTCCTCGCCGTGAAGGCGCAGCACACGGGCGAGGCGCTCGACGCGCTCGCGCCGCACCTCGCCGACGACGGCTTCGTGCTCTCGGCCCAGAACGGCCTGAACGAGCTCCTGATCGCCGAGAAGGTCGGGGCGGAGCGCACCATGGGCTGCTTCGTCAACTTCGGCGCCGACTGGCTCGGCCCCGGACAAATCCTCTACGGCAACCGCGGCGCCGTGGTGGTGGGCGAGATCGACGGCGCGGTCCGCGACCGCACCCGCGAGATGCACGAACTGCTGCGCCTGTTCGAGCCGGACGCCGTGCTGACCGAGGACATCTGGGGGTATCTCTGGGGCAAGCTCGCCTACGGCGCCATGCTGTTCGCGACGGCGCTCACGCCCGATTCCATGGCCGAGAACTTCGCCGATCCCAACCGCGCCCCCGCCTGGCTCGCGCTCGGGCGCGAGGTGATGGCGGCGGCGCAGGCCCGAGGCGTCAGGCCGCGCGGCTTCGGGGAATTCAAGCCGGAGGCGTTCGCCGCGGATGCGACCGAAACCGAGGCGCTCGCGGTCGTCGCCTGGCTCGCCGACTACACGGGGCGGACGGCAAAGACCCATTCGGGCATCTGGCGCGACCTCGCGGTGAGGAAGCGTAGGACCGAGGTCGACGCCCAGGTCGGGATCGTGGCGCGGCTCGCACGGGAGAAGGGCTTACCCACGCCCGCCCTCGACCGCCTCGTCGCCCTCGTCCACGACGTCGAGGACGGGAGCCGCCCGCAGTCCATCGAGACCTTCAACGAGCTCCTCAAGGCATGCAGCTCCGATTTGACGCCCGCGCCGTGATCGTGACGGGCGCCGCCCAGGGCATCGGCCGCGCGATTGCGCGCCGCTTCCGCAAGGCCGGCGCGCGGGTCCACGTCGCCGACCTCGACGGGGAGGGCGTGCGGCGCACGGCCGAGGAGGTCGGCGCGACGGCGCACGCCCTCGACCTCGCGGACCGCGCGGCGGCGCACCGGCTCGTCGAGGCGGTCGCGGCGGCGGAGGGGCGGGTCGACGTGCTGGCGCTCGCGGCC
>DASVVU010000056.1:0-6021 GCA_036386395.1 Beijerinckiaceae bacterium | reverse complement strand
GCCCTGGCGCTGGTGGAAGCTCTCCTCCTTGCAGATGCGGATCATGGCGCGGGCGTAGGGGCCGTACGAGCAGCGGCAGAGCGGGATCTGGTTCATGATCGCGGCGCCGTCGACGAGCCAGCCGATGGCGCCGATGTCGGCGAAGGTCAGCGTCGGGTAGTTGAAGATCGAGGAGTACTTGGCGCGGCCGTCGAGGAGCTGCTCGACCAGCTCCTCGCGGGAGACGTTCAGCGTCTCGGCGGCGGCGTAGAGGTAGAGCCCGTGCCCGCCCTCGTCCTGGACCTTGGCGAGGAGGGCGGCCTTGCGGCGCAAGCTGGGGGCGCGGGTGATCCAGTTGCCCTCGGGCAGCATGCCGACGATCTCGGAATGGGCGTGCTGCGAGATCTGGCGCACGAGGGTGCGCCGGTAGGCTTCGGGCATCCAGTCGTTCGGCTCGATCTTCTCCTCGGCATCGACCCGGGCCTGGAACCGTGCCTCGGCGACCGGGTCCTCGGCCGGGCCTGCCGCCTCGCGGGTGTTGAGGGCCTGCGTGTACATGAGTTCGCTCCTAGAGCGGCCTCATAGCACAAAGCGGCGGCGTCGACGCGAGTTCCTTCTGTCATTCCGGGGTGGTGCGGCTTAATTCGCCGACGACAACGCGGGCGCCATAGCAACCCGCTCGGTGCCGGGCGCGCGTCTGGCGAAGCCCGTCCGGAGCATCCGCTCGGCGAGGTCGGACGTGCCGACGCGGCAGGTGCCGACGGCCTCGCCGCGCGCCTCGATGCGGTAGCGGCAGGCGACCTTGCGGTGGCGGGTCATGAGCTCGAGCTGGGTCGCGGCGCGCACCGCGCAAGGCTCGAGGCGGCCGTCGAGGGTGCGGCAGACCTCGCCGCTCTCGGGCAGCTCGAGGCCGGAGAGGCGGACGACCACGGCGGGGGCCGCCAGGGTGCGGCCGTCGAGGGCCCGGACCTGCGCGAACTCCTCCTCGCGCCATTCGCCGGAGCGGGGCGCCGGGGGCTCGAAGGCACCGGGCATGAGGGAGCCCGTAACCGCCGGATCGATCTTGGCGAAACGGGCCTGCGCCGGAGCAGCGGCGAGGCGGGGAGCGAAGATCGGGGCCGTCTCGGCCGCCGGCAGGGCCGGTGACGGGACCAGTGTCAGGACCGGTGCCGGCCCGCGTGCGGTCCAGGCTGCAAGCCGCGCGTCGTCCTTGGCGACGGGCGCGGCCGCGGCCTCGCGGACAACCGTTTCGGGGTCGCCGATGGCCGGCGCTTCCCCTGCGGCGAGGCCGAGGGCGGCCCCGACCGCGAGCGCCGCGACCGCGATCGTCCGGGCGAGCACGCCCGCGCCCTGCCGGCGGACCGACACCGGCCCGTCACCGGCTGCCCGGACGAGATAGACCGCGGCGCCGCTCCGGATCGTCTTCATTGTTGCTGCCCCAACCTGTTGTTGGGCCGCAGTAAACAATGAAGGCGCTCAGATTCCGTGAAAGTAATCGCAACAACTTTTCGCATATCCAGTTTACGTTTCGGCAAGCATGAGCCCGGGAAAGGATTGGTTCACCGCGCCCCCAACTTGCCAATTCGATTCACTGATGATTCACGCCGCGGGCGTTTCCTGTCCGGCACAAAAAGAACGGGCGGGGAAGTCAGATGCAACGGCAGGAGACCACCGGGTTTGCGTCGCGCCGGAAGCGGCGCTTCCATCGCGGCGCCTTGGCCTTGGCGGTCGCGGCGCCGCTCGCCGGCGCCGCGATCCTCGCCGTGGCGGCCTTTGCGCCGGCCGCGGCTCAAGGCCGCCTCGTCGAGATCGGCGAGAGCAAGGTCGGGGCGGCGCGGGTCACCCTCGGCAAGTCGCAGACGCTTCAGACGAGCCTTGGCTTCGTCGACCTCGTGGTCGGCGACCCCGAGGTCGCCGACGTGATGCCGCTCACCGACCGCAGCATGTACGTGCTCGGCAAGAAGCTCGGCACCACCAACGTCTCGGTCTACGACGCCTCGCGCTCCCTCGTCGGCGTGATCGAGGTCGAGGTCGGCTACAACACGCCGCGTATCGCCGCGGACGTGGAGCAGAGCCTTCCCGGCGAACGCACCCGCGTGTCCTCGGCGAATGGGCGCACCGTGCTTTCGGGCACGGTCGGCGACAGCGTCTCGGCGGCCCGCGCGGTCGCCCTCGCCAAGCAGTACGGCCCCGAGGTCCTGAACGACCTCAAGGTGCGCGGCTCGCAGCAGGTCATGCTGGAGGTGCGCTTCATCGAGGTCTCGCGCAACGTCAACAAGGAGCTCGGCGTCAACTGGAACGTCGTCGGCAAGAACGTGCTCCACAACACCGGCGGCCCCGGGGCATGGGTAGGCGGTCTCCTGGCCAGCGGCTCGATGCCTTTCGGAGCCTCGCTCGGGCGCATCCTCAGCAACGGCGTCCAGGCCGACGTGATGATCCAGGCGCTCGAGGACAGGGGCCTCGTGCGCAAGCTCGCCGAGCCGAACCTCGTCGCGATGTCCGGCGAGAAGGCGAGCTTCCTCGCCGGCGGCGAGTTCCCGATCCCGGTCGCCGGCGACCTGAGCCGCATCACGGTCGAGTACAAGAAGTTCGGCGTCGGCCTGACCTTCCTGCCCACCGTGCTGGCGAACGGCGTCATCAACCTCAAGATCGAGCCCGAGGTCAGCCAGATCGACACCGCGAACTCGATCAAGACCACCGCCATCACGATCCCGGCCATCACCGTGCGCCGCGCCTCGACGACGGTCGAGCTGCGCGACGGCCAGAGCTTCGCCATCGCGGGCCTGATTCAGAGCGTGTCGTCGAACGAGCAGCAGCAGCTCCCCTGGCTCGGGGACGTGCCGATCCTCGGGGCGCTCTTCCGCTCGACCGCCTTCGAGAAGAAGGAGACCGACCTCGCCATCATCGTGACGCCGCGGCTCGTCAAGCCGGCGAAGCCCGGCCAGCGCCCGCGCGTCCCGACCGACGACGCCCTGCCGGCGAGCGACGTCGACGCCTTCCTCCTCGGCAAGCAGGAGATCCCCGTCGGCAAGGCGGCGACGGACGGCCTCGTCGTCCCGCCGTCCGGCCACATCCTCGACATCCGCAAGGAGACCGCCCTTGTCGCCCGTCACTGACTATCTCGGCGCGCTCCGCGCGCTTGGCGCGCCGCGCGCGCTCCGTCCGCTGCGGCTCGCCGCGGCCGCTGCCCTCGCCGTCTCGGTGATGGCCTGCACCGAGTACGTCGAGCGCCGCGAGACCGTCGCGGCCCACGCCGGCAACGCGGTCGCGGCAAACCGGGCGCTCCACACCATCGACCCGTGGCCCGCGGCCTCGGCCGACACCCGCATCGAGACGAGCGGGCGGCGCATCGCCGACGCGATCGAGCGCTACGAGACCCGCGCCGCCGCGAAGGAAGCCGCGGCGCCGCAGGTCATCGCCGTGCCGGTCGCGATGCCGGCGCCCGGCGCCATGCCCGGCAACTGAGCGGCGCGATCTTCCAGAGGACAAGAGGCAACGATGCACGACGCAAGCCCGCCTCCCTCGACCATCGTGCTCATCGGCGCGGACCAAGGCTTTCTTACCGCGGTCGCGGCCTCGGTCGGGGCCAACGCAGTCCCGGTCGTCGCCATCCCGGAGGGGGTCGAGCAGGCCGGAAAGCGGCCCGAGATCGACACCGCCGCGGTCGTCGTCGTCGACCTCGACGCGCGCCGGCGCGAGAGCCTCATCGCGCTCCAGGGCATCGCCATGCGCACCTTCGGGCGCGCGCCGGTGATCGTCGTGGCGGACGCCCTCGACGACGCCCTCGTGCGCTGGCTCCTGCAGATCCGCGTCTCCGACTTCCTGAGGAAGCCGGTCGAGCCGAAGGAGGTCTTCAAGGCCTGCCTGCGCGCCCTCAAGGCGACCTCGAGCCTGCCCGACGACGGCAGCCAGATCCTCTCGTTCATGTCGCCGGCCGGCGGCGTCGGTACGACGACGCTCGCGATCGAATCGGCCATGCTCCTGCGCAAGGCCGCGGCGAAGGACGCCGACTCGACCTGTCTCGTCGACCTCGACTTCCAGAACGGCACCTGCGCCGACTACCTCGACATCGAGCCGCGCCTCGACCTCGACGAGATCGGCCCGCACCCGGAGCGGCTCGACCTCCAGCTTCTCGAGGTCATGTTCTCGCGCCACGGCTCGGGCCTCGCCGTGCTCGCCGCCAAGGGCCGGCCCGCCGCCCCTCCGGCCGTCGACGCCGCCGCGGTGACGCGCCTCCTCGACCTCGTCTCGTCGCGGTTCGAGAACGTGATCATCGATCTGCCGCGGGCCTGGGAGCCCTGGACCGACCAGGTGCTCCTCGGCTCGAATAAGGTCTACGTCGTCACCGACATGACCGTGCCGGGGCTTCGCCTCGGGCGGCGCATGGCGGTCGCGCTGCATCAGCGCCTGCCCGACGTGCGCCCCCGCGTCATCGTCAACCGCTTCGAGCAGCAGCTCCTGTTCGGCACCGGCTTGCGCCGCGCCGACGTCGAGCGGGCCCTCGAAGGCTTCCTCGAGGGCACCGTGTCGAACAACTACAAGCTCGTGCGCGAGGCGATCGACCGCGGCCTCACCCTCGACGACGTGAAGCCCGGCAGCAACGTCTCGGCCGACTTGAAGCGCATCGTTTTGAGCGCGGGCGCCGCCGACAAGTCGCTCGTCGCCTGACCGATTGAAGAACGAAGGATTTTGAGATGCTCGGACGCTTCTCCGCCCGTGTCAGCCCGGCCCAGGTCCCGCCCGCGCCGCCGCCCCCTCCCCTCCTGGCGCCCGCGGCGCCCGTGCCCACGGCGCCAGCGGAGTTCGCACCGCCTCCGGTCCCCGCGCTAGCCGGCGAGGCGTCGCCGCCTCCGCCCGTCGCCGTGCCGGCCGCTGCCGTCGAGCCGCCGAAGCCCGGAGCGCCCGCCGTCCCGGCGATGCCCGCGCCGCCCGCCTCGCCGAACGAGAAGCTCCTCGACGCCAAGGTGCGCCTGCACCGCCGTCTCATCGAGGAGCTGAACCTCGCCGCGCTCGAGAAGCTGCCCGCCGACGAGCTGCGCCGCGAGATCCACGGCATCATCGCCCAGTGGGTCGTCGCCGAGCGCCTGGCGCTGAACGCCCGCGAGCTCGACCTCTTCGTCTCCGAGGTCATGGACGAGATGACGGGCCTCGGCCCCCTCGAGCCGCTGCTCAAGGACCCGACCATCGCCGATATCCTCATCAACGGCCACCAGAACATCTTCGTCGAGCGCCGCGGCATGCTGGAGCCGGTGCCGTCGCTCTTCAAGGACGAGGCGCACTTGATGCGCATCATCCAGAAGATCGTGTCGGCGGTTGGCCGCCGCGTCGACGAGTCGAGCCCGCTCTGCGACGCCCGCCTCCTCGACGGCTCGCGCTTCAACTGCGCGGTCAGGCCCATCGGCGTCGACGGCCCCCTCGTCTCGATCCGCAAGTTCTCGAAGTCGAAGCTGTCGCTGGAAAGACTCGTCGAGGTCGGCGCGATCAAGCCGCAGATGGCCGAGCTCTTGGCCGCGGCCGTCAAGGCGCGCATCACCACCATCGTGTCGGGCGGCACGGGCTCGGGCAAGACCACGATGCTCAACGCGCTCTCGTCCTACATCTCCCACACCGAGCGCCTGATCACCATCGAGGACGCGGCCGAATTGCAGCTCCAGCAGCCGCACGTCGCCCGCATGGAGACGCGGCCCCCGAACATCGAGGGCAAGGGCGAGATCCGCCAGCGCGACCTCGTCAAGAACGCGCTGCGCATGCGCCCCGAAAGAATCATCCTCGGCGAGTGCCGCGGCGAAGAGGCCTTCGACATGCTCCAGGCCATGAACACCGGCCATGACGGCTCGATGGCCACGATCCACGCCAACTCGCCGCGCGACGCGCTCTCGCGAGTCGAGACCTTGTGTCTGATGTCGGGAGTCGAGCTGCCGGCGAACTACTTCGGCTGAGGCTGCGATGGCTGGCGGGACGCCGATCGAGAAAGCGCGCAACATCGGTCCGATCTGCGGCGCCGAGCTGCGGGCGATCGGGATCTCGACGGTCGAGCGCTTG
>DASVVU010000055.1:0-2363 GCA_036386395.1 Beijerinckiaceae bacterium | reverse complement strand
GTGCTCTCGACCTGCCCGGTGTAGCGCACGCCGAACTGCTGCAGCTGCCCGGCGAACTCGGGATCGACCCGCGTCGTGGCGAAGCGCGACTGGCCGCTCGGAAGCGGCTCCTTGAGGGTGCCCTGGATGAAGCGGTCCGAGATGCCGAGATCGGCGATCTTGCGCTCGCGCAGGAGCTCCTCGAACTGGCTGTAGGGGATGGTGGCGATCTGGCGCGCCGTCGAGGCGAGATACTGGATGCCGAGGATGCCGAGAAACGCGACGACCCAGTACCACGCGTGAAACTGCTTGGTCTTGTCCATGGCGACCCTCGCCCTCGAGCGAACCCCCGCGCTCCGGCAACGCCTCACCGGCACAGTTGTTCGCAACCCGCGACGCCAGCGCGCGCGCTGTGCCGTTGGCCGCCGCGTGCTATCGTCGGACCGGAACCGAGGGCGAGAGGATGTCTGAGCCGCCACAGCGGCGCTGGACGGTCGAGGAGTTCTTCGCGTGGCAGAAGGACCAGCCGCTCCGCTACGAGCTCGTCGGCGGCTTTCCGGTCCGCCTCATGGCGGGCGCCACAAACGTGCACGACGACATCGTCGTCAACCTGATCGCCGAGCTCCGTGAGCAGCTCCGCGGCGGCGGCTGTCGTCCTTTCACGGGCGACGGGAGCATCGAGACACGGCCCGGGCAGATACGGCGGCCGGACGCCGGCATCGACTGCGGCCGGCGCGACCCGAACGCCACCATGGCGGCCGAGCCCCGCATGGTGGCGGAAATCCTCTCACCGAGCACGCGGGATTTCGACACTTTCGAGAAGCTCGAGGAATATAAGGCGGTCGCTTCGCTCGATTATCTGCTCGTCATCGAGCCGAACGCGCCGGAGGTCGTGATGTGGTCGCGGGCCGCGGACCGGACCTGGGAGAGGCGGCTCGTGCAGGGGCTCGACCAGGAGCTGGACATGCCGGGCGTCGGAGTGAGGCTCGCCATGTCGGCGGTCTACGATGGCATCGAGTTCCCGCCCCGCCCGAGGCTCGTTCCGGACTAGCGCGAGCCGACCTCGTAGGGTCGGCGGTCCGGCGAGGGACCGCCTCCCGGGCCGACGCTAAGGCGGCGGCCTTGCGGTTCTGCTCGAGGCGGGCGTCGACCAGGGCAACGGTCTCGTCGAGGACGGGGTTGCGCTGGCCCTTCTGCGCCGCGATCGACTGGACGAGGCGGTCGACGCGCTCGATGTTCGGCGCGCCGGCGAAGAGGGCCCGGGCGGCCGAGGAGGGGCGCGCCAAGCCTTGCGCGGCGGCGGCGTACTTCTCGAACGGCACCATGTCCTCAGGCGCTGCGCCGAGCGAGACGCAGAGGTCGCGGACCCAGTTGTAGACGGAGCGGGACGCCTCGATGTCGGTGTGCACCGCCTCCTTGATGGCACGCGGGCCGTCCTTCGTCACGCAGCGGTAGTTGCCGGTGATCAGCATCGCCCACTTGGCGAGCGGCACGAAGACGCTGTCGTGCACCTTGAGCTTCACGGGCAGCTCGATCTTGCCTTCCGGCGTGTCGTAGCGGATCGCCTCGATGTCGGTCTGCATCTGCCGCAGCATCTGCGTGAACGGCTCGGAGTCGAAGCGCGCGACCTTGAAGTTCGTCGGCAGGGTCACCTGGAGCACGTTGACCGGCTCCTCGGGCGGGCGGAACGCCTGCGGATCGGGGCTGCAGAGCGTCACGAGGGCCGGGTCGAAGCTCTGCCACACGGTGGCGTCCGTGAAGGCGCTTTTCAGCCCGTCGGCATCGATGCCGGGAACGCGCTTGAGATAGGGCAGGGGCGGCATGTTCATGATCGACATGCAGGGCTTGCCCGAGCGCGCCACCTTGTCGAGGAGCTCGCGCACGCCCGGCGAGCGGTACTGCGGCTCCTGCATGGCGAGCGCGATGAGGTCGTAGTCGGCCGGGTCCACGGCGGCGGGACCGTCGGCCGAGACCTTGCCGGGCGCCTTGCGGGTGTCGATCTCGACCGGCGCGCGGCCCTTGATGGGCATGCGCACGATGGCGCCGTCCCGGTTGATGGCCTCCGCCTCGGCCGGCAGGCAGACGAGCTTGGTGTTGTGCCCGGCGAGCGCGAGCTTGGTCGCTAGGAGCGAGCCGTACGAGGCTCCGAGGATCAGCGTGTTGTAGGACTTCGGCACGGCGGATGCTCCAGGGTTCGGCCTCGACGGGCGGGCACGGCATTCAGGGAGAACGCATAGCCCGTCGCCGATGGTGGTCGCAAGGCGCGCATTGCCCGGCGACATCGCCGGCCTCGACCGCCGCGACATTCCGGGCGGCGCCGCCTTCGTAGAAGTTGGCGAGCGGACCGGGCAAGCGCCGGCTGCTGGCGAAGCGGAACGGGGATG
>DASVVU010000054.1:0-1878 GCA_036386395.1 Beijerinckiaceae bacterium | reverse complement strand
AGTTCTCCGGGTTCCAGCCCTTGTGGACGATGGGCGCGTCGTCGCGCAGCGTGTCGGGTGTGAGGCCGCGCTCGAGGGCGGCGAGGTACACGAAAGGCTTGAATGCCGAGCCCGGCTGGCGCTTGGCCTGCGTGGCGCGGTTGAACTGGCTGTCGGCATAGCTGCGTCCGCCGACGAGCGCCTTCACGGCGCCGTCCGGGCGCATGGCGACCAGCGCGCCCTGGCCGACGCCGAACTTCTGGCCCTTGGCGGTCAGCTCGTCGGTAACGGCTTTCTCGGCAGCGGCCTGCAACGCGGGCTCGATGGTCGTTTGCACCACCACGTCGGCCTCGATCACCCCGACGAAGTCGTCGAGCACGTCCATCACCATGTCGGCGGCGTAGTTGGCGGATCCCGCTCCTTGCGGCCGCGCGGGCTTTGCAGGCGCGGCGAGCGCCGTCTTGATCTGCTCGGGCTTGACGAAGCCGAGGTCGCCCATGGCGGCGAGCACGAGTTCGGCCCGGGCCTGCGCAGCCTGCGGGTTGCGGTTGGGCGCGAGGCGCGACGGGGCCTGGACGAGGCCCGCCAGCATGGCCGCCTCGGCGAGCGTCACATCCTTGGCGGGCTTGGCGAAATAGCGCTGGGCCGCGGCTTCGACACCGTATGCGCCGGCGCCGAAGTAGACCCGGTTCACATAGAGCTCCAGCAGCGCGTTCTTCGAATAGTTGCGCTCGAGCCAAAGCGCCAGGATCGCTTCCTGGATCTTGCGCGAGGCGGTGCGCTCCTGCGTGAGGAACAGGTTCTTGGCGAGCTGCTGCGTCAGCGTCGAGCCGCCCTGGGCCACGCCGCGATGGGTGACGTTGCGCACGATCGCCCGCGTCACTCCTACGGGGTCGATGCCCCAGTGGTCGAAAAAGCGCCGGTCCTCGATGGCGACGAACGCCTTGGGGAGGTAGGGCGGCAGCTCCTTGAGCGCGACGGTCCGTCCGCCGGTCTCGCCTCGGTTGGCGAGGAGCGACCCATCGCTTGCGAGAATGGCGATGTTGGGCGGCCGCTTCGGCACGGCGAGCTGGTCGATCGGGGGCAGCTGCGCAGCGTGATAGGCGATGATGGCCGCAAGCCCGATGACGCCCCACAGCCCGAGCACCACGACGCTGTAGAAGGCCCGCGCCAGGATCGGGCGGCGGCGCTTTTTGGAGCGGCCTCGCGGCGGCTCGCGCCCGTCGCCGGAGCGCTGGCCTCTCACCTTCGGCATCGCGCCCCCCGCCCGGTCCTCGTGCGACAGCCGCACGTCGAGCGAGCCCGGGCTCGGGCTCGTCTCGAAGACCGGCTCGCGCCGGTGTCCCCTGGCCATCAAACGTCCCCGCGGCCTTGTGTCCGGTCACCCCGGTCCCGAGCCGCTTTTGAGACGTTAAATGCGGCCCTTTAAGGGGGCGTTAAGCGGGTAGGCGCGGCGCCCCCCTCACTCGGCCGCGAGCTTCAGCGGGGCGTCGTCGCGGGCCACGTAGGCCATCTCGCGGATGCGGGCGAGGTCGGTGACGAAAGCCTCGTACGCCTCGTGCTTCTTGTCTGCTTCCGGGATGCGCAGCAGGTAGGACGGGTGGACGGTCACGTAACCCGGCCAGGGGCCGAGCTGGGTCGGGCCGCGCATGCGGGTGATCGAGCCCGCCTTGCCCGTGAGAGCCAGGATGGCGGTCGCGCCGAGGGCGACGACGAGCGACGGGGCGATGATCTCGAGCTCCTTGTGCAGCCACGGGCGGTAATGGCTCACATCGCTTGCCGTCGGTTTCGAGTGGATGCGGCGGGTGCCGCGCGGCTCGAACTTGAAGTGCTTGACCGCATTCGTGAGGTAGACCTGCTTGCGGTCGATGCCGGCCTCGGCGAGAGCCCGGTCGAGGA
>DASVVU010000053.1:0-25814 GCA_036386395.1 Beijerinckiaceae bacterium | reverse complement strand
CGACCTCGATGTAGGTCTTGCCGGCCCCGTTCACCATCACGTCGGCGATGTCGTCGCGGGCGAGCAGCGGCTCGAGCGGGCCGTAGCCGAGGACGTCGTTGCAGATGTCGTCGAGGAGCTCCTCCTGCTCCGCGATCGACATCACGACGTTCTTGAGCCCGATGATCTCGTTGACGATGTCGCGGATCTCCTCGCGGGCGGCCTCGCCCTCGAGACGCGAGAGCTGCGCCAAGTCGATCGCCTCGATCAAGGCGCCGAAGATCATCCCCTTGGTCTGGTAGTACTCCTCGGACTTGCGCTTCTCCTGCATGACCGCGACCGGCGCCGGCTCGGGATGCGGCGCCGGCTCCATGGACGGGAAGCGGGCCGGCTCCGGATCCGAGAGCACCGGGACGGCCGGCCCCGCCGCCGGCGCGGGGGCGGCCGGGCGCGCGGGGGCTTGAGCCTGCGGCGATCCTGCTCCTGCGCGCTTGCCGAACATCTCTCGTCAGCCCTCTTGAACTCTCACGACGCCTTGCGCCGGCCGAGCCGCGCCAGGATCGGCTCGAGCAGGTTCGCCTTCGTCCGCTTCGGCTCCATGCGCCCGGTCATGGCGGCCGCGAGCTCCCCGAAGGCCTCCGTGATCTTGCCGGCCGGCTGCACCTCGGCGATCATCTGGCCGTTGTTGGCCGCCGTCCCGAAGAGCTGGGCGTCGAAGGGCAGGGACGAGAAGACCTCGGTCCCGAGCGCCTTGGCGAAGTCCGCCGCCCCGATCTCCGGGCGCTTCGGCATCCCGACCTGGTTGAGGAGGACCTTGGGCTTGCGGTCGTTCGGCCGCGCCTGGCGCAGGCCGTCGAACAGGTTCTTGGTGTTGCGCAGGCTCGCGAGCTCCGGCGCCGCCACGATGACGATCTCGTCCGAGCCGATCAGGGTGCGGCGCACCCAGGCGGTCCACAGGTGCGGCACGTCGAGGACGATGCACGGGACCGAGGCGCGCAGGATGTCGAGGAGGCCGTCGAGGGCCGTCTCGACGAGGTCGGTGGTGCGGTCGAGGGTCGCGGGCGCGGCGAGGAGGCTCAGGTTGTCGCTGCACTTCGAGAGCAGGCGGTCGACGAGGTTCGCGTCGAGGCGCTCGGGCGCGAAGATCGCCTCGGCGATGCCCTGCGGCGGGTCCTGGTTGAAGTCGAGGCCGGCCGTCCCGAAGGCGATGTCGAGGTCGACGATCACGGTCGATAGGGCGAGCCCGCGCGCCGTCGCCCAGCCGAGGTTGTGCGCGACGGTCGAGGCGCCGACGCCGCCCTTCGCGCCGACGACCGCGACGGTGCGCCCGACCGGCTCGGCGCCCGGGGCGCAGAACAGGTCCGAGATCGCCTTGATGACGTCGAGCACCGCGACCGGCGCGATGATGTACTCGCTCACGCCCCGCCGCACGAGCTCGCGGTAGAGGATCACGTCGTTGACGTGGCCGACGACCACGACCTTGGTGCCGGCGTCGCAGACCTCGGACAGGGTGTCGAGGTGGCCGAGCAGGCCCGAGCGCTCGCCGAGCGATTCGAGCACGATCACGTTCGGCGTCGGGGCCTGACGGTAGGCCTCGACCGCGGCCGGCGCCCCGCCCATCTGCACCTTGACGTGCGCCTTGTGCATCCGGCGGTCCTCGGCCGCGGCCTGGATCGCGGCCGCGACGTCCGGGGTCTCGCAGAACGCCTGCAGGGTGATGCGCGGGACCGGCGCGATCAGGACGTCGCCGTGGGTGGAATCAGACATGGCGGCCAGCCTCTCCCGCGACGCCGGTCATTGTCCGACCTGCTGGTTGATCTTGGCTTTCTCGTCGCTGCGGTACTGCGTCGAGGGATCCTTGCCCTGGCGGATGTTCTCGATGTCCTTGGCGCGGCGCAGCGTGTCGATGCGGCCCTCCTGGCGCCCGCGGACGAGGTCGACCGGGTCGGCGACCTGCGCCGCGACGTTGGTCTGGAGCGCGCAGCCCTGGTTCCAGTACGGGGCGTTGTTGTTGTTGAACCGCATGTCGCTCGTGCCGAGGTCTTCCGGCCACAGGCCGCACTTGCTCGCGACCTTGGCCTGGAGCCGGGCGAAGGACAGGCGGATGGCGGAGGCCGCCCGCGGATCGGCGACGAGATAGGTCGACACGGCGAGCTGCCCGCCGGGCACGCCCGCCCCCTCCAGGGCCTCGCGGACCGCCGCGAGGGTGCGGTGGGCCGCGATCTCCGCGCCCGAGCCGGCCGGCATCTGGACCGTGAGGGCGCTCCTGCCGTACCGGAGGTAGTCGCGCCCGAAGGCCAGCACGTCCTCGCGCTGGCGCGGGTCGAGGCCGTTCGCGGCGTTGACGAAGACGTCGAGGGTCGTGGGCGCGTCCGCGAGCATGATCGGGTGGCGCGCGCGGTAATCGTGCACGTAGGTCGATCCGGTCACGGCCCGGTCGGCGCCGCAGGCCGCGAGCGGAGCCGCCAGGACGAGGGCCGCGAGCCTGTTGAAGGTCGGGCGGAGCGCGGGCGAGCGGGGCATTGCGATGGTCCTGTTGGTCGGGTGCCGCTTGAAGATCAGTCCGTGATGAAGCCGAAGCGGCCCTTGAGCGGCGCCTTCGCCGGCGGCGCGCCGGCGACCCCGTAGAGCCGGTTGAGCCTCCCCAGGAGGATGGTCTGGGCGTCGTTCGCGTCGACGAAGCCGTCGTCCGGCCGGGCGACGTCCGCCGCCTCCATGGGCTTCGCGATGTACGGGGTCACCATGATCATCAGCTCCGTCTCCTTGCGCTGGTAGTCGCGCGAGCGGAACAGGCTGCCGAGGATCGGGAGGTTCACGAGCCCGGGAAGGCCGCTGATCGCCTGTCCGGCGCTCTGGCTGAGCAGGCCCGCGGTCATCATCGTGGCGCCGGACGGCAGCTCGACGCTCGTCGAGGACTTGCGCACCTTCATGCCGGGCACGTTCACCTCGGAGAAGCGGAACTGGTTCTCGGGGTCGATCTCTGTGACCTCGGTCGAGACCCGCATGCTGATCCGGTTCTCGGACAAGACGACCGGGGTGAAGCTCAGCGTCACGCCGTAGGGCTTGAACTCGAGGCCGATCTGGCAGGAGCGGACGCCGTTCGTGAACGAGCAGTCCTGGCTCTTCGGGATCGGGATCTCGCCGCCCGCGGTGAAGTTCGCGGCCTCGCCCGAGATCGCGACGAGCGTCGGCTCGGCCAGCACGCGGGAGACGCCGGCCCGCTCGAAGGCGCGCAGCGTGGCGCTGGCATTGAAGCCGCCCCGGTTGACCGTGGCGGACAGGAGGTTCTCCGCGGGAAGCGACTGCGGGTTGACCGGGAACGGCGGCACGTTCGAGAAGTCCGGGATGCGTTCCCCGAACGAGTTGAAGCGGGGCGGCCCGAAAGCCGACCAGCTCCCGTTCGTGTTGATGCCGAACTGCTTGATGACGCTGCGGGCGACCTCGACCACGGTGACGCGCAGCATCACCTGGTCCTTGCCCTTGATCGTGACCGAGTTGATCACGGCGCCCTTCGACGAGCTGAACAGGCCGCCGGACACGCCCACGAAGGCGTTGGCGATGTCGGTCGCCTGCTGCGCCTCCGAGCTCGACGACACGACGCCGGTGAGGAGGATCGAATCGCCCGCCGGCTTGACCTCGAGGAAGGCGTTCGGCAGCGCCGACTTGAGGGTCTGGCGCAGCACGTTGAGGTCGCGCCCGACCGACACCTCCAGGGCCGCGATCTGGCGCCCCTCGGCGTCCATGACGAAGATCGAGGTGGCGCCGTTTTCCATGCCGATGAGGAAGAGCTTGCGGGTCGAGCGCACGACCGCGTTCGCGACCTTGGGGTTCGCGACGAAGACCTCCTTGGCGTCCCGCGGCAGCTCGACGATGAGCGAGCGGCCGATCGAGAGGTCGATGCGGCGCGCGATCGCCTGCTCGTTCGGAGCGACCTCGAGGACGGGCGCGGCCCCGACCGCGGCGTTGCCCATCCCCTGGGCCTGCGCCGCGGCGGAAGCGAGCGCCGCGAGCGCGACGCCCGCGGCGAGCCGGGCGATCCTCTTGCCAACCGTCCTGTGCCGGGTCGATCCCATCGGGCAGCCCTTCTCGAACTCTGAACGTCTCGTCACCGCTTCGCCGACTGCTTGGGCACGCCGTAGCGCACGACGGTGAGCGCGTTCTCGGCGCGGTCCGTGCGGGGGGCGTCCTGGGGCTGGTTCGCGTCGGCGATGCTGCGCAGCGCGAGCGAAAGCTGGCCGACCTTCTGGGCGAGCGCGATGGTCTCGGCCTGCGCCGGCGTGAGCTCGAGGGTCGCGGTCTCGCCGGTCACGACCTTCTCGCCGTTGCGGTCCTGGATGTTCTGCCCGATGGCGAGCACCCGGATGTTGGTCAGGATCGTCTCGGACATGATGACGTCGACGCCGCCCGAGCGGGACGATTCCTCGTCGCGGTAGGTCCGGATGACGTCGACCCGGTCGTTCGGCAGGATGAAGCCGCCCGCGGACGACGCACCGCGGGTGTCGATCGACATCGCGACGGCGCGCATGCCGGCCGGCAGGATCGCCGACATGAAGCCGCCGCCGTCCGCCTTGATGAGCTTCTCGCGCCGGATCGGCTCGCCGCCGAAGAAGTTGGTGCGGGCGATCGAGCCCGCGGTCTCCTCGACGGCGTTCGGGAACTCGCTCTTCCGGATGACGGCGGCGGGCACGCTGTCGGCCGGCCACGCGAGCCAGCGCAGGTCGGCGGCCTTGAGGCCGTGCCCCATCTGGACGTCGGCCGCGGCGACGAGCACGTCGACGGTCTTGGCCGGGGCCGCGACCTCGACGACCTGCGGCGCCGGCGGCGGCTCGCCGCCCCCGCTCATCATGAGCGCGGCGCCGCCGCCCGCGAGGATCGCGATGCCGAGGACTGCGAGGCGGGCTGGCTTCATGGCGGGCTGGACCTGACGCGACGCGGGGATTGACCGAGCCCGGATTCGACCAGCCAAACGTCAAATTAAGGTTAACCATACCTATCGAAACGCCCGCGCGGGCCGCGGGCGCGGCGGGTCAAGCGGCTCGCGTCGGGGAATCGGACGGCCTGTTCCCCGGTCGTGCCCTCGTGATATCAGGCAAGCCGAGACAGGAGGCGGCGGCCTCGAAAGCCGCTTCGACGGAGGGGCAGAGCATGACGGCGTTGGCCCAAAAGATCGCGCGCGAGTTCGGGACGCCGGCGGTCGTGATCGACCTCGACCGGGTCGAGCGCAACATCGCGCGGGTGCAGGCGGCGTGCGCGGCGGCAGGCGTCGCGAACCGGCCGCACATCAAGACGCACAAGAGCCCGGTCATCGCGAAGATGCAGAAGGAGGCGGGCGCCTCCGGCATCACCTGCCAGAAGATCGGCGAGGCCGAGGTCATGGCCGAGGCCGGCCTCGACGACATCCTCATCAGCTACAACCTCCTCGGCGAGGACAAGATGGGCCGCCTCGCCAGGGTGATGGAGCGCGCGACGGTCACCGTCGCGGCCGACAACCCGACGGTCGTGGCGGGCCTGCCCCGGGCCGCGGAGCTGTCCGGGCGCACCCTCAACGTCGTCGTCGAGTGCGACACCGGGCGAAAGCGCGCCGGGGTCGAGACGCCGGCTGAGGCGGTCGCGCTCGCCAAGGACATTGCCTCGCGCCCCGGCCTCTCGTTCGCGGGCTTCATGCTCTACCCGCCCGAGGACGCCATGGAGGCGACCCAGAAATTCCTCGACGAGGCGACGGCGGGCGTGCGCCAGGCCGGCCTCGAGCCCCGCATGGTCTCGACCGGCGGCACGCCGAACGTCGCGAACCTCGGCCGGATCAAGGGGACGACCGAGCACCGGGCCGGCACCTACGTGTTCAACGACCGCATGATGCTGGCCTGCGGCGCGGCCTCCATGGACGACCTCGCCCTCCACGTGGTCGCGACCATCGTGAGCCGGGCCGGGCCGGAGCGCGGCATCGTCGACGCCGGCTCGAAGACGCTGACGAGCGACACCGGCGGCCTCGAAGGCCACGGGCTCATCCTCGAGCATCCGGAAGCCAAGATCGCGAAGTTCGCCGAGGAGCACGGCTTCCTCGATCTTGCGAAGTGCAACGACCGCCCGAAGGTCGGCGACGTGGTCCGCATCGTCCCGAACCACGTCTGCGTCGTCGTCAACATGGTCGACCGCCTCGTCGCGACCCGCGGCGACGAGATCGTCGGCGAGATCCCCGTCGCGGCGCGGGGCAGGATTTCCTGAGCCGGCCTCACACGCCGAGATAGGCCTCGCGCAGGGCCTCGTCGCGGGCAAGCTCCGCGATAGGACCGGAGAAGCGGATGTGGCCGCGCTCGATCACGTGGGCGCGGTCGGAGACGGCGGAGGCGAAGGCGAGGTCCTGCTCGGAGAGCAGCACCGCGATGCCTTCCGCCTTCATGGCGAGGACCGCGCGGGCCATCAGCTCGACGATCACCGGGGCGAGGCCCTCGGAGGGCTCGTCGAGGAGGACGGCGCGGGGGTTGCCCATGAGGGTGCGGGCGATGGTGAGCATCTGCTGCTCGCCCCCGGACATCTGGCTCGCCCGGCGCCCGCGCATCTCGGCGAGGTTCGGGAAGATCGTAAACAGGCGCTCCGGGGTCCAGGGGCTGTGCCCAGCGGCCGCCGCGCGGCGGCCGACCTCGAGGTTCTCGGCGACGGTGAGGTCGGTGAAGATGCGCCGGTCCTCGGGCACGTAGCCGAGGCCCATGCGGGCGATGCGGTAGCTCGGCACGCCGACGATGGATTCGCCCGCGAAGGCGAGGCGGCCGGCGCGGGCCGTAACGAGGCCCATGACGGCCTTCAGCGTCGTGCTCTTGCCGGCGCCGTTGCGGCCCATGAGGGACGCGATCTCGCCCTCGGCGAGCGTCAGCGATACGTCGAACAGCACCTGCGCGCGGCCGTAGAACGCGGACAGGCCCTCGACCTCGAGGAGCGCGCTCATGGCCCGGCCCGGCGCGCGCGGGCGGCCGCAGCGGCGCCGGCCTCGCCGAGATAGACCTCGCGGACGCGGGGGTTCGCCCGCACCTCCTCGGGCGTCCCGGCGGCGATGATCTCGCCGCGCACCAGCACGAGGATGCGGTCGGCGTGGGCGAAGACCGCGAGCATGTCGTGCTCGGTGAACAGCACGCCGATGCGGCGCTCGCGGGCGATTCTTCGGGTCAGCTCCATGAGGGCGGCGCGCTCGCGGGGCGCCATGCCGGCGGTCGGCTCGTCCATGAGGAGAAGCTTCGGGTTGCTCGCCAGGGCGACGGCAAGCTCCACACGCTTCACGTCGCCGTAGGCGAGCGTCGAGGAGGCCCGGTCGGCGGCCTCCCCCATGCCGAGAGGGGTGAGCAGGGCGATTGCCTCGTCGCGGTGGAGGCCGCAGGCGTCGGCCGCAACATTGCGGGTCTCCCCGGCGTGGCTCATCAGCGCCATCTGGACGTTCTCGGCGACGGTCATGGACGGGAAGGTCTGGGCGACCTGGAAGGTGCGCCCGACCCCGCGCCTGAACTTTTCGCGCGGCGAAAGAGGCGTCACGTCCTCGCCGTCGAGGACGACGCGGCCGGCGTCGGGCCGAAGCTGCCCGCCCACCATGTTGAAGGTCGTGGTCTTGCCGGCCCCGTTCGGGCCGATGAGGGCGAGGAGCTCGCCGGGCGAAACCTCGAAGCTCACGTCGCGGGCCGCAACGACCCCGCCGAAGGTCTTGCACAGGCCCTGGACGGACAGGAGCGTCATGCGCGTCCCGAAAGGCGCGCCCGCGTCGCCTCGAAGGCGCCGACGAGCCCGTTCGGGAACAGCAGCACCATGGCGATGATGGCAAGGCCCAGCATCATGCGCCACAGCTCGGTCAGCGGCATGATCTGGTCCTTGAGGCTGTGCAGGACGGCCGCGCCGACGAGGGGGCCCATGACGGTCTGGATGCCGCCGAGGAGCACCATGGTGAGGGCGTCGACGGAGACCGGGATGCCGAGCGCCGAGGGGTCGATCGAGCCCTTGAGGAACACGTAGAGCCCGCCGGCGAGCCCGGCGACCGCACCGGCCAGGATGAAGGCGAGCCAGCGGTGGCGGCGCACGTCGATGCCGACGGCGTCGGCCCGCAGCTCCGAGTCGCGGGCGGCGCGCAGCGTGTAGCCGAAGGGGGCGTGGATGACGTGGCGCAGGCCCAGCACCGCGGCGGCCGTGAAGGCGAGGGTTACGTAGTACCAGGCGACGCGGCCCGCGGCCCATCGCGAGGGCCAGATGCCGACGAGACCGTTGTCCCCGCCCGTCACCTCGACCCACTGGAACGCGACGGCGTAGAGGATCTGCGCGGCGGCGAGCGTCAGCATGGCGAGGTAGATGCCCGAGAGCCGCACGATGAAGAAGCCGAAGAGCGCGGCGCCAAGGGCCGCGGCGATCGGGGCGAGCGGCAGGGCGAGCTCCATCGGGACGCCGAAATGGCGGAGCGCCAGGGCGGCGCCGTAGGCGCCGAGGCCGAAGTAGGCGGCGTGGCCGAAGCTGACGAGCCCGCCGGCGCCGATGAGGAAATGGAGCGAGAAGGCAAAGAGGCCGAAGATCAGGACCTCGGTCGCGACCTTCACGGCGTAGGCGTCGCCGACGAGCGGCAGGACGAGGAGGACGGCGAGGACCGCCGCCGCGATCCCCTTCTCGGCCCGGCCCCAGGGCCTGAGCGGGCGCCCGAGCGCCGCCGCGTGCGCCGCGCCCGGCGCCTCGGGGCGGCCCAGCAGCCCGTAGGGGCGCACCACGAGGACGACGCCCATGAGCAGGAACACGAGGACGAGGGTGATCTTCGGGAAGACCAGGATGCCGAAGGCGTTGAGCTGGCCGATGACGAGGGCGGCGAGGAACGCGCCCGGGATCGAGCCCATGCCGCCGACGACCGTCACCACGAAGGTCTCGGCGATGACGGCGAGGTCCATGCTCGCCTGCGCCGGCGCCTTCGGGATCTGCAGCGCGCCGCCGAGGCCGGCCAGGAACGCGCCGAGGAAGAGGGTGCCGGTGAAGAGCAGCGCCTGGTTCACCCCGAGCGCGCCCACCATCTCGCGGTCCTGCGTCGCGGCGCGCACCAGCACGCCGAAGCGCGTCTTGTTGAGAAGGAGCCATAAGAGCCCGAGCACCAGGGGGCCGGCCGCGATCAGCATCAGCTCGTAGGACGGGAACCGCCGCCCAAGGATCTCGACGGGCGCGCGCAGGCCGGGGGCGCGAGGCCCAAGAATATCCTGCGGCCCGAAGGTTTTGATGACGATGTCCTGCACCACGAGCACGACGCCGAAGGTGGCCAGCAGCTGGAACAGCTCGGGGGCGCGGTAGATGCGCCGCAGCAGAACCACCTCCATGACGACCCCGAGGAGGCCGACGGCCAGCGCCGACAGGAGGATGCCGGCCCAGAAGCTCGCCGGGCCGTAGGAGAGGTCGAGGAGGCGCGGCACGATCGTGACGGCGAAGTAGGCGCCGAGCATGTAGAGCGAGCCGTGCGCGAAGTTCACGATCCGCGTCACCCCGAACACGATGGTGAGCCCGCTCGCGATGATGAACAGCGACGAGGCGCTGGCGAGCCCGGTCAGGACCTGGGCGAGGACGAAGGAGAGGTCCATTCAGCCTCTCGGCGGCCTAGGTGTCGAAGCGGCCACAAACCTCCTCATGCTGAGGTGCGAGGCCGAAGGCCGAGCCTCGAAGCACGCACCGGCGGTTGGGCGCTGCATCGGCAGGGTTGCGTCCTTCGAGGCTCCCCCCGGGTCAAGCCCGGGGGTCGCACCTCAGGATGAGGGGAGTGGTGCATGGCCCGTACAGTGAAGCGCGGACCTCACCCTTTCCGGGCCGCCTTCACCTCCGCCTCGGAGAACATCACGGTGGCGCCGTCGACGTATTTCCAGTTCTTCATGGCGCCCTGGCGGCCCTTGAGGGTGGTCTCGCCGACCCAGGCCCCGTGGGTCGACTGGTGGTCGAGGCCGCGCATCGTCACCGGGCCGACGGCGGTGTCGAACTTCATGTCCTCGAAGGTCTTGATCAGCGTCTCGGTGTCGGTGCCGCCGGCCTTCTCGATGAGGTCGCGCACCATGTGGACGACGACGTAGCCGAGGAGCGAGCCGAGGCGCGGCGTGTCGTTGAACTTCGCGCGGTAGGCGTCGACGAAGGCCTTGTGCTTCGGCTCCGCGATCTGCTCCCAGGGGTAGCCGGTCACGATCCAGCCCTCGGGGGTCTCCTCGCCGAGCGGCAGGAGGTACTCGGGCTCGCCGCTCAGGAGGCTCGCCACGAGCTTGCCTTCGAAGAGGCCGCGGGAATTGCCCTCGCGCACGAAGGGCGGGAGATCCGGGCCGAACAGCACGTTGAAGATCGCGTCGGGCTTGCCTTGCGCGAGCGCGTTGACGGTCGCGCCGGCGTCGACCTTGCCGAGCGCCGGGTACTGCTCGGCGACGATCTCGGCCTTCGGGTTCGCCTCCTTGATGAGGCGCCTGAAGTTCGCCGCCGCCGACTGGCCGTACTCGTAGTTCGGCGCGACGATGGCCCAGCGGCTCTCGCTCCTGCCCTTCACGGCCTCGACCAGCATCTTGGTCTGCATGAAGGTCGAGGGGCGGACCCGGAAGGTGTAGCGGTTGCCCTGCGCCATGGTGATGGCGTCGGACAGGGGCTCGGAGGCGAGGAAGAGGGTCTTGCGCTGGTTCGCGTAGTCCGCGACCGCGAGGCCGACGTTCGACAGGAAGGTGCCGACGAGCATCGACACGTTCTCCCGGGTGACGAGCTCCTCGGCGACGCGCGTCGCGTCCCCGGTGGTGCCGCCGTCGTCGCGGATCACGAACTCGAGGCGCCGCCCGAGCACGCCGCCCTTGCCGTTGATCTCGTCAAGGGCGAGCTGCATGGCGTTGCGGTAGGGCACGCAGAAGGCGGCGAGGCGGGTGTAGGAGTTGAGCTCCCCGACCTTGATCGGGTCCCGGCCCTGCGCCACGGCCGGCATCGCGCTGGCGGCGGCGAGCCCCGCGAGGACGGTGCGGCGCGAGAGGTCTTGCGTCATCGTCAGCTCCCGTTCGAACTGTCCGGACGGTAGCACAGGGATCAAGCTCGGCAACGCCCTCTTGCGCAAGCACGCCAGGGAGGGTTTTGTCGGAGCCCCGTCCGCGAACACCCTGGCGAACGATGCTCCTTCCCGACGACCCCGCCCGCGCCTTCATGCCGTACCCGGCCGCCGCGGTGCCGAACGCGGCCTCCGGCCCGCTTTCCGGGCTCACCTTCGCGGTCAAGGACCTCTACGACGTCGCCGGCTACCCGACGAGCGGCGGCTCGCCCCACGTGCTGGCGCTGTCCGGGGTCAAGGCCCGCACGGCGCCGCCGGCCCGGATGCTGGCCGAGGCCGGCGCCCGCTTCGTGGGAAAAACCATCACGGACGAGCTCGCCTTCTCGCTCAACGGCAAGAACGCCCACTTCGGCACCCCCGTGAACGGCGGCGCGCCGGACCGCATCCCGGGGGGCTCCTCGTCGGGCTCGGCTTCCGCCGTGTCGAACCGGCTCTGCGACATCGCCCTCGGCTCCGACACCGGCGGCTCGGTGCGCGGGCCCGCGAGCCACTGCGGCCTCTTCGGCATCCGCCCGACGCACGGGCGGATCAGCCTCGACGACTGCCTCGCGCTCGCTTCCTCCTTCGACACCTGCGGCTACTTCGCCCGCGACGGGGCGACGTTCGAGCGCGTCGGCGCCGTGCTCCTCGGCGACGACCCCGCGCCTCTGCCGGAGCGGCCCCGCCTCATCCTCGCGGCCGACGCCTTCGCCATGCTCGACGTCGAGGTGCGCGCCGTCCACGCGCCTCTCGTCAAGCGGATCGAGGGCCTGCTCGGCGAGGCTTCTCTGGTCGAGACCGCGCCCGAAGGCTTCGAGACCCTCTACTGGGCGCACCGCCGCCTCCAGGCCCGCGAGGCCTGGGGCGTCTGGGGGGCGATGATCGAGCGCTACCGCCCGCCGCTCGGCCCCGGCGTCGCCGACCGCTTCGAGTTCGCCAGGCACGTGACCGACGCCGAGGTGGCCGAGGCGCAGGAGACGCGCGAGCGCTTCGCGGCGCGCTTCCGCGGCCTCCTCGGGCAGGATGGCGTGATGGTGCTGCCGACCATGCCGGACGTGGCGCCGCTCCTCGCCGAGAGCGAGGAGGCGCTGAACGACTACCGCAACCGCGCCATCAACCTCCTCTCCCTCTCGGGGCTCGCCGGCGTGCCGCAGATCTCGATGCCCATCGCCTCGCGCAACGGCGCGCCGCTGGGGCTGTCGCTGATCGGCCCTCAGGGCTCAGACCTCTCCCTCGTGCGCCTCGCCGCGCGGATCGCCGCGGAAGCCGCCGCGTGACGGCCGCGCGCATCGGCACGGTCGGCGGGCGGGAGATCGAGGAGGTCACCCTGCGCTCGGCCGCGGGGGCCGAGGCCAAGGTCATCACCTTCGGGGCGATCGTGCGGGATCTTGCGGTGCCGACGCCCCGCGGCCCGCAGCGGGTGATCCTCGGGCTCGACGACATCGCGGGCTACGCCACGGCCGCCCGCCACATGGGCGCGATCGTCGGGCGCTACGGCAACCGCATCGGCCGCGGCCGCTTCGCCCTCGACGGCGAAGCCTTCCGGCTCGACCTCAACGAGAACCGCCTCGACTCGGCGGGACCGGGCCGCCAGCACCTGCATGGGGGTGCCAGGGGCTTCAGCCAGCGGGTCTGGACCGTCGTGGACCACACGGCCAACAGCGTCACCCTCGCCCTCGTCTCGGAGGACGGCGACATGGGCTACCCGGGCCGGCTCGTCGCGACCTGCACCTATACCCTCGCCGAGCCCGCGACCTTGCGCCTCGTGCTGGAGGCGACCTCAGACCGGGCGACCCCGGTCAACCTCACGACGCACCTCTACTACAACCTCGACGGCTCCCCCGACATCCTCGACCACGAGCTTCAGATCGCGGCCGGCTACGTCACGCCGACGGACGACGAGCTCATCCCCACGGGCGAGGTGCACAGCGTCGCCGGCACGCCTTACGACTTCCGGAGCGCGCGCCCGATCCGCGCGGCGATGGGCGAGAAAGCGGTGGACTACGACATCAACTACGTGCTCTCAGGCCCGCGCGGCCCGCTCAACCGCGCCGCGACCCTCGCCTCCCGAGAAAGCGGCGTCGCCCTGGAGCTGTGGACGACGGAGCCTGGAATTCAGTTCTACGGCGGCCACAAGCTCGACGTCCCTTCAGGCGCCCTTGGCGGCGCGACGTACGGCCGCCACGGCGGCCTCTGCCTCGAGCCGCAACGCTTCCCCGACGGCCCGAACAAGCCCCACTTCCCGCCCTGCATCCTGCGCCCGGGCGAGGTATCGCGGCAGGTCAGCGAGGTGCGGTTCTCGGCGCGGTAGCCGCCTCTCCCGTCCGGGCTACGGCATTCACACATCTATCTCGACGGCGCCGCCTTCGATGGCTGGCAGAGCGCACCATCTCCCTCCCCCCGCTCGCGAAGCGAGTGGCGGGGAGGGCCGACTCGGCCAAAGGCCGAGCGGGGTGGGGGGTGCCTCCCCGAGGCTCTTCGCCGATGGCGAGGCGCAGTGCCGATGGGTGCCCTGGCCCAACCGCCGCGGCTTCTTCGTCGCTATCTCACCTGGCCCAGCCGCCCCCCACCCCTGCCCCTCCCCGCCACTCGGCTGCGCCGAGCGGGGGGAGGGAGAAGTCGACATGTGTGAATCTGCTAGCCCGGACGGGAGAGGCCGAGCCGGCGAAGCCGACCGGGTGAGGGTGCGGCGGCTGGGGCGGAGCAGGCGCAGCCGCGCCTTCTATGGCGAGGCGAGCCCCTGCCCCTCTCCCTTACTCACGGAGGAGAAGGTTCTATCGGCAGGGATAGGTGGTGATGAGGTGGTTGCCGAGGACCAAGCCGGCCTGGAGGTTGGCCTCGAGGCGGTTCTTTCCGACGTATTCGACGAACTTGCCGGCCACGTCGGCGGGCGAGGTGCCGGCGGGCAGGCAGACCGTCGGCTTGGGAAGGCTCTGGTTGCGGCCGTCCACCCAGCCCTGGATGTAGGAGGCGCAGGCCGGCTGCTGGGCCCGGGCCGAGCACATGGCCGCAAGGGCGCCGGCGGTCATGCCCTGCTGCGCCGACGCCGGAGCGGCCGCGAGAAGAGGGATAAGAGAGGCGAGGGCGAGGGGAGCAAGGCGCATGCGCCACACATAAGCGGCTCCCGCCCGTTGGCAAGTCTGCATCCGCCGTGCGCCGCCGCACCGCGCCGGGCCGCCCCATATGCATGATGGCGTCATGGCCGGCCGCAGAAGCCGGCGCCAGGGACCGCCGTCATGAAAGCCTTCAGCACCGCCGCCGCCATTCTCTTCGCTTTTGCGGCCGGGTTGAGCCTCGCGTTCGTCGTCAATCCGCTGATCTAGCCTCGCTCTTCCCCAGGAGCCCGGCCGCGAGCGGCAGGGTCATGGCGATGCCGAGGAAGCGGGCGAGGTGGTGCACGCCGACGTAGAGCGGGTCGAGGCCGAGGATCAGGGCCAGCACCATCATGGCCTCGAGCCCGCCCGGCGCGAAGGCGACCATCGCGTCCGAGAAGCCGATCCCGGCGAGCGCCGAGGCCAGGGCCGCGAACCCCATCGCGACGCTCACCGTGACGACGAGGGAGCCCGCCGCCGCGGCGAGCGTCGTGCGCAGGGCCGAGAGCTGCAGGGTCCGGAAGCGCTCGCCGATGAACACGCCGATGAGCACGAGCCCGACGACCGCGAGCGGCGGCGGCACGACCCCGGGGGACGAGCCCGTCGCATGGACGACTGCGCTCACGAGGGTCGCGCCGAGGAGCACGGGCGCGGCGATCCGCAGGCGCTCGAAGACGAGCCCGAGCGCGAGGCCGCCGGCCAGCACGAGGAACAGTCCCGCCGGGCTCTCGACCGGCATGCCTTCGCCGGGCAGGAGGTTCCCCGGGCGCCCGCCGCCGAGCGCGACCACGAGGCTCGGCAGGAGGGCGATGAGCACGAACAGCCTGACCGACTGCACGACCGCGATCGCCACCACCGAGGCCTTGCGGTCCGCCGCGACGACGAGCACGGTCGAGAGGGCGCCCGGCGCCGAGGCGAGGAGCGCGTCGTCGCGCCGCCAGCCCGCGACCCGGATGAGCCACAGCATCGAGGCGCCGGTGCCGGCGACGACGGAGACGGCCAGCACCGCGAGGCTCAGGGGATAGCGCGTCACCGCGGCGAGCGCCTCGGGCGTGATGCCGGCCCCCATGGTGGCGCCGGAGACGAGCATGGCGGCATCCGCCAGCGGGCGCGGCAGCGGCCGGCCGCGCCCCGACGCGCCCCAGGCCACCACGGCGACCATCGCGCCGGACATCCAGGCGGCCGGGATGCCGAGGAGATGGAAGGCGAGGCCGCCCGCCGCCGCGACGAGAATCTGCGCGGCTTGGGAGAGGATCGCGGCCACAACCTAGAGAACTGCCGCGAGCCGCCGCACAGCCTCCTCGAGGTGCTCGTGATTGCGCGCGAAGCACAGGCGAAGATAGCTCTCGCCGCCCGCCCCGAAGGCGCTGCCGGGGGCGAGCCCCACGTTCGCCTCGTCGACGAGGCGCAGCGCCAGCGCCCGGGCGTCGGCGGCGCCCTTGACCTTGAGGAAGGCGTAGAAGGCGCCGGGGGGCGGCGGCAGCACGACCCGGCCCGTGGCGGCAAGGCCGGCGCAGACGATGTCGCGCCCGCGCCGGGCGCGGGCGATCTGGTCGGCGACGAAGCTTTCGCCCTCCTCCAGCGCCGCGACGGCGGCGCGCTGGTGGACCTGCGGCACGCCGGAGGTCGAGTACTGGATCAGGTTCTCGATCGTCTGTCCGAGCGCCCGCGGGGCCTCGAGCCAGCCGATGCGCCAGCCGGTCATGGCCCAGTTCTTCGAGAAGGTCTGGACGAAGAGGACGCGGTCGCCGTCCTCCATGACGTCCCGGAACGAGGGCGTGCGTCCGTCGACGGTGAGCTTCGGGTCGTAGGCGAAGCGGGCGTAGATCTCGTCGGCGACGATCCACAGGCCCCGGGCGCGGGCGAGCGCCAAGATGGCGCGCAGGTCGTCGAGGCTCGCGGTCCAGCCGGTCGGGTTCGCGGGCGAGTTGACCACGATGGCGCGGGTGCGGGCCGTGACGGCGCCCTTCAGGCGGTCGAAGTCGAGGCGCCAGCCGGCCTCGGTGCAGGTCATCGGCACCGGGACCACGCGGGCGCCCGCGACCGTGACGGCGCCGGCGAAATTGGGCCAGGCCGGCGTCGGGATCAGGACCTCGTCGCCCGCGCCCGCGACCATGCGCACCGCGATCTGCGCCGCGTGCATGCCGCCGATGGTGACGAAGAAGCGCTCCGGGTCGGATGGGCGCCCGTACAGCCGCTCGTGATAGCGGGCGAGGGCCTGCCGCAGGTCCGGGATGCCGCGCTGCCAGGTGTAGAAGGTCTCGCCGGCACGGAGCGCCCGGATCGCGGCGTCGCAGATGAAGGCCGGGGTCGGAAGGTCTCCCTCGCCGACGTAGAGCGGGATCAGCCCCTCGCGGCCGCGGGCGTAGTTCGCGACCTCGACGATGCCGCTCTCGGGCGCGTTCTCCGCCTCCGGGCGGATCGCGAGGACGGAGGGCACGGGGACGGGGGCGTTCATCGGGCGGCTCGGGCTCTTTCGGGAAAGCGGTTCCATGGCCGCTTGCCGCCGCGAAGGCAAGCGCCGGGGCCGCATCATAACAAAACGCGAAGACGCCCATCGCTCCCGGTGATGGAACGGCCTTTTAGCCGCTCACCACGCCTCGGCGGCGGCCTCCGGGTCGGCGAGGGCGTGGAGGAGGCCGGCGGCGGCGCGGGCGAAGCGGAGCGTCACGGCCTTGCGGCGGGCGCCCGCAAGCGGATGGGCGGGCGGCTCGCGCAGGATCGCGGCGTCGAAGCTGTCCGCCACGATGAGCCCGGCGCTGTCGGGCAGGATCTCCAGGGGCACGGTCTCGGGGACGGCGAAGAAGAAGCGGTCGCAGAAGTCGCGGTAGTCCGGCCATTTCCGGTCGGCCCGGAAGTCGGCGACGCTCGACTTGATCTCGACGATGGCGAGGCAGCCGTCCGGCGCGAGCGCGATCACGTCGGCGCGCCGCCCGCTCGCCAGCGTGAACTCGGGCAGCGTCGCGTGGCCGAGCCGCGCGAACAGGCGCCTGACCCCGCGCTGGACCCCGGCCGCCGTCGCGGACTGTCGGCCATCGACCGGAAGTTGTGGGAGGGTTGTGATCGCGAGATTCATGCGAACAAAGGAGGTTCAGGCTGCGAACAAAGCGAGTTTTCTGCAACCGACATCGCGAGTCAATCCGTTTCTGCGCGCCCCCTCTCCCCGCTTGCGGGGAGAGGGGTGGGGTGAGGGGCCGGGGGATTGGGCTCACCCGGCCCCTCACTCGCTCGGCTTCGCCGAGTCGGCCTCTCCCTGCAAGCGGGGAGAGGTGAATTGCTAGCGGTCGGCCAGGATCATCTCGGACCCCTTCTCGGCGATCATCACGACCGGCGAGTTGGTGTTGCCCGAGGTGATGCGCGGCATCGCCGAGGCGTCGACGACGCGAAGAGCCTCGACCCCGCGCACCGCTAAGCGCTCGTCGAGGACGGCCATCGGGTCGCCCTCGACGCCCATCTTCGCCGTGCCGACGGGGTGGAAGATGGTGGTGCCGATCTCGCCGGCCGCCCGCACGAGTTCCTCGTCCGAGGTCAGGTGCGCGCCGGGCCGGTGCTCCTCTGGCCGGTACTTCGCGAGGGGCGGCTGGGCGACGATGCGGCGGGCGAGGCGGAGCGCCTCGACGGCGACGCGCCGGTCCTCCTCGGTCGAGAGGTAGTTCGGCCGGATCGCGGGCGGGGCGGCGGGGTCGGGCGCGGCGAGGTGGACGCTCCCGCGGCTCGACGGGCGCACGTTCGCGACGCTCGCCGTGAAGGCGCCGAAGGGGTGCAGGCCCTCGCCCCACTTGTCGAGGGAGAGCGGCTGGAAGTGGAACTCGAGGTTCGCGGTCGCGTACTCCGGGCCGGAGCGCGCGAAGGCGCCGACCTGCGACGGCGCCATGGTGAGAGGCCCGGTGCGGAACAGCGCGTATTCGAGGCCCATGGCGGCCCGCTTCCAAAGCCGCGCATAATCAGTGTTGAGGGTGCGCACGCCCGTGACCTTGTAGACCGGGCGGAGCTGGAGGTGGTCCTGGAGGTTTTCTCCGACCCCCGGCAGGTGGCGCACGACCCGGATGCCGAGGCTCGCGAGTCGTTCGCCGTCGCCGACGCCCGAGAGCTCCAGGATCTTCGGCGAGCCGACGGCGCCCGCCGCAAGCACCACCTCGCCGGCGGCGCGGGCGAGATAGCGCTCGCCGCTTTTGCGGAACACGACGCCCGCGGCGCGGGCGCCCTCGAAGGCCACGCGCTCGACCTCGACGCCGGTCTCGAGCCTGAGGTTCGGCCGGTTCAGCACGGGCTTGAGGAACCCGCGCGCCGCGCTCCAGCGCCGGCCGCGCTTCTGGTTGACCTGGAAGTAGGACGAGCCCTCGTTGTCGCCGGTGTTGAAGTCGGGAATCTTCGGGATGCCGGCGGCCGCCGCCGCGTCGCGGATGGCGTCGAGGATCTCCCAGCGGATGCGGGGATGCTCGACCCGCCACTCGCCGCCGCTGCGGTGGAGCTCGTTCGGCGGGTCGACGTGGTCCTCGTGCCGCAGGAAGTAGGGCAGGACGTCGTCCCAGCCCCAGCCCGTGAGGCCGAGCTGGCGCCAGCCGTCGTAGTCCGCCGCCTGCCCGCGCATGTAGATCATGGCGTTGATCGCGGACGACCCGCCGATCACCTTGCCGCGGGGATAGGCGAGCGCCCGCCCGCCGAGGCCCGCCTCCTCGCCCGTCGTGAACATCCAGTCGGCGCGCGGGTTGCCGATGGCGAAGAGGTAGCCGACCGGGATGTGGAACCAGATCCACGAATCCTTGCCGCCGGCCTCGAGCAGGAGCACGCGGTGGCGCGGGTCGGCCGAGAGCCG
Organism: Beijerinckiaceae bacterium; assembly: GCA_036386395.1. Taxonomy (GTDB): domain Bacteria; phylum Pseudomonadota; class Alphaproteobacteria; order Rhizobiales; family Beijerinckiaceae; genus JAJKJG01. Next base: position 6,898 of record DASVVU010000053.1, on the reverse strand, counting down.
GTTCGCCAGCACGCACCCGGCCGAGCCCGCCCCGACCACGATGAAGTCGTACTCGCCGAAATCCCGCTCCGCCGCCATCTGGTTCCATCCCGCCTCTTCGAGAGGCTAGAGCGCTTTCTAGCCGTAATGATAGCGGCAGGCGACGATTTCGATCTGGAACGTGGGCCCCTTGCCCGAGACCCGATAGACGAGGCGATGCTCGCCCGTGATGCGCCGGGACCACCACCCTTGCAGATCATGCTTGAGAGGCTCCGGCTTTCCGAGCCCCCGAAACAGATCGCGTTCGATGTCCCTGATGAGGTCGTTGATCGACTGCAAAATCTTTCGGTCGGCGGACTGCCAGTGGAGATAGTCCTCCCACGCCGCCCTGGACCAGAGGAGCTTCATGCGCCGTCGGTGGGCTCTTCCACGTCCACGAGATCATGCTCGGAGATAGCGCCGGCGTTCGCCTCCTCGATGGAGCGGAGCAGACGCGCCGCATTGGCCGGATTTCGCAGAAGGTGCAGTGTCTCCATCATGCCCTCGAACTCGTCTTCCGAGATCATCACGACGCCCCGGGCGTTCTGGCGCGTCACGAGAAGGGGCGCGCGGCTGTCGCACACCTCATCCATGTACTTGGCGAGGTTGGAGCGGAGCTCGGTGTAGGAGACATGGGCCATGCGGGCGCTTTCAAGTTATGTACAGATATCTGTACATCAGATTCGGTGCTGTCAAGCACCCGAAGCTTACTGCTCCTGCCCGTCGGGCGAGAACACGTAGCCGGCGCCGCGGATGGTGCGGATGATGCGGGGGTGGTTCGGGTCGGGCTCGACTTTCCGGCGGATGCGGGTGATGCGCACGTCGATGGCGCGGTCGAAGGCGTCCGGGTCCCGGGCGTTGGCGAGGTCGAGGAGCCGCTCGCGGGAGAGCACCCGCCGGGGGTGGTCGGCGAAGGCCTTGAGAAGGTTGAACTCCGAGGTGGTGAGCGGGTGGTCGACGCCCTCCTCGTCCTGGAGGACGCGGGCCTCGAGGTCGAGCCACTTCGTCCCGAACCGCACTCTCTCGCGCGCCGCGCCGCCGGGGGGCGCGGCCGCGGCGGCCTGCGCCCGGCGGATGACCGAGCGGATGCGGGCGACGAGCTCGCGCAGCTCCGCGGGCTTCGCCAGGTAGTCGTCGGCGCCGAGCTCGAGGCCGACGACCCGGTCGATCGGGCTTGCCGTCGCGGTCAGCATGATGACCGGCACGTTCGCGCTCTTCTTGAGGTCGCGGACGATCGAGAGCCCGTCCTCCTCCGGCATGTTGAGGTCGAGGACGATGAGGTCCGGCTTGTCCTTGGCGAGCGCCTCGCGAAGGCTCTTGCCGCCGTCGCACAGGGTGACCTTGAAGCCGTGCAGCTTGAGGTAGTCGCCGACCATGTCCCGGGCGGCGGCCTCGTCGTCGACGACGAAGATGTGGGGGGACACGCTCATGGCTCGACCCAACGCTCCGTAGGCAGGAGAATCTCGAAGACGGCGCCCTTGCCCTGGCCCTCGCTTTGCGCCTCGATCGTGCCGCCGTGCAGCTCGACGATGCGCTTGGCGATCGAGAGGCCGAGGCCGGTCGAGGTCTCGCCTCCCGTGGGCTGGGCCGAGAGGCGCTGGAAGCGCCCGAACAGCCGCGACATGTCCTCGCGCGACAGGCCCGGCCCCCGGTCCCTGACCGCGACCGCGGCCTGGCCGTCGCGCCGCTCCACCGTCACCTCGATGGCGGCGCCCTTGGGGCTGTACTTGATGGCGTTGCTGACGAGGTTGTCGACGGCCTCGCCGAGGCGGTCCTGGTCGCCCATGACCGTGGCCTCGGGCGCCTCGGTCAAGCGGATCGTCTGCTCCTTGCGCTCGGCGAGCGGACGGTTCGCCGCCGCGACTTCGGCGACGAGGCGGGAAAGATCGATGGGCTCGCGGCGGATGCGGATGTCGAGGGCGTCGCTCATGGCGTCGGCGATGAGGGTGTCGACCATGCCGGTGAGCCGCTTCGCCGATTCGCGGATGTGGGCGATCTGGGCGCCGGCCGCGTCCTTCTGGAGCGGCTTGCGGCCGAGGAGCTCGGACAGCATCTCGGCCCGCCCGAGGATCACGCCGAGCGGGTTCTTGAGGTCGTGGGCGACGGTGCCGAGGATCTCGCTCTTGAAGCGGTTGGCGTGGCGCAATTGCTCGGACTGCCCGGCGAGGCGCTCGTTCGCCTGCGTCAGCTCGCGGGTGCGCTGCCGGACGCGCTCCTCGAGGCCGGCGTTCGCCTGCTGCAGCTGCTCGTACAGGATCACGTTGTCGAAGGCGGCGGAGAGCCGGCTGCAGAACACCTCGACGAGGGTGCGGTCGGTCTCGGACAGGCTCTTGCCGGCCTCGAGGATCACCACCACCTCGCGCCCGCTGCCGGTGCCGATGTAGAGCACCGAGCGCTCGTCGTGGAAGGCGTGCAGGCGGCGCGCGAAGGCCTCCTCGACGATCCGGTGCAGGTCGGGCTCCAGCGTCCCCCGCCGGCCGACGAGGCGGCTGTAGCAGCCGGAGCCCGCCAGCACCGAGAACTTCTCGGTCTCGCCGCCCATCTCGCGCAGGACCAGGATGCCGGCGCACTCGACGTTGAGGAGCGAGGCGATCTGGGTCAGCACCCCCTCGGCGAGGCGCTGCATCGAGCGGAAGTCGAACAGGCGCCCGGCCGCGTCGATGATGATCTCGAGGCCGCGCCTCGTCTCGACCATGCGCTGGAGCTGGAGGTGGCTGCGCAGGGCCGCGGTCAGCGTCGTGAACAGCTTGTCGGCGGTAAGCTCGGTCTTCGCCTTGTAGTCGTTGATGTCGTAGTCGACGATGACGCGCCGCTCCGGCGCCTGCCCGGGCTGGCCGGTGCGCAGGATGATCCGCACCGTCTCGTTCTTCAATTCGTTGCGGATGAAGTCGACGAGCTCGAGCCCCGCCCCCTCGCTCTCCATGACGACGTCGAGGAGGACGACCGCCGTGTCGGGGTGCCGGCGCATGAGCTCGCGCCCCTCCTCGGCCGAGTAGGCCGAGAGGATCTCGAGGCCCTGCCGGTTGAGGGCGTAGTCGTAGAGGGCGAAGCGCGTGCCCTCGTGGACGGCCGGGTCGTCGTCGATGACGGCGACCTTCCAGCGCGCGCCGGACGGGAGCGGGGCCTCGCCCTGCCCGTCCTCGATGACGGTCAGGAACTCGTCGTCCTCGGCCATGCTCAAGCTCCCACCCTCATGGCCATCGCCGGCGGCGGCGGCAGCTCTTCCTTCGGCGCGACCCGCGGCAGGTTGATGCGGAACGTGGTGCCGGCGCCGGCCATGGACGAGAGCACGATGCGCCCGCCGAGCCGGCGGGTGATGAGGTTGTAGACGATGTGCAGGCCGAGGCCGGTGCCGCCGTCGCCGCGCTTCGTCGTGAAGAACGGGTCGAAGGCCTTGCGCTGCACCTCCTCGGACATGCCGATCCCTGAGTCGCGGAACACGATGTGGACCTGGTCGGCCCCGCTCGTCCGCGCCACGATGCTGATCGTGCCGCTCTGGCCTTCCGGAAAGGCGTGGTTGACGGCGTTGAGGAAGAGGTTGGTGATGACCTGCCCGAGCGGCCCCGGGTAGCTGTCCATCACGATGCCGTCCGGCACGTCGACCACGAGCCTGACCTGGAACTTCTTGAGACCCGGGCGCAGGGACGAGACGATCTGGTCGACCGATTCCTTGAGGTCGAAGGAGCGCCGGTCGGCGTGGCTGCGGTCGACCGCGACCTGCTTGAAGCTCTGGATCAATTCGCCCGCCCGGTGGAGGTTCGTCACGAGCTGGTTCGCGGCGTCCCGGTTGCCGGCCACGAACTCGGACAGGCGCGAGCGCCGGATCTGCCCGTCCTCGATCTCGCGCGCGAACTCCTCGCAGCGCCGGGCGAGGCTCGAGGCGACGGTGAGGCTGATCCCGACCGGGTTGTTGACCTCGTGCGCGACGCCGGCGACGAGGCTGCCGAGCGCCGCGAGCTTCTCGGCCTCGATCAGGCTCGTCTGCGTGTCGCGCAATTCCGAGAGCGCGCTCTCGGCGTGGTCCTTCGAGGTGCGCAGCGCCGATTCCGCCTCGCGCTTGGCGATCGCGTTCTCGCGGAAGACCTCGACGGCGCGGGCCATCTCGGCGATCTCGTCGCGGCCCTCGAGGTCGCGGACGCGGCGGTTGTAGTCGCCGCGCACGATCGCATCCATCTCCTGCCTGAGCTCCCCGAGGGGCGCCCGGATGCTGCGCGACACGGCAAGCCCGATGCCGACGACCAGGAACACGAACAGGAGCGCCACCATGGCGACCTTGGCGTTGACCTCCCGGAGCGCGCTGTCGAAGGTCTCCTGGGCGGCGCGCTCGCGTTCCTGGATCGTGGCGGTGAGCTGGGCCGTCATCGCCCCCATGGCGGCGGCGTTGCCGTCGATGGCCTCGCGCAGGAGGCGCTCCTGCTTGGCGAAGTGTTCGGTGAGGAGGCTCAGGCCCCGGCGGATCGAGATGGCGCGGTCGCGCAGCGCCGTGAGGGCGTTGCGCTGGAGGTCGGTGTCGGCAAGGTCGATCATCACCGGCGCGGTGCGCTCGATGATCTCGGCGTTGCGCTTCGCCTCGTCGCCGGCGTCCTGGGAGATCGAGAGGTAGTAGGCGTTCGCTGCGAGCAGCATGGCGTTGAAGGACTCGCGCGACTTGCCGAGGGACGGCAGGATCAGGGACTGCGTCCCGGACGTCGTCGAATCGATGATGGCGTAGAGGCCGGCCATGTCGCGGGCCGGGCGCAGCACGTCGGTGTCGTAGATGGCCGAGAGCGAGGAGCGCACGGCGCGCAGGTCGTCGAAGCCGGTGATGAAGCGCTCGGTGATCTCGATGAGGGCCTGGGCCGGCCCCGCCGTCAGCGGATCGATGGAGGCCTGCGCGCGCAGCCGGCTCATCAGCGCCTCGCGGCGCCGGATGATCTCGGCCAAGACGATCGGGTTCGGCTGGTTGAAGTAGCGGTGGATCAGGCTCTGCAGGCGCCCGGCCTCGCTGTCGAGGGACACGAGGAGCTTCTCGGACTGGCGCACCTGGCGCAGCTCGAGCCAGGCGCCGCTGAGCGCCTTCGCCCCGTCCCAGATCAGGAAGAGGAGGACGAGGGCGAGCGCCGAGTTCAGGACCGCGATGCCGAGGATGCGCCAGCGCACGGGCAGCCGGCGCATCTGGCGCTCGAGCCAGCTGCGGTCGTCGCGCTCGTGCGGGCGCTTCGCGCCGGCTTGCGCGCCGTCGGGCGGGGCCGCGGCGAGTGCCAGGGGCGCCGGCTCAGGGGGTTTCGCGAATCCGGTCGACAAGCGATTTGATCTTCGGGTCGGTCAGCATCCGGTCGTAGATGCCCGACATGGCCCTCTCGAACGCCTTCCTGTCAACGTCCTCGACGACGGTGACGCCGCCGAGCTGGGCCTCGCGGCGCGAGCGGTCCTCCCACTGCCGCCACTGCTCGCGCATGTAGGCGCCCGATTCCCGCGCGGCCTCGCGGAAGACCGCCTGGTCCTCGGGGGAGAGGCTCGACCACGCCTTCTCGGACATGACCAGCACCTCGGGGGCCATGGTGTGCTGGGTCATGGAATAGTAGGGCGCCGCCCGGTAGTGGCCGGTCGTCACGAAGGAGGGCCAGTTGTTCTCGGCCCCGTCGATGAGCTGGGTCGTCAAGCCCGTCATGACCTGGCCGTAGGGCAGCGGGACCGGGGTGACGCCGAGCGCCTTGAACATGTCGGTCATGAGGTCCGACTGCTGGATGCGGATGCGCAGGCCTTTCAGGTCCTCCAGCGTCCGGACCGGGCGCACGCTGTTGTAGATCGAGCGCGCACCGGAATCGTAGAAGGCGAGGCCGACGAAGCCGCCGCCCTCGAAGCTCTTCAGGATCTCGTCGCCGACCGGCCCGTCGAGGACCTGGTGGAGGTGCTCGACCGAGCGGAACAGGAACGGCAGGACGAGGACGTTGGCCTGCGGCGCGAAGCTCGCGATGGGGGCGACGTTGATGCGGTTGAGGTCGATCGCCCCGGCCCGGGTCTGCTCGATCGTCTCCTTCTCCTCGCCGAGCTGGCGCGAGTGGAAGATCTGCAGCCGGTGGCGCCCGCCGGTGCGCTCCTGCAGCAGCCTGTCCATGTGCATGAGCGCCTGGACGGTCGGATAGTCCTCGGACTGGATGTCGGCCGCCCGGAAGGTGCGTGCCTGGGCGGCGGTGGCGAGGAGGGCGGCGCAAAAAAGCGCCGCCAGCCCGCCGGTCCAGGCAAAAGCGCGCGGCCGCCGCGGCCCGGCGTGATCTCGTGACATCCTGGTCCTGCCCGTGTTGATTGGCCGGGAAGCTACCACTCTTGGCCGTTGGGGCAAACCGGGGTGGGTTTATGGCCTTACGACTCCTCAGGAGTCGGCGGATCGGGAACGATCTGTACCACGGTCGTCTGAAAGCCGGCTCGGGATGCGGTGACGATTGTAGTCGCTGCTAGTGCTGGACGGTGCTCCCAATGCACCAGACCGTGTACTTGCTGGCCCTCTCTGTCGAACCGGGGCGACAGAATCGGCATGAATCGGTTGTCGCCTTTTTCGAAATAGCGGAACACGCCGTAGGAGACGAGATCAGCCATCTGAATAAGCCGGGAGGCTCTGGAATCCGCGAATAGCGGGACCTCAGCAATATTCATGAGGCGCCCCCAACGATGACCCTGCGTCCTGAAGCTCTGTGCCAATCCCTGGAACCGCTTCTCGAATGACGATCTATCGACAACAAGCAGGCCACGTTGCGTATTGTTCTGCAGGTGCAGACGACCAAGGTAGCGGTCAAAGCGGTTGCATAGCTGCTCGAAGGCAAACTCTACGGGACTGCCGGTGCTGATCGCGTTTTTCTCCACAACCACCGCGAACAGCTCGTGCTCACATGGGTTCGGTTCA